>JANYBL010000092.1 GCA_025360815.1 Burkholderiales bacterium
TCATCCCAACCAACTCGAAAATTGGGGTAGTCGGGTTTCCAGCACGATTAATAATGATTGATGAGTTTGCCCCATAAATTTCGATCGGTATCGTTCTTGGGGAGTTTGGCAATCCAAGTTGAAAATAGCAATCAGCACTGCTGGAACAAGAGATACTTTGAATAACTCGTAAATGGTCTTTAGTATTGTTGCGAATCTCAGCAAGGCATGAGTTAACTTGCAATGTGGTTGCAGCGTCACAAATACGCGGACTCACATTAATGACGAGTGAGACAGGCGCACTCTGCGTACCGGATGAATTTGTGGCTTGTACCGTATAGGTGAAGCTGCCAGTAGTATTGAATGGACCCACCGTTACGCTAGACGTATTAGACAATGCTGGCGGCGCTCCTGCTAATGCTGTCCATGAGTAGGATACGATCAAATCAGCGCAGTTAGCGGTAAGCAGAGTTGAACCCCCAACGAGCACTGAGGCAGATGGACTTGCTGATAGGGATGAGCATGTTGGTGACGGCACAAGAACCGTAATGGTGGCTGATACTGATGAGCTGTAGCCCACAGCATTGTATGCTCTTGCTGTATAAACGTAGGTTCCAACTGAATTGAAGACACCCGTCGTTACACTGCTCAATGAGCCAGAAACAGCTGGGCCATTTGGGGCTGCTGTCCACTCATAGCCTGAAATAGTTCCAGAGCAAATGGCTGAAAGTGACACAGCCTGCCCCGTATACACATTAACACTTTGAGGCGATACCGAACTACAGGAAGGCGGTGCAATTGATTGTTGCCCATTAACCGATATTGTTCTATATGTGACGCCTGTTGAGACATCGCGTAGCTGGAAAATTGAGGCATCTGCGCTGATCCAAGGCAGTGTCGTTGTACCGCTACTTCCTGCCGCAACCGGGCTGGTAAATCCTGTAGCTGGGATAGTTACCCACAAATCGTAAAGAGGCGATGAATACCAACTCAATACCGATGTACAGTTGGCTTGTCCCGCTGGAATTGAACACGGGTTAGGTGACGCCGACAGGCTAGGCCGAAGCCCTTGCACAGTCGTTGACGCTAGTACCACGCCACTCCGAGTTCGTAGCTGAAAGATTGTCGGAGATTCAGCGATCCAAGGAAGTGTGACAGGTCCATTGAGCCCCCCCGCCACAATGCTTGTAAACCCGGTTGCCGGGACAGTTACCCACAGATCATATGCGCTGGAAGGTGGCCACGAAAGTGTTGAAGTACAGTTGTAGCCACTTTCAGGAATAATGCACGGATTAGGTGCTGCTGTAATTGTTTGCGCATGGGTGTCCAAGCAAAATGTATAGCTCGCAACTACAATACAAACTAAAATAATGCGTATGTTTAATAACATGATGCGCTCCATTGTTTACGCTACATCGCGTGCATTGAGTATAGTGCAAGTAAAGTGCCAAAATACTATGTGCCTTAAGCGACAGTGAAAAACCTTGGGATGTAAGATGCCGTAAGTAATCGACTGACGATGCATAAACCAGCCATTACGATAACTCTTTGTTTTCATGGACTTTGTTTTGTTGCTAGTGAACGACGTGTCCGCCAAAAATTGTCAGTCAACTTCTTACAAGCAATCGTGAATTTAGGTAAGTGTTCACGCTCAATATCAAACTAATCATCACAAACTCGCCATACCCTTCTCCTAAGTTATCTACAAAATCAGTGTTAAAAACTAGATTCTGTCGGACTTGGAAATTAGTGGTGGCTAACCACCCAATTTGCAGCAGCTTAAAAACTTAATATTTTTTACCGTCATTGGCAGCACGCTGGGGCTCATATCCGCATTACTTGGCATCGTTATCATTGATGAATTCATCCAAAACCGCCATGTGGCGCCAGCGCGCGCTGTGCTAGCAGTGGCCGCCACGATACGGAAATTAGCGCCCGGGTCTGCCAGCGTGGTGAACTGCATCTGATTATTGACCAGATGGCCCGCTTTTAGCTGTGGCGGGGTGCCGTCTGATCGTATCAGGATGGCGCGTGTGGCATTGCCATCAAGGTTAACGTCGCCGATAACTTGCGTTTCGGCTGACGCCGACGATGATGCGGCAATCAGACCAACTCCGAGCAACAACGCTGCTGCCGCAGCCGGGCTAAAAAATGATTTGTAAAACATAACGTCTCCTGGTTTGACTAAAAAGTAATCCTTAGTTAATAAAGTGAAGCGTCCCCCCAAGGTGTTCTTGACGTGATCGGTGAGCTTTCACCGGATGTTTTGGTGCTCAACAAATATGTTGACGACGTCGCGCATCAGAACTTCAAGAATGGGCTTGCAAAGCAAGGGGTTTCAAAGATTTCTGTTTCGAAATGCATCAAAGGACACAACCAGGCGCTCATTGCGTCTAGGGGTGGACATGAGCGAGGTCTGATTTAGTGGACGGGCAAGTCAATAGATTATGCAGCCAATTGAGACTCTGTTTCGTTGAATTGTTTTGCGCAATCAGTGGGTGACTGATTGTTGATTTTCTCGTGACGTCTGATTTGGTTGTCCCCCAAGGGGACTTCCTGCGGGGCCTAGAACACTTCAATATAATCAAACACTGCTCGCCTTGCCCCTTCACGTGTTGCAAATCGGTAATGATGCAAGCCCTCGGTCTTAAGGATTAAATTAAAGGGGTCAGCGACAATTAATCTGCGATTGCCGCAAAATATGTCGCTGACCCCTTTGATTCACTTTCCGGTGCGATGGCGTTGTAAGCGTCCAAGTAAAAATTAGCATTACGGAAGAAATTTATTCTGTCCTTGTAGAACTCAAATGGGAGCACCTCGACAAGTTCCGCTGATCCGTCACTTTGCCTTGACGGCGCATGACTCCACAAATCCATGTAATGAACGAACTTTTCACCGTCCAACATACAGAGCCACAAAACTGCAAGGTAAATGTCGTTCTGTAGCATTGGCCAAGCTGGGTCCATCCATATTTTATTTTGCGCGGGTGCGCGTTGCCACTCCGCTGCGAGAACCAATAAGTTGTTTTTAATGGAATTTCTTAAAATATCTGCAGTAATACCGAAGTAACCTGCCAATTCCAAAGCGCCACGACGATGAGTTTTCTTGTCATCAGGATGTTTAGCTTCCCAAGTGTACAGCGCATCACGAAAGGCTCGGTAGTGCGAAAGCCATGTCATGAGTTGATGCATGCCTCCCCATCTTCGGGGGGCGGATAGAACTCCTCGCGGATCCCAGTCCTTTACGCTTTCTATAATCCGCACTATTTGTTGGGCAGTTTGGCTTGCTTCGGGTGTATTCAAAATGGGCTGTATGCAATCCGAGAATCGAATGACGTCTATCAACGCGTAGCCCTGCCAATGGAAAAAATAGTCAACATACGGCGTAATTTTTTCGCCGTGCTTTGTCGTGAAAGACGCTGGAACTTCAATTGTTGACCATGGCTGGCCATTGTTTCTGAGCATTAGTCCACTGGTGTTATCCGGTCGGAAAAAGGGGTGCAGAAACCAGAGCGGCTCATCAATGGAGTTTATGTACCACTCAAAATCCCACAGCCTTTCAATAGGACTGCTGCGCTGTTTTGCGCCCCATGTTATGGTTTCTGGCTCACTCTCAAACTCTTCTAGTGGGAAGCTATAGCGATACTGCGGGACGAGCCATCCCCACTCTACCAATTTTGGAATTGGGTAGCAGTTCAAGAAATCTTTCAGGCCAAGCTCCTCAAGCCACTTGACGAAAGGACCTTCGTTTCCTGCTCGAACTCTCAGCAGCGCGCCGTGTGCGAACATTTTTCAGGGAGTGTTGTAATAAATCGCAAACGCAAAATCATGCCTTGCCGCCTGCCAACTCTTCTCTTGGCAGAGCGAGCTAGTCAAGAGTCAAGGTTTGGCAAAATGTTTTCAGCTCTCAATACAACCGCTTTAACGCACAAATCTTATTGCCCGCTGGATCGCGCAAATAAGCGAGGTAAAGGTTTCCTTTCGGCCCTTCGCGGAGACCCGGTGGATCTTCGCATGTCGTGCCACCATTCGCGATGCCCGCAGCATGCCATGCGTCACCAAGCTCGGCGCTATCGACCGCAAACCCAACCGTGCCGCCATTAGCCGCACATGCCGCCTCGCCGTTGATCGGTTTGCTAATCGCGAAAACGCCGGTTTTGGTCATATAAAAAACGCGACCTTTGTCGTCGGCTCGGCCAGGCGGGATGCCGAGCGTGCCGAGGATGGCGTCGTAAAATTTCTTTGAAGCGTGCAGGTCGTTGGCACCGATCATGATATGGCTAAACATTATTTTTCTCCTATGAGTTGAGCATGAAATATTGAAATGGTCGGACACAAACCGCCACTACTTTTATAATCCTATTATGTTTCTTTATATCTCCTTACGCCTCTTTACGCCTCTTTAAGCCTCTTTACGCACCATCTTACATACCCTGCATACTCCTTTATACACGGGCGTTTCCAATCATTTTAGCCTCAAACACCGCGCCAAATAAGGAGTTTGGTTATCATTTTCCACATTTCTATTTTGTATTGCTTCGCAATTAGTGATGGCTTTTACTCATTTATTCAATCCTTATTTACCCATTCACGTCGTTGCAACACCCTCTGTAAGCCGTGCGCAATGAAAGCGACTGAGGTTTAGAATTTGCATCAAAACATTGCATCCAAAACATATTAGGCTGCCGTATGGATCACTATAGCCCTATTAAATTAGCAAGCCAGCAGCCCTAACTCAAAACACATTATGATTAGTCCATCATGTGATGAATAGCTTTGTCATGTTGTTGATCCAAATTACCGACTTACGTTATTGCCTAACATCGCGTTAATTAACATTATTTTGATTTACATTACTGCACGCCGTAATGACGCGCACCATCAACACAAATCATTTTTATTATCACTCGGAAACTCCTCATGCACGCCACTCTGCACCTGATGAAATCACGCGGCTTTCCGCATATTCGCCGCAAAGTGCTCGACACCTTGCAGGTAAATTTGGGCTACAAGTGCAATCAGGCCTGCTTTCATTGCCACGTGAACGCAAGCCCGGATCGCAAGGAGATGATGTCGCTTGAGACGGTCGACGATGTGATTGCTTTCATGGCAGCGACAAAAATAAAAACACTGGATTTGACTGGTGGCGCACCGGAATTAAACGATCATTTTCGTTATTTGGTGAGAGCGGCGCGGGCCATGGGCGTACGGGTAATTGACCGTTGTAATCTGACTATTTTAGAGGAACCAGGGTTTGAAGATTTGGCGCAGTTTTTGGCTGATCATCAGGTAGAAGTGAGCGCCTCGCTGCCTTGTTATAGCCAAGAGAATGTTGACAAACAGCGCGGTGAAGGTGTGTTTGAAACATCGATTGCCGGCCTTAAAAAACTTAATGCCTTGGGTTATGGCAAAAGTACGGGGCATCCTGATATTGACTTGGTGCTAAATCTTGTTTTTAACCCACAAGGGCCGAAGCTGCCGCCTCCACAAGAGGCGCTGGAAGCGGATTACCATCGGTTGCTACAGCAAAATTTTGGTATCGTTTTTAATCACTTGTTTACGATTACCAATATGCCGATCCAGCGTTTCGGTTCGACCTTGGTTTCAAAGGGCGAATTTGAGCCGTATATGGATTTATTAGTGTCATCCTTTCAAGCGCACAACCTTGATCACGTGATGTGCCGAACGCTTATTTCGGTCGATTATCAGGGCTATGTTTATGATTGCGATTTCAACCAAATGTTGGCGTTGCCATTGCAGCACAAATCGCACGCTAAAGCCCAAGACAGCCAACAAATTAAGACGCATTTGCGCGATCTGATGAATGTCGATTTGCAGGGCAACCCGATTGTCGTGAAAGATCATTGCTACGGGTGTACGGCAGGGCAAGGTTCTAGCTGCGGCGGCGCATTGGATGCTGAACGTAACGCGAGCAGCAATTCGCCGACGGCATTGGCTGCGGCTGAGTAGCGTCACGCTCAGAAAATATGACATCTGGCCGTACCTGCCCTCTCGGCTATCGTTATTCGGCCACGGTGTTTAAACGCATTGCTGATTTGCAGGCGGCGACGATTTATGTGATCGGCGGGTTGTATGGCAACCGCGCAGCGTTAGCTGAAATATTAAAAATGGCCGCGCTGGAAAAGGTTGCGCCGACGTTAGTGTTCAACGGCGATTTCAACTGGTTCAATATTCACCCGGATGATTTCGTTGCGGTCAACACTGAGGTGATGAAGCATATTGCACTGCGCGGCAACGTTGAAACTGAATTAGCCTCTGACGGTGCAAGCGATACCGGCTGCGGCTGCGTGTACCCAGACTACGTAGACGATGCGGATGTTGAGCGCTCAAACCAAATTATTCAAAAATTGCGTGGCACCGCCAGCGCGTTTCCCGAATTATCGGCGCGGCTCGCATCACTGCCGATGCATCTTGTTGCGCAAGTTGGGCCGGATGAAACCAAGCGATTTGGCATCGTGCATGGCGATGCCGAATCGCTCGCGGGCTGGCGCTTTGCACACGACAGCCTGCATGATGCCGAGAACGGCGCGTGGCTACGTCGGACCTGCAGTGCTGCTAATTTAATCGGCTTTGCCAGCAGCCACACTTGTTTGCCGACCTTTCGACTTTTTAATACGCCAAACACTGCGGGCATCATGAATACGGCGAACGCCGCGGCCGCAACACACATGGTTATCAATAACGGCGCGGCAGGGATGCCAAATTTTGCGGGTACCGAATATGGCCTCATTTCGCGGCTTTCGGTTCATCCCCCGCACGAAGATTTGTCGCAATACGGCAGTGTCGTTGATGGCATTTACATCGACGCTCTGCCAGTTCATTACGATGCCCAGTCTTTTCGTGAAAACTTCCTTGCCGACTGGGCGCCCGGAACGCCCGGCCATCAATCTTACTTTCAACGTATTTTGCACGGCCCAAGCTATGCGCCACCGCATGCACTGGGTTTGGTACGAGCGCCCTCGGTATGCGCCTAGTTCATAAACCCTCGATTTTATTGTCGTGATTTAAACCTTCATCAATAAAGCGCACAATCCATGGCTATATATTGAGGCGTCCATGTATTGAATCGGTGCGGTCGAATGAAGCGCGCTGAGCCATTTTCGGGGGCCATATGAAAAAAATAACGCACACCATGACCACGCGCCAAGTCGCAGAGAAGCCAGTTCAGCCGCCAACGCCGCGCGCAAAGCCGTCACGTCGCGCAGCCACAGTGCGCCCTCGTGGCAACGGCGCCAGCAGCAAAATCAAAAAAATCAACCTCGCACTACAAGGCGGTGGGTCACACGGCGCATTCACTTGGGGTGTGATTGATCAGCTGCTCGATGATGGCCGCATAAAAATCGAGGGCATATCGGGCACCAGCGCGGGCTCGATGAACGCAGTAGCGTACGCCTACGGCCATTTGACGGGTGGCAATACTGGCGCTAAGGCCGCATTGGAAAAATTCTGGCGGGCTGTTTCCGATGCGGGCCCGCGTTTTTCGCCAATTCAAACGATGCCGTGGGAGCACGCCGTTGCGGGCTGGGCCGACAATAACGCATTTGTGTTCGAGGCCTTTAAATCGATCACGAATATGTTCTCGCCGAAGCAATTAAACCCGCTCAATTTTAATCCGCTGCTCGATATCTTGAATGAACAAATCGACTTTGCCGCACTTAACGCCTGCCAAGATACCAAGCTTTTTTTGTCGGCAACCAATGTCAATAGCGGCAAAGTGCGGGTGTTCAACACAAATGAAATTTCCGCCAAGTCCGTGATGGCGTCGGCTTGTTTGCCGAACCTGTTTCAAGCGGTAGAAATCGATGGCGAACACTACTGGGATGGCGGCTATATGGGAAACCCGTCGCTATTCCCGCTGTTTTATGCAACCGACGCACCGGATGTGTTGATTGTTCATATCAATCCAATCGAGCGTGACAATGTGCCTACGACCTCGGCCGAAATTTATAATCGCGTCAATGAGATCAGCTTTAATTCTTCGCTGATAAAAGAGCTGCGTTCGGTGGCATTCGTGCAAAAATTATTGGATGAAGGCTGGCTTAAAGCCGAGCATCACGATAAATTAAAATACGTGTTTATTCATTCGTTGCGGGCTGATAAAGTGCTGGCCGATTTATCGATTGCGAGTAAATTTTCCAGCGATTGGACATTCCTGCAAGACTTGCGTGCGCGCGGCCGCGCCGCCGCTGCAGCGTGGTTCGCACAAAATTTTGACGCATTGGGCGTACGCTCAACGGTTGATTTGCGAGCCGAATTCCTAACCAGCGGGAGCGAGCTGGTCACCGCACCAAAGCCGCAAACAATGACATCCAAAAGGACGAAAAAAGCGTAAGGTTTGTAAGGACATCGCGGCTATCGCAACTAATATGCTGACGTAACCATTCACGTTGCGACAGTATTATTCAAGCTGGCTAAACTTGGTTGACTTACTTGGCTTACTTGGCGCATTTAGCCAAGCGTTACACTTAACGTCGCGCCAGTCTCATCCGTCCAGCGCAACTTCGTTTTGCAATTTTGTTTCGCAATTTTTGTTTATTAGGCCAGTAACACCGGGGACAATATGAAAAAAAGTAAACTCATCGTTTTATTAGCCGTTGCGGTGCTTATCGCGGCATTTTTTATATTCAATCTGGGGCAATATTTCAGTATCGATTATTTTAAATCGCAGCAAGCAGCGATCAATAACTACTATGTCGCTAATCCAATCCAAACGGCACTGATTTTCTTTGCTGTTTATATTGGTGTCACTGCGCTATCGCTGCCTGGCGCCGCCATTTTGACACTGGTGGCGGGGGCTATTTTTGGCCTGTTATGGGGCATTGTAATTGTGTCGTTTGCCTCGACCATTGGTGCAACAATGGCGTTTTTCGTGGCGCGGTTTTTGTTACGCGATTCAATACAAGCAAAATTTGGCGATAAGCTCAAGGCCTTCAACACGGGCGTTGAAAAGGAGGGCGGCTTTTATTTGTTCACACTGCGCTTGGTTCCCGCCTTTCCGTTTTTTATGATTAATGTGGTCATGGGTTTAACGACCATGAAAGCGTGGACATTTTTTTGGGTAAGCCAAGTCGGGATGTTTTTAGGCACGATTGTGTTCGTCAACGCAGGCACAGAATTGGCAAAGATCACTTCGCTTAAAGGCATTTTGTCGCCCGGCTTACTGGGTGCATTTGTGCTGCTCGGCATCTTCCCGCTTATTGCCAAAAAAATCATCGAAACTTTCAGAGCGCGCAAGATTTACGCCAGATGGGCGGATCAAAAACCCAAACATTTCGACCGCAATGTGGTGGTTATCGGTGGCGGTTCGGCGGGGTTGGTGACGAGCTATATTGCGGCGGCTGTCAAGGCAAAGGTAACGCTGGTTGAAAAGCACAAGCTTGGTGGCGATTGCTTGAATACGGGTTGCGTGCCGTCTAAAGCGCTGATTCGTTCGGCAAAATTATTAAACCATATACATCGCTCCAAAGAGTTCGGCATTGAATCCGCAACCGCGCAGTGGGACTTTGCGCAGGTGATGGAACGGGTGCAGCGGGTTGTAACTGAAATTGAGCCGCATGATTCAGTTGAGCGCTACTCCGGTTTGGGTGTGGATTGTGCAAAGGGGTCGGCAAGAATTTTGTCACCGTGGGCGGTCGAAATTACGGCTGACGATGGATCGAAAAGGACGCTGACTACCAAGAATATCGTGATTGCTGCGGGCGCGCGCCCGTTCGTGCCACCAATCCCCGGGCTCGCAGAAGCGAACCCGCTGACGTCTGACAACATATGGAACATTCGCAAGCTACCGAAGCGCCTGGTCGTACTCGGTGGCGGACCGATTGGTTGCGAGTTGACGCAATGCTTTGCGCGATTTGGGGCCCAAGTGACGCAAGTCGAGATGGCGCCGCGCATCATGATCCGTGAGGATGTTGAAGTGTCCGAAATGGTGAAGCGTAAATTTGAAGCTGAAGGCGTGACGGTATTGGTAGCTCACAAAGCCAAACAAGTCATCGTCGAAGCGGGTGAAAAGTACTTAATCGTTGAGCATGACGGCAACGATATTCGTATTGCCTTTGATGAAATTTTATGTGCCGTTGGCCGCATCGCCAACACGACCGGTTATGGCTTGGAGGAACTTGGCATTCCTGCCGCGCGGGTGGTGGAAACCAACGAATATCTGGAAACCATTTATCCAAATATTTTTGCCTGTGGCGATGTGGCAGGGCCGTATCAATTTACCCACACTGCTGCGCATATGGCTTGGTACACGGCGGTGAATGCATTGTTTGGCAAGTTTAAAAAATTCAAAGTTGATTATTCGGTAGTGCCCTGGACGACGTTTACTGATCCCGAGGTGGCGCGTGTCGGCATCAACGAGCAAGAGGCGATCGAGAAAAAAATTGCGCATGATGTACATGTGTATGGATTGGATGATTTGGATCGCGCGATCACTGACGGCGAGGCGCATGGGTTTGTGAAGGTCATTACGGTTCAAGGCAAAGATAAGATTTTGGGGGCGACGATTGTCGGCGAGCATGCGGGTGATTCGCTGGTTGAGTTCGTCGCCGCAATGAAGCATGGATTTGGATTGGAAGGCATTTTGTCCACCATTCATACCTATCCAACGTTTGGTGAAGCGAACAAGTACGCGGCTGGCATTTACAAACGATCAACGGCGACCGTTGGCAAGCTTGCACTGGCCAAGGCGTTGAATGATTGGACGCGGGGCGATGGCGGCGTTCGTGCGCTTTTGGGTTCAATCGTATCGCTGGTGGTCTCGCCGGACAATACGCCCGCTTATCCGAAACAGCCTTTGCACCTAAAATAAGGAGCAGCACATGAAGAATCTTGTGAACCGAATTTTTAATTTTTTGGCAACCGTGTTAGTGATAACCGGGGCGATTTCAATCAGCGCGCTCCCGATGGCGGCATCCGCACAGCCGTTTGACCAATCCCATGCCGCCTTCTCCGCGCTGTTAAAAAAGCATGTCGTTTCAATTGATGGTGGCAAATCATCGCAAGTGAAATACGCTGAATTGCTGAAAGACCATGCACAACTCAAAACCTATCTAGATAGTCTGTCAAAGGTTTCGGAATCTGAGTTTTCCAGCTGGACAAAGCCGCAACGGATGGCGTTTTTGATCAATGCTTACAACGGCTTCACGCTTGAGTTGATATTGCAAAATTATCCGGTGAGGTCGATCAAAGACATTGGGAATGTGTTTGATGATCGTTGGAAACGTAAATTTTTCAAACTTTTTGGTCAGGATTCCTATTTGAATAAGATCGAGCACGACACCTTGCGGAAACCCGGCGTATTCGACGAGCCGCGCGTCCATTTTGCGGTGAACTGCGCCTCTATCGGATGTCCGGCGTTGCGCGAAGAAGCGTTCACGGCGGATAAACTTGATAAGCAATTGGAAGAGCAAACCGTTCGCTTTTTATCGGATCGTTCGCGCAATCGCTATGACACCAAGACGGGTAAGTTGGAAGTATCAATGATTTTCAAATGGTTCAGCGTTGATTGGGAATCCGGCTACAAAGGCTTGGGCGGCAAAACGCCAGCAATCAAAACCCGCGAGGATTTTTTCGCCCGCTACGCCAAATTGCTTGCTGATGCGCCCGCCGATCAACAAAAAATTGCTGATGGCAAAGCCGCGATCTCAATGCTCGACTATGATTGGTCGCTCAACGGCGCGAAGTAGGCCGGACCGATTCGCGCACCCGGAAATTTTATAGACGCCAGCATTGGCGCGCTTTTCGGAGCACAAACCTCTTGAAACGCTCGCCAGTTGCGGATTTCTAGTTTCTGGTCGCGTTTAAGAGATGTTGCTGCCATTTTTTAATCCTAATTCCTGACAAAGCATCGCTACCGTCGTTTGCAGCGCTGCGACCTCGTTCTGAAGCTGCAGCACTTGCATTTTAAGCGTTGCGATTTCGCTGACGGTGACCATTTCGCTGCCATCATGCGCTGCGAATACTGTCGTCGGTTCGGTTGGCGGCGCGCCCGATAACAAATGCGCCCAGCGATTTTCTCTTGCGCCTGGCTGGCGCGGCAGCTCAACAACCATTGAACCGCTGCCCGTTGCGCCAAGATCGTTATTCCGCGGCTTCGTCTCTGTCAGCTCCAACAAAAATCCTTCCACCGCAGAAATATCGGCAAATTTGTGTAGCCGATCCGCATTGATCCGCAGCTCGCCAACGGTCTGTGGGCCGCGGAGCATCAGTGTCGCGAGCAACGCGATAGCTTGGCTCGGCAGTCGCAAGCCGCGCTCGGCATTGTGGGCGTAACGCATCACCCGGCCGCCGCTTGATTCCGTCGCGAGCGATAGCGTTTTCAAATGATCAATCGCCGCTTGCACCTCGTCATCAGTTGCCTCAATCACCGGATCGCGGCTGGTTTTTTGATTACATCCTGATACCAGCGCATTTAGCGTGAGCGGATAGGAATCGGGCACCGTATGTTGTTTTTCAATCAACACGCCGAGCACGCGGGTTTCGAGGAGCGAAAGTATTGGGAGCATATTGAACGAATCTGTGTTGGTTTGAGAAATGTGTTGAGACACGCGTTGAGACATGCGTTGAGGCATGAGCATAGCCGGGCGCCGCACGATAGAGCCAATCGTAGAACCACCAAATGCGGTTGCAGCGAAAGTATCATAGAGCAAATTGATTCTCTGACGCCGTCGTTACCCGTAATTCGCAGCCGCAGCGTCTTGCGAGGCGAGCATGGCAGGTGGCGGAACATGTCGGCGTAAACCTCGGAATGTTTCACCACCACTTCAAGGCAAAGGATGTTTTCGTTGTCGCCGTGCTGCAACAACGCTATGAAGGGATGTTTGCTAACTTGGTGCTCGAATCGCTTCGCTCGCAATCGCCAGTTGAGAATTTGCGCGCGGCGCTGATGGTGATGGCGCGCGCTGGCTGCGGCGTTTGCCCGCAACCTCGCGATGTTGAGCGTGCAACGCGACGCTCGGGTCAACACCAATGCACCGTTGTTGGCGTTGGAGCGGGAAAACGAGAAAGCGACTCGGGATGAAGCGACCGCGCGGCTGTCGCGGGCCGAGCCTCCGCGCGATAATTTGCGCAAAGGTAAACGTCCCGATGAGTTGGCATCTATTCGTGCGCAGCTCGCGCAGTCGGACGCCTCCTTAAAATGATCGCTCGCGGATTTGAAACGGCAAGGACAACTCGTTGCCGCCAAATTTATTGCCCCAGCGAGGATTGATGTGGCGCGGGCTGCTGTGGAACGGGATCGCGCCCGCAACAGGGAATTGAACTCGCAATTGAAAGTGGCGCAATTGTGCGGGCGCAGCGACGAGATCGCCGCTGCGGAAGGTGATGCGCGTGCGGCGCGGGATCCGCTATTGCAATCCGATTGGAAGCTCGCACAAAAGAGCCAGCGTGCACCACGTGCCGCGCTGGTAGCCGACACGCTCTACAGACAAGGCATTGGGCGCCTGCAGGAATGCCCGTGGTCTCGTTGTTACCAAATGAGAACATTAAGATCAAATTTTTTATCTCGGGACAACAGTTTGGTGCGATTAAGATCGACCAAGCCGCCAAGGTGGGTTTCGACAGCTGCGTGGTAATTTGGGCCGGTATTCGCGACCTTGCGCCACAGGCTGAGTACGCTTCGCCGCTGATTTATAGTAAAGAAAATTGCGCTAACGTGGTGTTCCTGATTGAGGCCAAAACCTTGCCCGAGTTGGCTGCCAAACTTCACCCGGGCCAGCTGTTTGAAGTGCGTTTTTAGCTCTTACCGATGAGCGACGAACCGGTTATTGATGTTCATGAATTAACCAAGCGCTATGCGGGGCGTACGGTGGTGGATGATTTTTCGATCAAGGTCGAACGGGGGCAGATTTAGCGCTTTCTCGGCCCGACCGTCAGCGGGAAGACATCGACGATCCGCATGTTGTGCGGCCTGCTCACGCCTGATGTTGGCCCCGGCCAATGCGTGGGTTTTGACATTCGCACTGAGGCGGCGGCCATCTAAGGCCAGGTCGGTGCGGCCGATTGACGGCATGGTTGGGAAAATTACGCCCTACATTATGGTGGGCTATTTGCAGGTTTTTTTGATTCTGATGGCGGAATGGCTGATTTTGGCGCATCGCTGGTTGGCAGCGTGCTGTTGCTGTCGGCGGTGCCGATCGTTTTTATTGCGGCAAACTTGGCGGTTCGGTTTACGTTTTCAACGATCGCAAAAAAACAATTGCAGGCGATGCAAATGACGTTTTTCTTTTTCCTGCCGTCAATGTTGTTATCGTGTTTTATGTTCCCGATTCGCGGCGTGCCACAATGGGCGCAGGCGATTGGAGAGGTGTTGCCACTAACGCATGCGCATCGTGCGCGGTATCTTGCTGAAGGGCGACGGCGCGGCGGAAATTTTACCGGAGATTTGGCCGATGGCGTTGTGCCTATGGCGTTGTTTATGGCGTTGTGTTTATGGCGGCAGCGGGGACTGTGGCATTGCGGCGTTATCAGCAAACATTGGATTGAAAATGAGCCGATGTGGCGAATATTCAGGATATTTCGGAGCGTGTTTGAATGTTTTGTTGTGCGACTTCGCTGTATTTTTCTTGACATAATGAGTCAGCAGGACTATCTTAATGACCAAACAGTCATTTAACTTATTTTCTTTACGTCATGTCATCACTTGCTAAAATTACTGAGCCCCGCTGGGAGCGTCGCAAAGACGCGCGTCCCGGCGAACTGGCGACGGCTGCACTCGAGCTATTTGTTGAGCGTGGATTTTCCGCCACCCGGCTTGACGATGTGGCCAAACGAGCCGGTGTCTCAAAAGGTACTCTCTACCTTTATTTTGATAGCAAAGAAGATTTATTCAAAGCCGTGGTTCGCGAGGGTATTGTGTCGCGCATCGAGGAAGCGGAGGCGCGGATTCGGGCTTACACAGGCGATACGCCGCAGCTCTTGGGCGAGCTGGTTCACGACTGGTGGAATCAAATCGGTGCGACCAAGCTCGCCGGTATTAGCAAGCTGATGATGTCGGAAGCGGGCAATTTTCCAGACCTCGCCAAGTTTTACCATAATGAAGTGATCGTCCGTGGCACCGCGTTGTTTGCATCGGTGATTCAGCGCGGGATCGACTCGGGGGAATTTCGCCCGGTACCACTCGAATTTGTGCCGCGCATTGCATGCGCACCGGTCAATATGCTGATGCTATGGCGGCATTCGTTTGATCTTTGCGGCGGCAGCGCGATTGATCCGATTGCTTATTTGGATGCGCATACCGACTTGCTCGTCAACGGCTTGAAAGCAACTGCTCCGCCAGCGGCCGTGTCGCCGACATCCGCGCCAGTCCGTGTCGACCGTCGGGATGATGGCGTCCGCGGCAACCTGGGCAACATCACGCGAGCAAAGTAAACGGCAATAAATGCCAACAAACAGTAAGGGGCACTTCCGCCGGAAGCGCCAACCAAGAGTTCAAATCCGGATTCTGCGTAGCGCTCGCAAAATGCATTCAACTTATTCCTAACAATCCCGACAATCAAAAGCCGTTCAATGCCCGTTTTTGATAAACTGCGGCATCTTCAATCTTGAATCGACGCGATAACCATGACTGCTGCAATGAACAATCCCGCTGATATTGAAAACGCCCGCTTTTTGATGGTGGAACAGCAAATCCGTACCTGGGAGGTTCTGGACCCGTCGGTGCTGGAATTATTATTTACGGTGAAGCGCGAAGACTTTGTGCCACCCGCATACAGATCGCTTGCGTTTGTAGATATGGAAATTCCGATCGGCCACAATCAAGTGATGATGACGCCGAAAATGGAAGCGCGGATTGTGCAGGAAGTCGCCGCCAAACCGACTGATCGCGTGCTCGAAATCGGCACCGGCTCAGGCTACCTTACTGCCCTGCTCGCCAAGCGTTGCGAGAGCGTGACCTCAATTGAGTATTTTGATGAGTTGTCGACTTCTGCTGGCGCATCGCTCGCCAAAGCTGGCGTTACCAATATTCGCTTATTTGTTGGCGACGCGGCTGAATCGCCGGCTAACGTGATTGGCGTGCATGATCGGTTTGATGTGATTGTCCTGACCGGCTCCTCGCCGATTCTGCCGAATACGTTTCTGCATTGCTTAAATGTTGGCGGGCGCCTATTTTCAGTGACGGGCGACGCACCGGCCATGAAAGCCAATTTGCTGACCAAAACCGGCGATGCCACCTACACAACAGCTGAGTTGTTTGCAACAGTACTTGTTCCGCTGATCAACGCGAAGCAGCCCTTGCGGTTTCAGTTCTAAGACTACAACCGAAAACATGCGACAAATTTCTGTCACCGAACTCAGCACGATGTTAAAGAACTTCGTCCAAAACCCCGCGCAAAACCCGGCAAATGCGCCGGTGTTGATTGATGTGCGCGAGCCGTGGGAGTGGGATTTGGCGAGGATTGACGGCGCCATTCACATCCCCATGGGGCAGATTCAGAACAAGATGGATGAGATTGACCAGACGCGCCCCACGGTCATTATTTGTCATCACGGCGCCCGTAGTCTGCAAGTCGTCGCATTTTTGCAGCGCGCTGGGTTTGATAACCTGCATAATCTGTCTGGTGGAATCGATGCATGGTCGCGCGAGATTGATTCGCAGGTTGCGCTTTATTGAAAACGTCCCGCATTGCTGAACAATGTCGGAAAATCCAGAGCAACGTCAGTTAGCATCCTTGATTCGACCAAACGCACTAACGACCGTATCAAAACCATTAAGACAAACAGCATCACAAAAACTCAGTAACCCACCTTCCGGGAAACCCAAAAATGAAATCCAGAAACCTCACTCTTTCCACCATCGTTACTGCCGTCATCGTCAGCGCCTCCGCTGTGCCGGTTTTTTCGGCAGATTTATTGGACGTGTACCGCGACGCGCTCTCGCAGGACCCCGTTTATGCATCAGCGCGAGCTGCGGCCGACGCCGGTAAAGAGGCATTGCCTGCTGCGCGGGCTGGATTACTGCCCAACGTTAATTTAGGCGGAAATTTCACGCGGATTAATCGCGACACCTCCGGTTTCCCAAGCTCCGATTACAACAACAAGGGCTACACATTAAGCCTTACCCAACCTCTTTTCCGTCCACAAAACTGGATCGTTGTCGATCAAGGCAATTGGCAAGTGAAGCAAACCGATGCGGT
The DNA here is from genome assembly GCA_025360815.1 of Burkholderiales bacterium. Lineage (GTDB taxonomy): Bacteria > Pseudomonadota > Gammaproteobacteria > Burkholderiales > Usitatibacteraceae > UKL13-2. Next base: position 17,132 of record JANYBL010000092.1, read on the forward strand.
GTTTGCCGATGCCGCGCAAACCCTTATTCTGCGCACTGCCCAAGCTTATTTTGATGTGTTGTTGGCACAAGACAACGTGGCCCTTTCAGTTGCCCAAAAGAAAGCCTTTGACGAGCAACTAGCCCAAGCCAAACGAAACTTTGAAGTTGGTACCGCCACCATCGTCGATACCTATGAAGCGCAAGCCAAATATGACCTAGCAGGTGCTCGCGAGATTTCAGATCAAAACGATTTGGAAATTAAGATCGGTGCGTTACGACAACTTATCGGCAAGATTCCGCCAAGCCTGAGCCCATTGAAAGATGGCGTGGCTTTATCGTTGCCGCAGCCTCCGGATGTGGAATCGTGGATAAAAAGAGCGGAAACCGACAGCCCGGTGATTGCCCAGCTTCGTGCCGTTTATGAGGTGGCTGCCCTAGAGGTAAGCCGCAGCAGAGCAGGCCACTACCCAACCATTGATTTGGTCGGCAGCTACGGCGATAACCGTGCGCCATTTACAGTTTCAGGCCCTGAGGTTTCGACCAAAACCACGCAAATTGGCATCCAATTTAATGTGCCACTTTATCAAGGTGGCGGGACGCAATCGCGTGTCCGTCAATCGCTCTCACAGCGCGAACGTGCCGATCAAGATTTAGAAAATACCAAGCGCACCGTTGCTCAAAACATACGCCAATCATTCCTCGGTGTAAAAAATGGCGTGGCGCAAGTGAAAGCGTTTGAGGCCGCGCTGGTGTCGAATAAATCATCACTCGATTCCACGATCCTTGGCCGTGAAGTCGGTGTACGGACCAACGTCGATATCTTGAACGCGCAACAACAGCTCTTCCAAGCCAGACGCGATCTGCAGCAAGCGCGCTACAACACCATCCTCTCGCAACTGCGCTT
>JANYBL010000096.1 GCA_025360815.1 Burkholderiales bacterium
ACGCGCTCGTCTGTATTGAGGATTTGCAGGTACGGAACATGTCCAAGTCTTCCAAGGGCAACAGCGAACAGCCGGGCAAGATGGTGAAACAGAAGTCCGGTCTGAACCGCGCCATTCTCGACCAGGGCTGGGGCGAATTCAAGCGACAACTGGACTACAAAGTGCAGTGGAACGGCGGCATGCTGCTGGCCGTGCCGCCACACAATACCAGTCGCACTTGCCCGTGTTGCGGTCACATATCAGAAGACAATCGGCAAACACAAGCAAAATTCTTGTGTGTCGATTGCGGTTACGAAAATCACGCCGATGTCGTCGGCGCGATCAATGTGTTAGAGCGGGGATACCGCTTGTTAGCCTGTGGAGAGTCGGTGCAGTCAGGCCGCTCGAAGAAGCAGGAACCCACCGAAGCGACTGCGCAAATTACCGCGTAGCGCCGTAGGAATCCCCGCCCTTTAGGGCGGGGAGGATGTCAAGAATCATATCGCCAGCAATTGTTGCCGCGACATTGTGCCGATGTCGTGGGGCGGCAGCTTTGTTGGGTGTCAGCTTTGTGCGGTGTTGGCGTCGCGGGGTGCTGGCTTCGCGGTGTGTCGGCTTCGCGTTAGCCTTCTACCGCCGCCAACACCTGCGCGACCCGTTCGATATCATTGCCCGTCATCTTCCGCCGCCATGCGCGTGCACCGGATAGGCCTTTGCATAGCCCCACAATATGCCGCATCACGGAATGCCTGGTTGCGCCCTTGGCCACTTGCGCATCAGCATAGACATTCATCCGCGCTTCGATTTCATCACGGGTCAGGGGATCGTTTTCATCGCCAAAAAATTCACGATCCCAAGCGGCCAACCAATAGGGGTTTTGATACGCCTCGCGGCCGATCATTACGCCATCGAGATGCGCAAGATGGCCGCGTATATCGTCTGAATTATTCACGCCGCCATTAAGGATAATAGTGAGTTGCGGAAAATCTTTTTTGAGTTGATAGGCATAGTCATATTTCAGTTTCGGGATTTCACGATTTTCTTTGGGGCTGAGCCCTTTTAAAATCGCGTTCCGCGCATGGGCGATGAAGACATGACAGCCGGCGTCGGCAACCGTACCAACAAAATCGCGCACGAAGGCGTAGCTTTCGTTGTCGTTAATACCGATACGATGTTTGACGGTGACGGGGACCTTCACGACATCAACCATCGCCTTGACACAATCGGCCACTAACCGCGGCTCCGCCATCAAACAGGCACCAAAACTTCCGCGCTGCACGCGTTCGGACGGGCAGCCGCAGTTGAGGTTTATTTCGTCGTAGCCCCATGTCTCGCCCAGCTTGGCGCAAGTTGCCAAATCGGCTGGTTCGCTCCCGCCAAGCTGAAGGGCAACGGGATGCTCCTGATCATTGAAATCCAAATGCCGTGGCTGATTGCCGTGAATCAGCGCGCCGGTAGTGACCATTTCAGTATAAAGCCGGGTGTGTTTGGTGAGCAGCCGATGGAAATAGCGGCAATGCCGATCCGTCCAATCCATCATCGGCGCAACGCTGATTTTGTGGCTGCTATTTTGACCGTTTTGGGCAATAATTTTGTGATTCATGCTGCGATTTTAACAGCCGCTTGGCGATGCGCCACAGCCATGGTGAAAAATGAAGCAAAATGTCGGCATGGCGAATAATAAACTCATCAATAATCCAGAAATTTTGGCAGCCGCCCAGGCTTTGCAACGCGGGAATCTGGTCGCATTGCCAACCGAAACAGTTTACGGTCTGGGCGCTGACGCCACCAATCCCGATGCATTAAAAAAAATTTTTGCCGCCAAAGGCCGCCCATCCGATCATCCGTTGATTGTGCATATTGCGAAAGGCGCTCCACTGGGCCATTGGGCTGTGCAGATTCCCGATGCGGCGCATAAGCTGATTGACGAATTTTGGCCAGGACCGCTCACCCTGATTCTCAAACGTGGCAAAGGCATACCGCTTGATGTAACGGGCGGGCAAGAGACAGTAGGCATTCGCTGCCCTGCTCATCCGATGGCGCAGGCATTGCTGACGGTGTTTGCGAAGATCGGCAGCGGCGTAGTGGCGGCACCGTCGGCGAATAAATTCGGCCATGTGTCGCCCACTAACGCGCAGCATGTGCGGGATGAATTTGGCTCGGCCATTGGGCAAAGTATTTATTTGCTCGACGGCGGCACCTGCAAGGTGGGGATTGAATCAACTATTTTGGACTTATCGCGCGGGAAGCTAGTGCTGTTGCGACCGGGCGCAATTTCGCGTGAACAAATTCGTGATGTGACCGGCGATGTGCCCCTCATGTCCGATGAAACAGTCGCCGCGAAAAACGAAGCCGCGGCCCCGCGTGTCTCAGGCTCGCTTGCCGCGCACTATGCGCCGCTGACACCGCTTAAGCTGCTGGCCGCCGAACCGTTAAAAGCAGAGATGGATTCAATGCTCGATTCGGGGAAACGCGTGGCGGTGCTCGCATTTGCGGCACCACCCAAAATGAATCCATCGCCGGTGGGTGTCGGCATTCGCAATGCGCGGCGGTTGGTTTGGATTACCGGCGATCACGATGCCGTGGGCTATGCACAAGGACTTTATGCAAATTTGCGCACGCTTGATGCGGCGGCAACGTCAGTTATCCTGGTAGAGGCGCCGCCGAAATCCGCACCTTGGGATGCGGTGAATGATCGGTTGTCTCGCGCAGCGGTGGGGTCGGGCAAGCATCGTTGATCGGCAGCCTAATAGCGAGCCGAATAGTCAACCGAATAGGCAACCGAATAAGTAACCGCATAGACAACCGAACCGGGAGCGCAATCAGAAGCACCATCAGAAGCGAACAGGCTGCGGTAAAATCGGGGACTATTTTTTAAAAAATGATGCCGTCCACCCACGCGTTGCCCGCGTGGCTGTTCGCACCGTTTCTGGAGTTTCAAACCCATGTTTCACCAATTCGAAAA
>JANYBL010000004.1 GCA_025360815.1 Burkholderiales bacterium
GAACGACGTTTGATTACGGTGGCACATTAGAAGAAACGCTGGCCGAAATTGAGCGGATTGAGCCGCGTGATCGCCAAGGCTATCTGAATTTACTGGCACATTCGAAACGAATCTTTGCCGTTGGCTTCACCGAATTGTCGGCGATGCCATTTCACCGGTTCATGACGATGGTGAAACAAATTCCAAGTCTGCTCAGACTACGAAGCGATCAAACCGTTTGGCAATTGGTTTCTCGGCATTTATCAAACGCCAAACTCCGCAAAGCGTTTTCAATTCAACCGTTATTGGTGGGCGGAAACCCGTTTGATACCACCAGTATTTATGGGCTCATTCACTACTTGGAGCGGGCTTACGGCGTCCATTTTGCGATGGGTGGTACCGGCTCAATCACTAGCGCGCTGGGTGAATTAATGACGCGACATGGCGTGGATATTCAGCTTAATACTAGTGTTGCGCAAATCAATATTCGAGATGGCGTGGCCCATGGCGTTTCCTTGGCTGATGGCCAGGTCATCGACGCCGATATCGTCGTGTCGAATGCGGACCCGGCACATTTGTACCGTTCGATGATCAAGCCTGAAGATCAGGCCAAGGCCACGCGGTTAAAGCTGGCTTCGGCAGAATATTCGATGGGGCTATTCGTACTTTATTTTGGCACCACCCGAATTTATCCCGAGGTGGCACACCACACGATTTGGATGGGCGAGCGCTACCGCGAATTATTGGCTGATATTTTCCATGACAAAAAATTAACCGATGACTTTTCACTTTATTTGCATCGTCCCACGGCGACGGATCCAAGCTTTGCGCCCGCCGGTTGCGATAGTTTTTATGTGCTGTGTCCTGTACCAAATTTGAAGGGCAATATAGATTGGGCGACTGAGGGACCGAAATTACAAGCCCGTATTGTTGCCGCACTAGACAAAACGATTCTGCCGGGACTGACTGATTCAATCACCAGCGATTTTTATATGACTCCAGATGATTTCCAAAAAAATTATTTGAGCGCATTCGGTGCCGGGTTCTCGATTGCACCGCTGTTCCGCCAATCAGCATGGTTTCGGTTTCACAATCGGGCGGAAGGCATTAAGAATTTGTTCCTAGTCGGCGCGGGCACGCACCCCGGTGCGGGCGTCCCTGGGGTGTTGTGTTCAGCGAAGGTGCTCGACGCACTTTTACCAACGCTGCCAACGCCGCCAATGCATAAGCCAAAATTGGCCGAAAACGCGCAGGGCTTCGGCAAAGCCGCGTGACGAAAATAACGTATGAGGCCCGCTAAAAAATAACGATGGCGACTGTGTTAATAATTTTATGCTGAACGCAACCACCCCAATCCACATTGCGATCATCGGCGCAGGCATCGCCGGGCTGTCGTGTGCAACTGCAATCCGCCAGGCTAGCGTTATTGTGTCATCAGCGCCAGATACAAACCCAAACATCACAGTCAGCGTGTTTGAAAAAAGCCGGGGCGTCGCGGGACGCATGAGTACACGACGTGGCGATGGTTGGCAATGCGACCACGGTGCACAATATTTCACCGCTCACAGCGCCGAATTTCGCGCAGAAGTTGCGCGATGGGAAGCAGCCGGTGTCGCCGGTATCTGGAAACCCATTGTGAAGTCATTGCCCGGCGGATCGCTGCCATTGCCGAATGATGAATTCTCACCAGCGTGGTTTGTTGGCATTCCACGAATGACCTCGCCTGCACAGTGGCTCGCGACCGCGCAAACGATCCATACCGCGACGACAATTCAGGAATTGCAGCCCGAAAATGTTGGCGATGCTGGCAAATTTCCAACACGCCGCTGGCTATTAAAATCGGCGGAATCAGGCCTGTTTGAGCAGCAGTTTGATGCAGTCGTGTTGGCGATACCGGCACCACAGGCGCTGCCGTTACTGGGTGAATTCGCACTGGGTTTGACGCAAATAGCCCGGCAAGCAAAAATACGCCGTTGTTGGACATTAATGATGCAAGTTTCAGAAAATGTCTCCAACCCATTTGATTTCGATGCGGCATTTGTAAACCGCGGCCCGCTTGGCTGGATCGCCCGCGATGGCAGCAAACTGGGCCGCGAACAATCTGTAGCCGGACAACAAACATGGCTGCTCCATGCGACACCAGAATGGAGCGATGCCAATCTTGAACAAAACGCTGATCATGTCGCGGCAACATTGATAAACGCGTATGTCGAATTGGGTGGCGCGCCGCCTCAATCGTGGACGGCGCACCGCTGGCGCTATTCGACCATAAAGCCCGATGAAAAACCTAACATGACCTCCAATTTTGCCTGGGATGACAACGTGCAGATCGGTTTATGCGGCGACTGGCTTGCTGGCGGCAATGTGGAAGCCGCTTGGCTCAGTGGGCAGCGGCTGGCGACAAGAATATTAAGCGCACGACAGTTGGCTTGAACATCGCCCCATTGCTGGGCTCTGTGTATGCGTACGTGCATGTGGTTGTGCACGTATTTTTAAATAGCATTTTCACCATCAAACCCACTTCCACTAAAAAGCACTTGCCATTAAAGGAACGATCGTACTATTATAGGGCGTATGAACCAGACCCGAGTTAAATTAAGTAAAGGCGAAGAAACCCGCGCCGTCATTTTAAAAGCCGCACTGGAGCAGGCCAGTTTGTCGGGTTTTGAATGGTTGACGATTGGCTCGCTGGCAGGCGCAACGGGGCTTTCCAAGAGTGGACTCTTTGCGCATTTTGGCTCGAAGGAAGAGTTGCAAATCGCCACGCTCGATGAAGCCATGCGCCGCTTTAGCGAGTTTGTGGTGGTGCCGATCATGGCGGTGCCGCGCGGCCTGAAGCGGTTGTCCGCCCTGCTGGAACACACGATGACATGGACTGAACGTTGCGGGCTTAGCGCCTGCCCGCTGATGATGGCGATTCATGAATTCGACGATAAAGTCGGTCCGGTGCGCGATGCGGTAGTGGAGCACATGCACCGCCAAAACGAGGGCTTGATGCGATCCATTGAGGCTGCAAAAGCCAGCGGCGAATTGGCTGCCGACACCGATGGAGAGCAACTGTCATTTGAGCTCTTCGGCATTATTTCAAGTTGCTATCGCTCCCATCATTTATTTCGCGATAAAAACGCCAAACTCTTCGCCAGGCGTGCGTTTCAACGTTTAGTTGCATCGTATGCGCCGCCGACAATTGTGGCGGAACCAGCCAGATTAAAGGTCAGCGAAAAAGATGCACCTCCACCTAAAGGTAGCCGCAAAAATAATTCTCATGGCAGCAAGCGCAGCATCGACCTCAGCGCAACACGTAAACCGCCCGTGAGCCGCTAATCACAAAACACTGAACGCAAAACGCCAATCGCCAGTCCGCGGTCGGCGGTCCTCATCCACCTTTAGGCGTCCGCATGAATACTCTCTCTCACCCCTCTTGCTTATCGCACATCAATAGCACGGTCGTTCGATATTTAAATCGACAATCTTTATCGATGATGGTGGGACGCGCCGCCATGGCGGTCGCATCCAAAATCGCCCCGCGCTTTGCCGTAAAGCAGGCGGTGGAAAAATTCCTTACGCCGCCGCGATTTGCCCGCCCGCTGACGGAGACCCGTTTGCTCGCGAATGCCGCCCCGTTTTTAGTAGGCACGCCAAACGGCAACATTGCAGCATGGCGTTTTGGCAATGTGAATGATCCGATTGTGCTGCTGAGCCACGGCTGGGGCGGGCGTGGGGCGCAGTTTAGAAACTTTGTTCAGCCGCTGTTGGATGATTGTTATCAGGTCGTGCTGTTTGATCATCTGGGCCATGGCGAGAGCGATGGACGCGATTCCTCGCTGGTCATGTTCTGGCGGGGGCTGGAGGCTGTCCAAGCGCATTTGGCAGGCGAAGGACATGCTGTGTTCGGGTTGGTCAGCCATTCGCTTGGCGGCGCGGCGGTGGGCTGTGCGCTGCGCTCGCATGGCCGCCGCACGCCGTTCGCGCACAAAGCCGTCATGATCGCGCCACCCTCCTCGCTGATTGGCTACTCAAATGTGTTTGCCCACTACATGGGCATCACCGAGCGGATTCGCCACGCGATGCAATGGCGAATCGAACAGCGTTATGGCGTGGCGTGGCGCACCTTCGAGTTGCCCGATGCGGTGAATACGATCACCACGCCCGCGCTGATTATTCACGACCACGACGACCGCATGGTACCGATTGAGAGCGGGATGGCAGTGGCGCGGGCCTGGACGAATGCGCGTTTTCACGCAACCCGGAAACTGGGGCATCAGCGAATTTTGCGCAATCGCGAGGTTGTGCAACACACGATTGATTTTTTAAGTGACCGCGTCAAATTTCAGCGCCCACCTGCGCTGGGCGAGCGTGCTGCCTATTGCGAAGTCCCGCAACCGGCACCGCTCTATTGATTTTTATACATTCGTAAACATTTGCGTAACCCCCACCGTCTAGGCAGAATAGGAGAATATTCAATTTTAGAATAACAATCCGGAGCATTACATGAATCAAGCGGACAGCACCGTCGTCAGTGCAACTTCAGCCCCCACAATGATGCAGCGCCCGCTGCTGATTTCATCCCTGATTGAACATGCCGCTAAAAATTTCGGTGATACTGAAATTGTCTCCCGCACCATCGATGGCGCGGGGCATGCGGGCATTCACCGCTACAACTACCGCGATGCCAACCGCCGCGCGAAGCAACTTGCCAATGCGCTCAAACATCTCGGCGTCGTGAGAGGCGACCGCATCGCCACCCTCGCGTGGAACGGCTATCGACACTTTGAGCTTTACTACGGCGTGTCGGGCATGGGCGCAATTATTCATACGGTAAACCCGCGCCTGTTTCCTGAACAAATCGCCTACATCATCAACCATGCTGAAGATAAATTCTTGTTTGTCGATGTGACGTTTGTGCCACTCATTGAAGCATTGGTGGCAACATCGGTGGCAGCATCTGCACCCAGTTTAAAAAGCTTGAAAGGCATCGTGGTGATGACCGATCGGGCGCATATGCCCTCGGCAAAAATTGACAACCTGATCTGCTATGAAGATTTGCTAAGTGCCGAAGCGGATGATTTTGTCTGGCCGCAGTTCGATGAAAACACACCCAGCGGGCTGTGTTATACCTCCGGCACGACGGGCAACCCAAAGGGTGTGCTCTACACCCATCGCTCCACTATTTTCTATACTTACGCGGCGATGAGCCCGGAATGTTTTTGTTTAAGCTCGCAGTCAGTCGTGTTGCCCATTGTGCCGATGTTTCATGTGAACGCGTGGGGCCTTCCCTACATCGCAGCGGCGGCCGGTTCGAAGCTGGTATTCCCCGGCGCGGCGCTGGACGGCGCGAGCTTATACCAGCTCTTTGAGCAAGAGGAAGTGACCGCGAGCGCTGGTGTGCCAACGGTGTGGTTGGGCTTGATCAATTATCTAAAAACCCACGGTCTTAAATTTTCGACCTTCAAAGAGACCGTGATCGGCGGTTCCGCCGTACCGCCTGCAATGCTCAGAACGCTCGAACTGGATTTCGGCATCACCGTGCTACATGGCTGGGGCATGACCGAGATGTCGCCACTGGGCACGCTGAACCGCTTACGCGGTAAGCATTTGAAGCTTTCGGTTGAAGAACAGCTCGTCATCAAGGCCAGGCAGGGGGCGCCCGTTTTTGGCATGGAGTTAGAGATTTGGGACGGCGACGGGAAACCGTTACCGCATGACGGCCATGCGTTCGGTGATCTGGTCGTGCGCAGCCCGTGGGTGCTTGAGCGATATTTCAAAGATGCCCGTTCCGCACTCATCAACGGCTGGCTGCCAACCGGCGACGTCGCCAATATCGACGCGGATGGCATCATGCAAATTACGGATCGCTCAAAAGATGTAATTAAATCAGGCGGCGAATGGATTTCTTCAATTGAATTGGAAAATATCGCAATGGCGCATCCGGCCGTATTCGAAGCTGCGGTGATCGGCCGGGCACATCCGAAGTGGGACGAGCGGCCATTGTTGATTGTCGTTAAGAAGCCCAATACAGAATTGGGCGCGGAAGAATTACTGAAATTCTTCGACGGGAAAATTGCTAAATGGATGCTACCCAACGCGGTGGAATTTGTACCGCAACTGCCGCACACAGCAACAGGAAAATTATTGAAGACAAAATTACGAGACGATTTTAGAGCGTTTAAATTTGCGGATTGATAGCATGTTTTGAAAAGCAACAATGGCGGAGAAGCAGCGCCGTCACTGGGGCTTGACAATATTCTGGAAGCCCTGATGAACGAACTAATGCCACGATGCAAGGCATCATCCACGACGATGACGCTGGCGGAAAATGCGTCATTCCAAGGCGGGCTTCGATGGAGGCCCTCTCCAAAGTATGAGGAATCTGTTTTTCAGAAAATGAATGAAGAACTAACACCGGATTCCTCGAAAAACCATTCCCATTTCCGTTCCTGCTCCTACTCCTACTCCTACTCATATTTCAACAACACAATTTGAACAACCGACAGTTTGTGTCTTCTAAAGCAAATACCAAAAAAACGCCGACGGCATTCACCGTCGGCGTTTTTAATGATTGAGCGCTATTAACAATCAGCGCCAAACAAATTACTTAATGCCGATCTCTACCCGACGCGCTTCAGCGTTGTCGCCCGTGCCCAACACGACCTCAGGCTTCATCATCTCAATCCGATCCTCGCCAACGCCGGCAGTTTTCAATGCGTCACGAACAGCCTTGGCGCGTTCTTTGGCAACCTCGGCGTTTTTCTCGGGGCTGCCGGTAGCATCGTGATAACCAGAAATCACCACCTTGGCGGCAGGGGATTTTTTGGCAGCCGCCGCTGCGTCATCTATCTGCTTACTGCTCTCAGCTGGCATTGCCGTGGCACCCGCAGCAAAGTACACCTTGGCGACAATGATCGTGGCGGGAAGGGTTGGGACGGAAGTGGTCATCGTCACCGTTGGTGCAGCGGCTGTCGGTGAACCCTGCTCAACCGATGAAACCCCAAACACCGGCACGATCATCAGCGCCATGATGTTAATGATCTTAATCAGCGGGTTGACGGCGGGGCCGGCGGTGTCTTTGTACGGGTCGCCAACGGTATCGCCCGTTACCGCCGCTTTATGAGCGTCAGAACCTTTGCCGCCGTGGTTACCCTCTTCGATATATTTTTTGGCATTGTCCCAAGCACCGCCACCGGTACACATTGAAATCGCCACGAATAAGCCGGTGATGATGGTACCCATCAACATGCCGCCAAGCGCCTGCAAGCCGGCCGTTTGCCCCATCAAGAAGCCGACCACAACGACGATCACAATCGGTGCTAAGACCGGGAGCAACGATGGAATAATCATTTCCTTAATCGCGCCTTTGGTCAGCAAATCGACCGCACGTGAATAATCCGGCTTGCCGGAACCGTCCATGATGCCTTTGATATCGCGGAACTGGCGACGCACTTCATCAACCACCAAACCGGCACAGCGGCCCACAGCTTCCATCGCCATCGCGCCGAACAGGAACGGGATCATGCCGCCTGCAAACAAACCAATAATCACGGCGGGGTTTGACAAATCAAACGTCAAATCGCGGCCGGTTTCTGAAAGCTTGTGCGTGTAATCGGCGAACAAAACCAGCGATGCCAAACCAGCCGAGCCAATCGCGTAACCCTTGGTCACGGCCTTGGTCGTGTTACCGACCGCATCCAATGGATCGGTCACATCACGAACCGATTTTGGCATCTCGGCCATCTCGGCGATACCGCCGGCGTTGTCAGTAATGGGGCCATATGCATCCAGGGCGACGACGATGCCGGCCATTGACAGCATGGAGGTTGCTGCGACAGCAATGCCATACAAACCGCCGAGCGTGAACGCGGCATAAATCGCGATACAGACCGCCAACACGGGCCATGCGGTAGAACGCATCGAAACGCCGATACCGGCGATGATGTTGGTTGCGTGGCCTTTAGTTGATGCTTCAGCCACATGACGGACTGGCGCGTATTGAGTGCCGGTGTAGTACTCGGTAATCCATACCAAGAACGCGGTGAGCACCAAACCAACCACAGCCGAGCCGTAGAGTTTATTGACACTTAACGCCGGATAGTTTGCAACCACATCCGTCATGATCCAGGAGGTGATTGGGTAAAACGCGATCAGCGCCAACACGCCTGCCACTGCCAAGCCGCGGTAAAGCGCGTTCATGATGTTTCCGCCGTCGTTGGTTTTGACAAACATACAGCCGATAATGGAAGCCAAAATCGCAAAGCCACCGAGCACGAGCGGATATACCACCACATTGCCGACTGACGCGGTGTTCGGCAATACCAACGAACCAAGCACCATCGTCGCAATGATCGTCACAGCATAAGTTTCAAACAAATCAGCGGCCATACCGGCGCAATCACCGACGTTGTCACCGACGTTGTCGGCAATCACGGCCGGATTGCGCGGATCATCTTCCGGAATACCGGCTTCGACTTTACCGACCAAATCTGCGCCGACGTCAGCACCTTTGGTGAAAATACCACCACCTAACCGCGCGAAAATCGAAATGAGTGATGAGCCAAAGGCCAAGCCGATTAGCGGCTTCAAAATATCGCTCATCTTCATGCCCTGCGGCGCATTGGCGTTGAGCACGTAGAAAAATCCCACCACGCTCAACAAACCCAAACCAACTACTAGTAAACCTGTAACTGCACCGCCTTTGAAGGCAATATTGAGTGCAGGGTTAATGCCTTGGCGAGCCGCTTCGGCGGTACGCACGTTAGCCCGTACCGAGACGTTCATGCCGATAAAGCCTGCAAGACCGGAGGCTATCGCACCGATCGCGAAGCCAGCGGCGGTCACCATGCCCAAGCTTGGGATCAACGCGATAATGACGAGCAACACCACGCCGACGATGCCAATTGTCATGTATTGACGGTTCAAATACGCCTTGGCACCGGCCTGAATCGCGGCGGCAATTTCGCGCATACGATCATTGCCATCCGACTGAGAAATAATCCATTTGGCCTGCCACGCGCCGTACAGCAGTGCTACGACCGCGAAGGCCAAGGCAAACATAAGCCCCTGATTGAATGCAAGTGTCATTTTATAAACTCCCGTTGAGTATTGGTGAAAACTTAAGGTACAAACTTTTAAAATGAAACAAATGATGCAAGAATTTGCTGCTGATTAATGAAGCAGGTTCGTAAATTTTTATACCTGTTTTGAGATTCGAGCTTGGTGCAGCGGCAGTTTTACGCCGCTCGAGCCAACGCGACGAATGTGAGATTGATCACAACAGGCTACTTTACCATTTTGAGCGTCGTTTATGACAGCCGAACACCTTCCAAATCGCTTAGGGTCGAAGGTTTTTCGTGTTGCGGTGCAACAAAATGAAACCCGTGCGTTGGCGCTGACTTTGAGCCTAAAGCGGCTGAAATCGCGCTCTATGCCTAGAGTTTTCTATTTTTAGAAGGGGGGATTCGCAAGATGGCCAAAACGACGTGTGCCCACGCGGTTGCCAAAGGCGGGCGCGCGACGCTTTGCCAGACGCTTCGCTGCCTAAGAACCAACCGTGTTGGCAATAATTAGCATCGATAAAAATAGGACGATGGCGGCAACAATAACGGCGCAAAAAACAGCATGCGACCATCGATTAGCGATTGAATCAAGCCGAGAACGCTGGTGGCTGAAGTAGCCGCCGAAAGTACCTGCAGCAATTACGCCAAAAACAAAAAAACTGGCTGTTTTGTAACCGTAAAACAATAAGGGCAACACCTAAACATAAGTAGTCGAAATAATCATTACGAAAACCAAGACGGTTGCTGCAAGCTGGATAAATGTTTTAGTCACCGTTTCAATTTTTTAAAAATTG
>JANYBL010000106.1 GCA_025360815.1 Burkholderiales bacterium
TTTGTAGTAGTCTTTTTTAAAATATTTAAACGCTATTTTTTCAAGCCGAAAACGAGAGGACATCACTGTGACGACCACAACTTCCCTAAGCATTAACAGCAACACGGGCAAATGGATAAACCGCGGCGTCGCACGTGGCGCGGTAATTACCCTCCTCGGCGCGATGGCCGCGCTATTGGGCGCTTGCGGTGGGGGCGGGGCGGCAACGACCGGCGCTGCGTCGGGCGGCTCAACGCCTACCTTAGCCGTTCTGCCCACAACTACAACGGCCTACGGCAACGTGGCGGTCACGTTCACTGTATCGGGCGGCAAACCACCCTACTCCGTTGTTTCAAGTAACACCTCACTGATCCCCGTCCCGGCACCGATTGGCTCGGACGGCAAACTGACGGTCACACCGAGAACGCCGGCTGCGGATACCGATGTTGTCTTGACTTTTAAGGATTCATCAACGACGGCAACAACCGTCACGTCCACCGCAAATTTAAAGGCATCGACACTAAGCAGTTCACTCACGATTACGCCTTCTTCGGTGGGCGCACAGTGCGGCGGCATTTGCTCGGGTGGCAACGGTGTTGCTAGTGTGCAATCGGTGATTGCCGGTGTCCCAGGCCAAGGAAGAAGTCTTCGGTTTGATGCATTTCAGGGCGATTACGGTTTCGTAACGCCGGGGAATTCCGTCAACGATCCTACGGTTTCAACCATCACGATCACCACGGATAATCAAGGCATTGCCCGGATTGTGATTCGCGCCAAAAACGGCGCGCCATCGCAAAGTGCGATTATTCAAGTGGTGGATGTGCTTTCGGGTGAAGTGCGACGTTTTGTATTCCAAATTTCACAAGTTACAACGTCAACCGAAATTTTAATTAGTCCCGCTAAGTTTGATTGGACATCGCCATTCAAAGACGCCTGTGTAACCGGCGGTATATCGAACCATTATGTTTCCGGCGGTGTCCCGCCCTATACGGTTAGCGCGTCTTCGCCCGACTTTGCGGTCCTCGCCCCAACCGTACTGGTCAACGGCGTGCCCACCGTAACTGTTGCGAAAGATGGTGATGCGGTTCAGGTTATTACCACCGGCAACGTCTGTTCACCTTCCGGCGTACCGTTTATCGTTAGGGACGCGACGGCAAGAACCGGAACGTTTACGGTGAGCAACTCGATTGGCCCGTCAACAGGCCCTTCGGCCGGTGTCGGTGCAGGTAGCATTCCGGCACCAACCATTACGCCCGCAACATTGGGTCCAGTTGCCTGCGGTGCTTTCGCTTCAGCGTTTGTGGTGCAAAGCAGTACTGTTCCCGTCACGGTTACGCCAACTTCACTCGAGCCTAACCGAGTATCTGCGCTAATCTCAAACGGTATCCTCACGGTGACGCGGTTGGCAAATGGCGTCGGGGGATCATCGTCGGTCTTAGTACGCGTGAGCAACGGTGCTTCATTTACCGATGTGCCGGTATCGCTCTCGGGCGCCGCACCATTTGGTTGTGGCGCGAATGCCGGCGCAGGCGGAATAACCGTTGCTGGGTCCTCCAGCATCTCGGTTGCATCCGGTACGCAGTTAGCGCAGACCATTTCAGGCGGCACGGCACCGTACACGGTTGTAAGCTCTAATAACGCCATTGCTGGCGTTGCTTTGCTTGGGTCGAGCGGATTTGTGGTGACTGGTGGCACAGCAGGGACAACATTTATTACGATAACCGATGCAACGGGCGCGGCGACTACCGTCGTTGTCACGGTGACGGCTGGAACGCCAATCAGCTTTTCACCGGGCAATTCCGGAATCGCCCCAGTCACAAACGGAACGACCGCTAGTTTTGGACTGACCGGCGGATCAGGGTCTTACATAATCAGCTCGTTAAGCTCAGTCACACCTGGCAGAGTGGCCGCATCAATTGCCGGCAACGTTCTCTCCATCAGTGCGGTTGCTGGCGCTGCACAGTCGCCCGCAGGTACGATTGTTGTAACCGATACCGCTGGCGGCACCTTTACCGTCACTGTCAATATCCTATAAGCGATTTGCAGTAGAAGTATCAAAAAAGGCGGGCATCTTCTCAAAGATGCCTGCTTTTTATTTGTCGTCGAAAACGTACGCTGCCTCTCGGTTAAACCGCAATGCTGTAAGGCGAGTCAGAACCGCCAAAGAAGCCAATAACTCAATGTCATTTGACAACTACCTTGCTTCGCCAATCGGCACGGCATTTGGGGCATTGTTACTCGCTCTCGCGCTTTGTATGGCGGCGCTGCGGGCGGCACTGCGGCTCCCGACGCAACGTCTGATTTGGGATATGCCGAATCGCCCCAACGCCATGCATCTCAACCCGATCCCTAGAATCGGTGGGCTGGCACTTGGTTTCGCGGCCATCTGTTCGATACTCGTATTTTCAAACAGCGGCTCGCTCCTTCTGCCGTCGTGTATTGCACTAGCACTGATGCTGATCTCGTTTTTTGACGATCGCTGGCAGCTGTCTCCAGCGCTGCGACTGGGCGCACATGTTGCTGGTGCCGCGCTGGTGATGCTTTTTTGGTTGCGCGTTTTTATCGTTCAGATGCCCACCAATTCCGCAACCCATTGGCTGCTCCATCCTGTCAGCGCAATGGCGATTGTAATGACCATTACTTGGCTAACAAATCTCTATAACTTCATGGATGGTGCAGATGGCATCGCCGGTGGCATGACCGTCGTCGGGTTTGGCAGCTATGCAATATTGGCGCTCATGGCGATTGCACCGAGCCCATCAACGCGTGTGTTGGCGGGAATGAATGTGCAAGATGCCGCGATGATCACTGTCGTGTCGGCGGCAATTGCCGGTGCGGGCCTGGGATTCCTCGCGCTTAATTTTCCACCGGCAAGAGTTTTTATGGGGGATGCGGGCTCAATTCCGCTCGGGTTCTTGGCTGCAGTAATTGGTATTCATGGCGTGCTGATTGGCATTTGGCCCTGGTTTATCCCGGCATTGATTTTTTCTCCATTCATTATTGATGCGAGCGCAACGCTACTCAAAAGGGTGTTGCAACGAAAAATTATTTGGCATGCGCATCGTGGGCATTATTATCAGCAACTGATTTTGTCAGGATGGAGCCACCGCCGGACCGCAGTTGCTTACTATGTTCTGATGGTTGCCACGTCGTTGAGCGCGGTTGCAGCGAAGGTTATGGGTGAATCAGCGCCCTTACTGAGGGATGCCATATTGCAGACTTGGGTGGTAGTATATGTGATGCTCTTGATTACACTAGAGCGGCGCTTTGGCAAACAAAAAAAATGAAAATAAAAATACAATAGAGGGTGCATGAAAAATTTTTCGATCAATGAGCGCGCCGTTTTGGCGTTTCTTCATGACGCGATCATGCTAGCGATTTCATGGGTTATTTCACTTGCGTTATTTGCCCACGCGGCGGCAGTACCATATTCAACCGAAGTTTTTAGTGCGCTGGCGCTTATTTTGGCGGTCGCTATTCCAGTGCAGGCAACGGTCTCAATCATTTTTGGAATGTATCAGGGCTTGTGGCGCTATGCCAGCTTGCCAGACGTGCAACGCATCGTCGCCAGCGTTTGCGCGGGCTCGGTAGCGATCTCGTTAGCGCTATGGGCTGGCAGCTGGTTGGGTGGTGTTGGCTTCGCCGAGTTCTTTGTACAGACCTTACTGCTGATTGTACTAATGGCAGGCAGCCGCATCAGCTATCGCTCGTGGAAAGAGTGGCGGCTCTATGGCCGAGCCGGGGAGCAAGGTACGCCAGTATTGATTTTAGGTGCGGGTGACGCGGCAGTAAGCCTGCTCAAAGAACTGCATCGCAGTGCCGATTGGCGGGTAGTCGGGCTGCTCGATGATGATCCCAACAAACGTCACCGTTTGTTGCATGGCGTGCGGGTGCTGGGTTCAATCAACGAATTACCGCGGGTTAGTCGCACACTCAAAGTGAAGCACGCGATCATCGCCATGCCCTCCGTGCTTTATCCAGTACGCCGCCATGTGGTCGAGGTGTGTAACAAAGCGCGTGTGACAGTACTGACGGTGCCAAAATTTAACGGTATCAGCATGACCCCTACGGCAACCGGTAAAACGCAGCCGCCAAAGATTCGCCGCGTTGCGGTTGAAGATTTAATGAAGCGCGAGCCAATTTTGCTAGATGATGCGGGCTTGCAGGATTTGTTAACGGGGAAAGTAGTGATGGTGACGGGTGCGGGCGGTTCGATTGGCTCGGAGCTTTGCCGCCAAATCGCAACTTATCAGCCGTCGCTGTTGGTGTTGTTTGAACAAAATGAGTTTGGACTTTACAAAATTGAACAGGTATTGCGCGACGAGTTTGAAAACTTGCCCATCGCCGGCGTGATTGGTGATATCAAAAATACCCGCCGAGTCAACCAAGTGATGCACCAGTATTCACCATCGATTGTCTTTCATGCCGCAGCCTATAAGCATGTGCCGCTGATGGAGGAAACCAACGCATGGGAAGCCGTACAGAACAATGTACTTGGCACGCTCGTGATTGCGCGTGCTGCCATTGAGTACGGCGTAAAAAAATTCGTGTTGATTTCGACCGACAAAGCTGTCAATCCAACCAACGTCATGGGTGCATCGAAGCGAATGTCGGAAATGGTTTGCCAAGCGCTGCAACAGACTGGCGAAACCCGGTTTGAGATGGTGCGCTTTGGCAATGTGTTGGGCAGCGCGGGCAGCGTCATCCCCCGCTTCCAAGATCAAATCGACAAAGGCGGGCCTGTCACTGTTACCCATCCAGATATGGTGCGGTATTTCATGTCCATCTCCGAGGCGGCACAACTGGTGCTACAGGCGGGCACGATGGGGCTTGGTGGTGAAGTGTTTGTGCTGGATATGGGCGAGCCGATAAAAATCGTCGATCTTGCACGCGATATGATCCGCCTTTCCGAACCCAGTGAAGACGAAGTCAAAATTGTTTACACTGGATTGCGGCCCGGAGAAAAGTTGTTTGAGGAGTTGCTGGCCGACGATGAGCATATGCGTCCCACACCGCATCCGAAGTTGCGTATCGCTAAAGCACGGGTAGCGGAGGCCGCGTTTTTAGAGACGATTGGCAAATGGTTGAATCAAGATCGTGTACCGGAAGATTCTGAGGTTCGCCGCGATCTCAAACGCTGGGTACCTGAATACGTCGCGCAAGTTCGCCCTCGATTAAAAGCAATCGGCGGAACCGGTGAAAAAAGAACGGCCTAAAAACGGCACTCAACCGGATTCAAAGCGCCGCCCTCATACTTTGGCGGCAAACGATCACAGTTAATTTGGTGCGCCCGACTGGATTCGAACCAGTTACCCTCGGCTTCGGAGGCCGATACTCTATCCAAATGAGCTACGGGCGCAGCGCGGATGTGAACAAAAAGTTATAAACGATAATTCTTACTAATGACATTAGTTTACCATTCGCGGCCCAGTCACACCATGCAGAAGTTATATGGGGAGCCGTTTAAAGACCGTTCCAGCGGCATATTCTTTGTCGATACGGTTGTCGCCTCCCCCGCTTTATGCGGACGTCGATAAAAGGCCTATTTGACAGAGTTATTTGAGTCAGCCCCCGCTTCACCGTATAATTTCAGTCTTGTATTGACTTGATGGCGTTTTTATTGCGCCCTCCAGTTATACGCCAAAATTCTACGACTATTTCAAGCTCGCGCGAGCCAACGAAAAAGAACGAAAGTCCATTATGTCCGATCACATTAACAACCATTCCAGTGGAACCACGGTAAATCCCGCCAACCCCCTTAAAACCGCCATTGCCGTTGCAGTCGGCGCATTTGCAACGATTATCGGTATTGTGCTTCTGACTCGGTTTGCGGTTGGCACACATGAATTGGGCGCAACCACTGCGTCGGTCAATACCCCTGAAGCAATAGGCAAGCGCATTGCCCCGGCAGCGATTTTCGTTGTCGATCCCAAGGCTGCACCGATGCCGGCGTCAATTCCCACCGCCGCGCCCGTTGTTGCAGCAGCTGTACCAATCGTAGCAATGGCGATTCCTGCTGCGGTTCCGGCGAGCGCTGCAGCACTTTCGGCAACAGGTGAGAGCATCTTTAAAGGTGGATGCATAGCCTGTCACGGCGCTGGCATAGCCGGTGCGCCTAAAGCGGGTGATAAGGTCGCTTGGTCGCCTCGCATTGCACAGGGCAAACCGTTGCTCTATGAGCACGCCATTAAAGGCTATCAAGGCAAGGCCGGTGTGATGCCCGCAAAGGGTGGCAATGCTGGTCTGGCGGATGCCGATGTTAAGGCGGCCGTTGATTATATGGTTGCGCAAGCGAAGTAATTTGACTTCTATGCAAACCAACTCAAAAGGGGCGTTTGTGCCCCTTTTTTTCAGCCTAGCGTTTTGGTAGTCTGGGCATGAGTACTTATGCTATAGGCGATCTACAAGGCTGCTTTTTGAGCCTGCAATCGCTACTCCAAAAAATTCGTTTCTCGCCGCAGAGCGACCGGCTTTGGTTTGTGGGTGATTTGGTCAATCGTGGGCCAGACTCATTGGCGTGTTTGCGCTTTGTCAAGATGTTGGGCGATCGCGCGGTCACAGTGTTGGGCAATCATGATCTCAATTTGCTCAGTGTTGCTGCCCGGGTTCGGGAGCTTAGCGATGCCGATACACTCCAACCGATTCTGGACGCAGCGGATTGCGAAAGTCTGCTCACTTGGTTGCGCCGGCAGAAACTGTTTCATGTGCAGGGCAATTATGCAATGGTGCATGCAGGGCTGATGCCGACTTGGAGCTGGAGCAAAGCACAAGCACTGGCCCGCGAGGTGGAGATTTCCTTGCGCGGTTCACAATATAAAAATGTATTGAAAAATATGTACGGCAACGAACCGAATCATTGGGATGATGGTTTAGTCGGCCATGAGCGCCATCGCGTCATTATCAATGCCATGACACGGCTGCGGGCCGTTACGTTAGACGGCGGCATCAACTTAAAATTTAAAGGCGAACCTGATGATGTGCCGGAGCAACATCGCCCTTGGTTCATGCTGCCCTGCGTGCGAGCGCCAGACTACACCTTGCTGGCGGGCCATTGGTCGGCACTGGGGCTGCATTTAAGCCCGCATTTTGTGGGACTAGATTCGGGTTGTGTCTGGGGACGCGAGCTGACCGCATTCCGGCTTGAAGATCGCACCGTGTTTCGCGTGCCTTGTGCCGAGGCGGAGCCGGCAATGGGCTGGGATTGAAGCGCTGAATTTGAAATGTTTGCGGTTATAGCGTCGCAATCGACACGCCTGCTTCCGTTTCCGCGTGCGGCGTGAAAGTGGTGTCGATGCTTGATCTGCCAGCCTGGGTTTTGTTTTCAGTACCTCCTGAATGCCCAAAGCGCTGATGGGCATCCGGCTTTGCAACATTCAAGATCGCTGCGATTGACGTTTCGGCGTCCAATGCCAATGCCCGACGCGACGACCCAACCGCCGATAGTTGTGGTGCAAAAGTGATCTCGGCGATCATTGATTGTTGGCCAATAATTAATTGCAACGATTCTGCAAAGCTCAAATCGTCAATATAAGCTGCCGCCGAGCAACGCGCACCGTCGGCATGACAATAACGCAATGCCACCGGTGCAAGGGTGGCATGGTTTATCACTGCGGGTTCCAAGAGCGATGAATGAAACTTTAGCAAGCGATCCCCCGCTGTCGTCGTACCCTCGGGAAATAAGCCGATCGTCGCCCCCGTGGCGAGCGCATCGTGAATTTCTTCATTAATACGTGCCGTGTCGCGGCGATTGGTGCGACGAATAAAAATCGTGCCCCCCTTTTCGCACATCCAACCGACGATCGGCCAACCACGAATCTCCGCTTTGGCCACAAATCTGGCGGGGTGTGCTGCGTTAATGACGTAAATATCTAGCCACGAGATATGGTTGGCTGCAATGATTAGGTTTTTAGCATCAATTGCCGGCCGTGCGCCGTGAACCGAAAGCGTGACATTCAAAATACGCAGCGTTTTTTGCGACCACCATTGCGTAATCCGCGCTTGGCTAGCCGGGCTGACGCGTGGGAACAATACGCCCGTTACAAACAGTCCCGCGCCGATATGGCCGATAAGCCGTGTCCAGCGCACCGCCCGGATAAACCGGTTGGTCGCTATGCTCTCACGCGATTCGCTTTCGGCAGGCGCAGCGGGCGCGTTTTGCATTTCTGGCGGCAGCGATGAGTGAATAAAATTTTGCATGAATACCAGTCTAACCTGTAACCGATACATCTTCACCAGGCTGTCGCATTTATAAAGAGCGCTTAAAAGCTTGTTTATCCGGCGTGCGCACAGCCTATTTTATTGCGCAGCACCATGCGCCCACAAAAAAAGCGTCCTAAAACGCTTTTTTGCCGGACAAAGGGTAGCTGC
The DNA here is from genome assembly GCA_025360815.1 of Burkholderiales bacterium. Taxonomy (GTDB): domain Bacteria; phylum Pseudomonadota; class Gammaproteobacteria; order Burkholderiales; family Usitatibacteraceae; genus UKL13-2. Next base: position 8,347 of record JANYBL010000106.1, read on the forward strand.
TGTTTTATGCACACAAGCGCATTAAATCCGCGAAACTCGCGTTGCACCTTGCCCAGAGAGGATTCGTACTCGATCGCCAACCCTAAACTCTTCGTCTTTTTCTTGCGTAATCGCCACCAATTTACCGCCTTCAAGACGGACGGTGACTTCAACGCCTTTGCGCTCGCCGTTTGACTTCTCAACCGCTTGGCCAACAATTCCGCCCAACACTGCGCCTGCAATGGCTCCCGCGGCATTGGCTTTGTTGCCGCCACCGACCGTCGAGCCGCCGATACCGCCAAGCGCCGCGCCAATTAAGGTGCCACTGCCTTCGCGTGGGGCATCAATTTGCACGTCGCGGACGGTCTCAACGGTCCCCAATCGCACCGATTGCTCTCCGCGAACCTGCGAGCGACTGTAATTGCTGCCGCCCAAGCCAGGCTGAGCACAGCCCCATAGCGCAGTACTTGCCGCTACCGCGCCAACAATCAAACCACATTTTATCGCCATCGCATTCATAGCATTCTCCATTCAAATTAATATTATCAGTGAGTACCTACTAATCCCAGAGCGGCTCATCAAAAGCCACTTGGTAACGTGCGGCGATATCGTCACGCGTCGGTTGGTGCCCTTGCGGGCCACGATGCTCAATTTTTAAGCTGCCTATCGTATTTGCAAGGCGCCCCACTTTTTGCCAAGCCCAGCCTCGCTCAATTCCGTACAGCAAACCCGCGCGATACGCATCTCCGCAGCCGGTTGGGTCAACCCGTCTATTTTCCTTAACGCTGGGAATCACCATTTGTTGACCGTCCGTGTAAATCACCGAGCCTTCGGCCCCTTTTGTAACAAAAATGGCCTTTACCCGCTCTGTCAACTTGGCAATCGGTTCACCGGTACGCTCTTCCAAAATGCGTGCTTCATAATCATTGACCGCGACGTAATCAGCGAGTTCAATAAAATGGCGCAGCTCATCGCCGTTAAACATCGGCATTCCCTGTCCGGGATCAAAAATGAACGGGATTTTTAAATCATGGAATTGTTCGGCGTGTTGCAGCATGCCATCGCGTCCGTCCGGTGCCAAAATTCCAAGGGTGATGCCACTGGCATCGCCAATTTTGTTGAGATACGAGGATGACATCGCGCCTGGATGAAAAGCCGTAATCTGGTTCGCGTCCAAATCGGTTGTGATAAACGCTTGCGGCACCGAAGTGCCTCCGATTTCGCGCACATGTTTGCGTGAAATCCCCATTTGATCAAGGCGTTCACGATAAGGGCCAAAATCATCGCCCACCGCCGCCATAATCACTGGATCATCCCCCAAATGCTTGAGGTTGTAAGCAATATTGCCCGCGGTTCCACCAAATTCGCGGCGCATATCCGGCACCAAAAATGCCACATTTAAGATATGTAACTGGTCGGGCAAGATATGCTCACCAAATTTTCCATGGAACACCATGATGGTGTCGTAGGCAAGCGTACCGCAAATTAGAGCAGGCATAAATTCCGTATTTTGTTAAGTTAAAACAATATTATACCGTTGCGAAATGATGACAGTCTGGTGAAATTGTTTCCGAAATTCTTCATGTGCTGACGTTCGTCGGCTAATTCGGGATTTAAAGCAAAAGACGCTTGACAGCCCAGAGCCAGCATGCGTTAATTAACAACTGTTAACAATTAGGCGTTTCATTTTTTCGCTTTTTGTGAAACAGAAAACACCGTTGCGCACGACGGTGTCCTTACGAAGTCTGAAACAAGGCAAACTCCCCGAAAGGTGAGGACGCAAAGTCTCCGGTCTAAAGGGTCTGTAAAAGCCCTACGATAGCGGGATCACCAGAGAAGCGATACAAGGTTATGGATTCATTCCACTTTCGGGTTAATGCTGAATTTTCAGCGACAACCCGCCGCCGACCAAAAAATCGATTGTCGACAACACGTTCGTATTTTTTGGCGTCTTTACGCTTGGCGGAACCCTCCCTTCCCAGTCGTTTGATGGCCCCAGCCGATTCGGCGGCGGCATCAGCACGTTTGCGTCCCCATCAATTGCATCGTTCGAAGAATTTGCCTTGGACATTTTTGACCTTAGCCCTTGATGGGCTGGAGATATTGCCATGGCCGCCATCCATTCAAACGCATCTGCACTAGATTTCGGTAGCGCTAACAACGCTGCAAATGCTGGGAACATCTTTTCGCTTGCCAACGCGCAAGCGCGACGACGCAGCGTCAGCGCGGAATCTACTACCGTCATCAACGATTGCCGCGATATCGCCGTTAAGCGGATCACAGAGGTGTTGTCGAAAACATTCGACAGCATCGAAGACGAACTTTTTGAAATGGCGCAACTGGCCGCGGACCGCGACACGCAAGCGCTCTACCTCGACGCCCGCGCGCAGTCGCGCGAAAAACGCTGTGCCATCGAGACTTCATTCCGCAAACAATTTCTAAGCTTCTTTGCGAAAAAAGTGGCGGGTCCCAACGATGAAGAGGCCAAGCCGGCGGGCGGATTCGATTTCAGCAACTTGTCGCTGGTTGAAGACAGCGATCTTGAAGAAAAAATCGCGGTCGATGAAATCGCCAGACGCCTCGCTAACAATTGCGATGATGAATTGCGCGCGTTATCGCAACGCATGGGGTTTTTGATGCACGAGCCCGAGCTTGAAGACGATGCTAACCCGATGTCGCCCGACACCATTATCAAGGCCTTGCAAATTGCCTGCGAGCAAATGACCAGCGGCTATAAAACCAAGCTCACTGTCATGCGCATGGTTGAACAGCATATGGCCAAAGAGATGATGAGTGTTTATCAAGACATCAATTCGCATTTGGTCGCACGGCAAATCATGCCCACCATTCGGCCGACCTTCCGCAAAGCGCAAAATGGCAACCCGCGCAAACCAGGCGCTGCTTCACCAAGCCCTGCCGATGCTGGCCAGTACGCGGCCAGCGCGGGCGCGCAAGGCATGACCTTTGGTGCTGATAGAGCCGCCGGAGGCGTCGATCAGCTGGGACAAGATTTGTTTTCCACCCTGCAACAATTGATGTCCGGCGGTGCGGCCTTTGCCCCCCAAGGTGACAATGCGTCATTTGCAGGCAGCGCAAGCAATCCCAACGCGAGCAGCGGCAGCTTTGCTGCAATGGCACCGGCAGGTCCGCAAGAAGCCCTACAGCAATTTGCAAGGGCATCGGGCACTTGGGCAGCTGCGGAAGCCGGCGTGGCAAGCGCGGGCTTGGTGTCAGCACTCACGCAGATTCAACAGCAAGTCATGGCCAACACCGCGCAGTTCGCAGCGATGGCAAATATGCAACATTTCGTACCTGGTGAAACCAGTGTTTCATCTCTCAATGTGTTGCGCGAAGTAAAGGAAAAGAGTTTTAACGCCAGCGCCGAGAACGGCCAGCAAGGCAATCAAGTTGATGGCATGACCATCGATATTGTTGCGATGCTCTTTGATTATGTGTTTGAAGACAAAGCGATCCCCGACACAATCAAAGCGCTGCTCGCACGCTTGCAAATTCCGGTGCTGAAAGTCGCGATTCTGGACAAATCATTTTTCTCCAAAAAAGCCCATCCGGCACGGCGCTTGTTAGATGTGTTGGCCGAGGCCTCGGTCTGCTTCGCCGGGCAGGCCACCCGCGAAGATCCGCTGTATCAAAAAATTGAATTATTGGTGGATCGTATTCACACCGAGTTCGAGACGGACATCACCATTTTTGCGATGGCTCTTGCTGAATTTGAAGAATTTATGGCGCAGCGCGAAGCGGCCAGTGCCAATATGATTGAGCAATCTGCGCGCGTCGTACACGAGGGCGAAAAGCGCGAGATGGCGCGCCTCATCGCGATTGACGAAATGGAGCGCTGCACGCATGCGTATCAGTTGCCGGCCGCCGTCATCGCAATGCTGCGCGGCCCATGGGTACGCGTGCTGGAACGCGTGTATTTGCGTGATGGCGGGCGTAATCAAAACTTTATGGACGCGCTCGAGGGCGCCAATGATCTTGCGTGGAGCGTGGCACCTAAACTGGATGGTGATGAGCGCAAACGCTTGGTCGGTATGTTGCCAAAGTTGCTCAAGCGCCTTCAGCTGGGCATGGATATCGCGGCGGTTGAGCAGGAAGATCGTCAGCGCTTCTTCTCTGCCTTGGTCGATTGCCATGCGGCTGCGGTAAAAGCAGGTTTACGTGGTGAAAGCGTCACTTCACTACTCGCCTCAACCCAGCCTGCCGCAGAAGCAGCACCGCTATTTGAAAAACTGATGGCCGAAGAACGCGCCCGCGAAGTCGCCATGAAGAGCGCCAACCGTAGCGGTGTTGCCAGGATTCAGTTCACCGATCATGGCGTAGAAATCGAAGAAATTGTTTCGCAGAAATCGATCAACAGCAACGCGCTTAATGAACTCCAGGTTGCAAATAAAGTTGCGCCACAAGTTTCAAACCAAGGACCTAATGCTGCGGTCGCCACAAAAAATCTGAACCCAGACGCAACTGGTAAAACCGCTGGCAACGCAAGCGCAGTCGATTTTGATATCGGCGATGAAGTTGACAGTGCCGATTCTGCATCGACAAACGATTTTTCAGATGCGCCACCGCTTGAATTAAAGCGCGGTACATGGGTTGAGTTCATGCACGATGGCAGCGCAAAAGTTCGCGCAAAGCTGACTTGGATCAGTCCGCTAAAAGGCGTGCTGCTGTTCACCAATCCAGGTGCAACCGAAGCCCTGTCTATTGCCCCGGAAACCCTTCAATCCCAGCTACGCGCCGGTATCGCGCGCATCATCGAGGAGTCGTCGCTGGTTGATCGTGCGGTAAACCGGATTGTGAGTTCCTTATCGGCGCAGGCGGCTTAATGTTGGCTAAATACTAACCTGAATTTGGCCTGTAAATTTGGCCGACGAAGTTGATTGACTACAATTGCGGCAGGCCAAATGAAACCTTTATCCAGCCCCGCACGCTATTAACAAACCAAATCGATTGGGCGCGTTGCAGGTCGTCAATCATCAACACCCGCTCCACAATTTCACCGCGCGCCAACAACTCTGCGCGCAGCACGCCGGGCAACAACCCGCAGGCCTGCGGCGGCGTTAGCCACTCGCCATCGATTTCAAGCACCAGCGAGCCGTAGCTAAATTCGGTGAGCTCACGTTGTTCATTCCATAGCAACACATCGAATGCGTCCGGGTGCTGTTGCGCCATAATGTCGCGATGCATGTCATAGACTGCGCGACGCGTTGTTTTATGATGGAGGGCGCGATCATGGCGATCAACGGGCGACTTGGCAAGCGCCCCGAAGCGTGAAGTCCTCAAATCGAACCACCGCGCTGAGCGGTCGTTTTCAGCCATTTTTCCTTCAAAATGCCCGTCAATAGAGGGGTTCCTCCATAAAATTGGCGCAGAATCGATCAGCGATTCACTTGTAATGGTGATCTCGCCACCGCGCGAAAGCAGCAGTCGGACGCGACGCACTTCATGTTGATCGCCGCGATGTGGCGCGACCGGATGGCAGGTTTGCAGGTCGGCATGGCGGTGTAGCGCGTCATGAAGTTTTTGCTTGTCCGCCTCAAAACCCAATGCCAACGCTGAGTTTAACAATCGCGCCAAATGTCGATCAAGCCATACGTAAATACCGTTTTCTAAACGCAATGTTTCCAGCAATTCAAATCCATGCGAACCGGCTTGCATAAACGCCGCCTTCGCCATGGCCTCGGCATATTCGTCGCGCGTTTCCGAATCCCAGACAATCCCACCGCCAACCCCGCAGGTTGCCGCACCTGTTTCAGCATCAATCACAATGGTACGAATCGGCACGTTAAATACACAAGATGCGGATGATCCAGATGCTGATGGATTGGCGGGCGAGATAAAGCCCAACGCGCCGCAATAAACACCGCGTGGCGAAGTTTCGCATGCCGCAATGACTTCGGACGATTTGATTTTTGGCGCACCAGTGATCGAGCCACAGGGAAATAGCGCTTTAAAAATATCGGCAATGGTCGTGTTATCACGGGTCGCGGCAGTCACGGTCGAGGTCATTTGGTACAGCGTGGGATAGGTTTCCAAGGTGAACAAATGCGGTACCGCCACCGTCCCTGGCTTGGCCACGCGCGAGACATCGTTGCGCAGTAGATCCACAATCATTAAATTTTCTGCGCGGTTTTTTGTCGACGCCACCAGCCCATCCGCGAGCGCTTTATCCTCAATTTGCCAGCTTTGAAAATGCACGCTTTCTTGGGCGGGCGCAGCAACCCGTTTCGCGGTGCCCTTCATCGGCCGCGTGCGTAGCGTGCTGCCGTCCCACGAAAAAAACAATTCTGGCGAGAGCGACAAAATGCGATGGCTGCCAATGTCCAGAAACGCATTAAAGCGCCCGTGTGCGCTGTTAGCGCCCGTGCCGCTGCGACGCAAATCTTCAAACCAAGCTTCGGCGCTGCCCGAGAACTGGCTTAGTAAGCGCAGCGTAAAATTGGCTTGATAAATATCACCGTTGCGAATCGATTCGCGGATTTCTTTAATCGATACCGCATACTGATCCGGCGTCGTATCAGGCTGCCATTCGCCAACATGATATGCCTCAAGACCCGCTCCAGGAGCCGCGTTTGAGACTTCGCTCGATGGATAAATGCCAAACCACAGCAGCGGCATGGTGGTTGCTTGGCTCGGGGAGGTAACCGTTTTTAGGGCTGGATCAAACGCACTGGCGGCTTCGTAAGTCAGAAACCCGGCGGCATAAAACCCAGCGGCAGTTGCGGCTACGATCTCGTTCAGCGCGGGCATGACCTGATCGAGATGGTGCGCAGTAATCATGCGTTCGGGCTCATGAAACACCATTGCCGGAGCGCTTGCAGAAAACGATTTATTGAAATGAAAAATGAGCATACGGATTGCACGGGGTCTGCTGGTTAGTGTCGCGACCGTTCAAACCAACCGGCCGACACTGGCCACGGGTTCATCACGCCCTTACGAATCCCAACGCACGCCCCAAGGCAACCAGCCCAGCGAAAATCGATACGCTGAATACCATTGCCAACATCACCGTGGCGATGGCCTGCCACACGCCCACCATGCCCGTCGCACCCACCAACAACCAGGCTAATGTGCTGCCTGGCGCAGCCGAACAAATGATCGTTAACACGCTCAAAAAATAGGATTTTATTGGGGACGGGAAATGAACATAAGAGCCATTTATCTGGCTTTCACCATTTGTTTCTAATTTCGTTGCTAAATTTGCTTCCCGATTTTGCATCATATGCTCACAAATTGCTGATTGTCGTTTCGAATGAAGTATCTAAAATTTACCGGCTGACTGCCTGACCGACAACGTGATTATCGGTTGCCCCGGCGCCGCGACAGGTTAACCCAAATTCGGCGCCAACCAGCGCTCCGCCTTGGCTAAGTCCCAATTTTTACGTTTTGCATAATCAGCTACTTGGTCATGATCGATTTTTCCCACGGCGAAATATTGCGACTGCGGATGCGAAAAATAAAAACCCGATACTGCCGCCGTCGGCCACATCGCGAAAGAATCAGTCAGCACAAGGCCGGTTTCCTTTGTTGCATCCAGCAATTCAAACAGTGGCGCTTTTTCACTATGCTCAGGGCAGGCGGGATAGCCAGGGGCCGGGCGGATGCCTTGATATTTTTCGGCGATCATTTCTTCATTGCTGATGGTTTCAGCGGCCGCATAACCCCACAATTCGCGGCGCGTTTTCGCATGAAGGCATTCGGCAAACGCTTCGGCCAGCCGGTCTGCCAATGCTTTAATCATGATCGAATTGTAATCATCATGCGCGGCCTCAAATGCTTTGGCGCGTTCATCGCAACCAACGCCCGCGGTGACAGCGAAGCCACCAAGGTAATCGGCCTTGCCACTGGATTTTGGCGCAATAAAGTCCGCCAGACACTGGTTTGCGTTACCTTGTGGCTTTTCGTTCTGCTGACGCAGATGATGGAAGGTGTGCAGCACCGTTGTACGGGTCTCATCGGTATAAACTTCAACCGAGTCGCCGACGCTGTTAGCAGGCCAAAAGCCGCAAACAGCGCGGGCTTCCAGCCATTTCTCGTCGACAATTTGCGTCAACATTTTTTGCGCATTGGCGAACACTTCACGCGCTGCGTCACCGACCACGGCATCCTCTAAAATCTGCGGATACTTACCCCATAAGTCCCAGGTTTGAAAGAACGGACTCCAGTCGATATACGGGACTAATGTTTCCAGCGGAAAATTGACGAGTGTGGTGTTACCGAGCAAATTTGGTTTGGGTGGCACGTAATTTACAACGGCGTTACCAACTTCGTTTTTAAGTCCGTCTCCTACCCCGTCTTCATGTCCGCTTCCAGCCGCGCCTTTTGCTTTACCCGACCAACCAATCTTCGTAGCGTTTGCGCGCGCAACGGCAAGCGATACCAGCTTCACGCCTTTTTTGTTCGCATGCTGCTCGCGCACTTTGTCGTAATCATCACGCACCGATTTCACGTACTCGTTTTTCAATTCATCCGACAGTAGGTTGCTACAAACCCCTACGGCGCGCGATGCATCAGGCACCCAGACCGTTGCCCCTTTGTAGTGCGGCTCAATCTTCACGGCGGTGTGCGTGCGTGATGTGGTGGCACCACCAATGAGCAGCGGAATCGTGAAGCCTAATCGCTGCATTTCTTTCGCAATATGCGCCATTTCTTCGAGTGACGGCGTAATCAAACCGGACAGGCCGATGATGTCTACGTTTTCTTTAATAGCGGCATCGAGAATTTTTTCGGTCGAGACCATCACGCCCAGATCAATCACCTCAAAATTATTGCATTGCATCACCACGCCGACGATATTTTTGCCGATGTCGTGCACATCGCCTTTCACAGTCGCCATCAAAATCTTGCCCTTGGCTTTGGCATTTTCAACGCCGGACAAACGCTTTTCTTCTTCGATAAACGGGATCAAATGCGCCACGGCTTGTTTCATCACACGCGCCGACTTTACGACCTGCGGTAAAAACATTTTGCCTTCGCCAAATAAATCGCCGACCACATTCATGCCGTCCATCAGCGGGCCTTCGATCACGTTGATCGGACGGCCACCATCCGCATTCACCTTCACACGACATTCCTCGGTGTCCTCAACAATGTACTGTGTGATGCCCTTCACGAGCGCGTGTGTGAGGCGCTTGCCCACCGGTTCGCTGCGCCACGCGAGGTCTTCAACCTGATCCTTTTTCTTGCCTTTAAATTGCTCGGCAAACGCAACCAGACGATCCGTACAATCGGCTCGCCGGTTGAAAATCACATCTTCAACCAATTCCAATAAATCTTTTGGAATATCGTCGTACACGCCTAGCTGCCCCGCATTGACGATGCCCATCGTCATACCAACTTTGCCCGCATGGTAGAGGAAAGCGGTGTGAATTGCCTCGCGGATCGGATCGTTGCCGCGGAATGAAAATGAAACATTGGATACGCCGCCGCTCACTTTGGCATAGGGCAAATTCTTGCGGATCCACTCGGTGGCGTTGATGAAATCCATGCCGTAATTTGCGTGTTCCTCAATGCCGGTGGCGATCGCAAAAATATTTGGATCAAAAATAATGTCTTCCGGCGGAAAGCCGACTTCGTTTACTAAAATGTTGTACGAGCGCTCACAAATTTCGATCTTGCGTTGATAGGTATCAGCCTGGCCTTTTTCATCGAACGCCATCACGATCACGGCGGCGCCGTAGCGACGACACAGTTTGGCGCGCTCGATAAATTCAGGAATCCCTTCTTTCATCGAAATCGAATTGACGATGGATTTACCCTGCACACATTTCAACCCGGCCTCGATCACACTCCATTTAGAGGAATCGAGCATCATCGGGACTTTTGAAATATCCGGTTCGGACGCGATCAAGTTCATAAACTTGTGCATCGCCGCCAGCGAATCCAGCATGGCTTCATCCATGTTGATATCGATAATCTGCGCACCGTTTTCAACTTGATTGCGGGCGACCGCCAGCGCTTCGTTGTAATCGCCGTTTAAAATCAATTTCGCAAACGCCCGCGAGCCAGTGACGTTGGTGCGCTCGCCGACGTTGACGAACAATGAATCTTCGCCGATGTTGACGGCTTCCAAACCGGAGAGTCGCAGACGCTTTTCAATCACCGGCGCATCGTTGCCAAACGCCCGCGGTTTATACGGCGCGACAGTATCGACAATTGCCTTGATGTGCGCGGGCGTGGTGCCGCAACAGCCGCCGGTGATGTTTAACCACCCCGCTTCCGCCCATTCGCGGATGAATGATGCGGTCTCCTCGGGCAACTCGTCGTAACCAGTTGGGGCGAGCGGGTTCGGCAAGCCTGCATTCGGGTGCGCCGAAACGCGGCAGTCCGCGATGCGGTGCAATTCTTCAATATGCGGACGCAATTCTTTGCCGCCAAGTGCGCAGTTAAAGCCGATTGAAATCGGGTTCGCGTGGCGCACTGAATTGTAAAACGCCTCCACCATTTGCCCCGATAACGTGCGGCCGGAGGCATCCGTAATCGTGCCGGAAATCATGATCGGTAAGCGTTGATCACCATCCATCCCACGCGCCTCAAATTCTTCTTCAATCGCAAAAATTGCGGCCTTGGCATTGAGCGTGTCAAAAATAGTTTCAATCAAAATAATATCGGCGCCGCCATCAATCAAGCCGCCGGTTGCCTCTCGATAGGCGTCTTTAACCTGATCGAAATTGACTGCGCGAAAACCGGGGTCATTTACATCGGGTGAGAGCGAGAGGGTGCGGGTAAGCGGGCCCAACACGCCGGCGACAAAACGCGGTCTAGCGGGTGTTTTTAATGCGAATTCATCGGCAACACTGCGGGCTAATTTCGCACCTTCGAAATTGAGCTCATAGACGATCGATTCCATCCCGTAATCAGCCATCGAAATCGCGGTGGAATTAAATGTGTTGGTTTCCAAAATGTCGGAACCCGCCGCCATATATTGCGAATGAATTTCGCGGATCACTTGCGGGCGAGTCAGCGTGAGCAAGTCGTTGTTGCCACGCAAATCGCTCGGCCATTCTTTAAAGCGCTCGCCGCGATATTCGCCTTCCGTCAGCTTGTACTGCTGCACCATCGAGCCCATCGCGCCGTCGAGCACGAGAATACGCTGGGCAAGTGCATCCATGAGCTGCTGGGTTCGTAATGCCCGGGGAGAGAATGATTTGACTGCCTGATCCATGATTGCTCGTACGACGTTAAAAAACGATCCATTCCAAAGAAACTTTGTCATTCCGAAGATGGCATTATCGCCCGGGTAATTACTGCTTTTAGCGCAGTAAAAAACACACCGTCAAATTACGCACATTCATGCCGTTCGCAATAACAGCACTTCGACTTTCACCACTGATAGCGATTACAGTTGCGGGTCAAAGCTGCTTTTGAATCCAACCATCCACCTTCGCTTCCAGCACCGACAACGGCAACACGCCGTCGCTCAACACCAGATCGTGATAATCCCTGAGGCTAAACTTGCTGCCTAATTTCTGAGCAGCGCGTGTGCGCAACTCTTGAATTTTTAATGCGCCAATTTTGTACGCCAACGCCTGCCCCGGCCACGCCATGTAACGTTCGGTTGCGCGCCGCGCCTCGGATTCAATCACGCCTTCGTTATCCATCATGTATTGCATGGTTTGTTCGCGCGTCCAGTTTTTGGTGTGCAAGCCAGTATCTGTCACCAATCGCACTGCGCGGAGCAGCTCGTCTTTCAAGTGGCCGAGGTACTGATTTGGGTCGTCATACAAACCCATCTCGCGCCCCAGCGTTTCGGCATAGAGCGCCCAACCTTCGCCATACGCCGTAATCCAACCAAATTTGCGGAAATTTGGCAGCGGCAATTCTTGCTGCAAGGCCGTGTGAAAGTGATGCCCCGGTTGGCCTTCATGCAGAAATAATGTCGTCATGCCGGTGTTGCGATAAGTTTTTGGGTCTTCAATCACCGTAAAAAATACGCCCGGACGCGAGCCGTCAATGGCGGGACTGCTGTAGTGATCGGACGCGGTGGCTTTGGTGAGTTCCGGCTCGGCACGAATTTCCAGCTTCGCCTTTGGCGCACGACCAAACAAATCAGGTAGTTTGGCGGCGATTTTTTTGTTTAGCACCTCATAGGCATCAAGCACGTCCTGATCGGTTTTGAATGGGCGGAACTGCGCCTCGTTATCGTGCCATTTTAAAAATTCAGTTAGCGTACCTTCAAACTTATAATGCGCCTGAATTTTCGCCATTTCACCGCGAATTCGTGCCACTTCCTTTAAACCCAACGCATGAATTTCTTCGGGCTGCATATTCGTGGTGGTGTGGAATGCAACATTGTACGTGTACCACGCCGCACCGCCCGGAATGGCTGAGAACCCAGCACTGGCGCGGGTCTTGGGCAAGTATTCATTCTCTAGAAATGCATATAATTTGGCTGAGGCGGGCGCTAGGCGCAACTTAATCGCGGCCCGATATTCAGCAGCCAAAAAATCCTTCTCTTTTTTACTAAAGCTCGCGGGCGCAATCGACAGCGCCAAATAATAAGGGCTCTTTTCGACATCGGTTTCGGTCAGCGCTTTCATCGACGGTAGGGCGCTCACAATCAGCGCCTTCGGCTGCACTACGCCACGTTTAATACCTTCGCGCATGTTCACAATCGCTTGGTCAATCCAAGTTGGTAATTTTTCGAGGCGCCTTAAATAATTTTGATAATTCTTCACCGTCTTCAGCGGCTGGATATCTTGCCCCGTGCCGAACTGCGCGAGCGCCACCGGTAGACCGCCGTACTGGTCAATCGGCATTAATTCACCGGGAAACTTTTCGCCCGCGAGTTGTTCCGAAATCCGGCGCTTCAACACCGCGTAGCTCATTTGGTCGGCCGGGGAAAGCTTCTCCGGCGCGATAGATCTCATTTCGTTTTGCACCCGAATGCGCAGCGCATGCTCTTTGGCGAGATGCGAGGGCGCAATCGTAATCGTCAATTCCCCTTCAAAACGCGCTTCACCGGTTTGCGCGGTCCCTTCGAGGGGATTGAGCAACAGGCCATCTTGGTAATAACGCTCTGCAATTTTGGCCAGCTCATCGCCTTGGGAAAGTTTCCCGGATTTTTCATTTGCAGGCTTCTTAGCGCCCTCTTTGCTGCTATCGCCGGATTTAGTGCCCTGCGGTAGAGCGCTGACCGTCGTGCTCGAGGTTAGTAGCGCCACCGAGGTCATGAAAACCGAGGCTGTCGTCAAGATTTGCCGAAATTGAATATTCATTGTCATTGTCCGTATTTTTCAATGTAAAAAAACCTGTCGCACCCTAGCACATTTGGATAAACGCGCGGCTGTGGACAGGCTCGATGACAGAACCTCTCTTTAGCCGCATTTATTGGAAGTGAGGGAAGTGAGGGAAGTGACATTTCGAGCCAAAATCGTGCCGAAACATAGAACCCTAACATTGCTTCCGCGCCCGCAAGCTGAAACTCAAATCGGCGCCGCACCAAAATCAATTCGCATATTCTACGCCTCTAGATCCTTCGCGGCCACCACATCAGCACTCGACAAGCCTGACCGCCAGCCCGCCCAGCGAGGTTTCTTTGTATTGCGTCTGCATATCAGCCCCCGTGCGGCGCATGGTGTCGATCGCTTGGTCTAGTGTGACGTGATGAATCCCGTCGCCGCGCAAAGCGAGCGAGGCCGCAGAGATCGCTTTAATTGCACCCATCGCGTTGCGTTCAATGCACGGAATTTGCACTAAACCGCCAATGGGGTCACAGGTCATGCCCAGATGGTGCTCCAAGGCAATTTCGGCGGCGTTCTCAATTTGCGTGTCAGTTGCGCCCAATACTTGGGCCAGCCCCGCCGCTGCCATCGCACTAGCCGAGCCAACTTCGCCTTGGCAGCCGACTTCCGCGCCAGAAATGGACGCATTCATTTTGCATAACGCACCGACGCTGGAGGCGACCAATAAATAATCGCGCAGCTGTTGCTGGGTAGCGTTACAAAAATCACGGGCGTATCGCATGACTGCTGGGACCACGCCTGCAGCACCATTGGTGGGAGCCGTAACGACGCGGCCACCCGCCGCGTTTTCTTCATTCACTGCTATCGCATAAACGCTGACCCAATCCATGATTTGATGCGGCAAATTGGCTTGGTGCGAGCGCTCGGCAATCAACTTTTGATGAATTCCTGCCGCGCGGCGCATCACCTTTAAGCCACCGGGCAACATGCCGTCGGTTACTAGACCGCGATCAATGCAGGCGAACATGGTGGCAATGACGCGATCTAAAAATTCATTGGTTTCCGCTTCACTGCGTAAGGCGAATTCATTGGCTTGTAGCAAGTTCACGAGCCGTATATTTTCGCGCTCGGTCATGTTTAGCAAGGCACGCATGGTGTTAAAGGCAAACGGTGGTGCCCGTTCGTCGCCTCGTGGTGCACCGACAAAAACCTCATCTTCATCGACGACAAAGCCGCCGCCGATGGAATACATAATGCGTTCCGCAATTTGCGTCTCGCCCTGATAGGCACGAAAAGTCATCCCGTTGGAATGGATCGGCAATAAATCGCGGACATTAAAAATAATATTGGTAGCGGGATTAAACGCGATTACATGTTTGCCGAGCAGTGAAAGTCGTTGCTGGGCGCGGGTTTCCGCGATGATGACAGGTACGCGCTCAACTTCAACTTCATCCGGCAATTCGCCCGCGAAGCCCAACATCATCGCGGTGTCGGTGCCATGGCCGCGCCCAGTGTGGGCCAGCGAGCCGTGCAACGTGACGGTGATCCGGGTGATTCTTTCAAGCGTCCCTGCCGGTAACTCAAAGACAAACCGCCGCGCTGCCCGCATCGGGCCAACCGTGTGAGAACTTGACGGGCCGATACCGATTTTGAACAGATCGAAGACGCTGATGTACATTTTTTAGTGACGGGTGAGGGGGCAGGAGTCGGGGATCAGGATTGTGGCGTGTTGGGTCCGGGGCGTGGGCTGCGTGCTTGCGTGCGTGTTTGCGTGTGTGTTTTCGTGTGTGTACTATGCGGACGTTTGCGCGTGAGCTTGTAACCAGTCAGCAGCGAGCGTTGCTAACGCTTTGACGCCGACTTTTAACCCGCGTTCATCGACATAAAACCGCGGGCTGTGATTGGACGGCGCAGATTTGCAGTCCTGATCTTTGGGCGTACAGCCGATAAAAAAGAAAAACCCCGGAACCGCTTGTTGGTAATACGAAAAATCTTCCGCGCCGCAGGTTTTCGGACATACGCCCACCGCATCGTCGCCCGCCACACGCTTGAGCACTGGCACGGACCAGGCGGTGAGTGATTCATCGTTCGATGTTACCGGATAGCCGTGTGCAATATGGACATGGGCTTTGGCACCGCCGGATTCGGCGATTAGGGTGGTGATTTTTTCAACGAACGCATGGATATCCGTACGATGCCGCTCATCGAAGGCGCGAATCGTGCCCTCCATTTTCACTTCATCGGGAATAATGTTGCTACGATTGCCACCGTTAAAACTACCGACCGTCACCACCGATGGCTCCTCGGTCAAATTCATTTTGCGCGAGACAATCGTCTGCAAGCCCAAGACAATTTGCGACCCAACCACAATCGGATCAACGCCCGACCAAGGTTGTGCGCCATGGGTTTGATTGCCGCGAATAAAAATCCGAAATTGATCGGCACTTGCCATGATCGGGCCCGAGCGATAGCCGATCACATTCGCGTGTTGCTTGGAAGTGATGTGCAGACCAAAAATGGCATCAACCGTCGGGTTTTGCATGCAGCCTTCCGCGATCATCATTTTTGCACCGCCCTCTTCGCCAATCGGCGGCATTTCCTCGGCGGGCTGAAAGATAAATTTCACGGTGCCGGCTAACTGTTCGCGCATGCCCGCCAAAATTTCCGCCACGCCCATCAATATCGCCACGTGGGTATCGTGCCCGCAGGCATGCATCACGCCGGCCTCAGACCCGTTCCACATCGCGCGGGCTTGGGATTTAAACGGCACATCGGTTTCTTCCGTCACTGGCAAACCATCCATATCGGCTCGCAGCGCCACGCATGGGCCGGGCTTGCAACCTTTTAGCACACCGACCACGCCGGTATGCGCGACTTTTTCCTGCACCTCCATCCCCAGCTTGCGCAAATGCGCGGCCACCATTTTTGCGGTTTCAAATTCGCGATTGCCGAGTTCTGGATTCGCATGCAAATGGCGTCGCCAAGCGATCACTTGCGCCTCAAGCTTGTCGGCGTGGTCGCGAATCAACGAATCAAATGGGAAAAGATTATCGGGTGCGTTCATGCTGTGCCTTTTTGACTTATTCGCAATGACGGTTTTTCAACGATTGTTACCCTCAATTATCGCACTGTTATCGCGCCCTGTAATGGTCGTTGCCCTTGGATGGCGGTGTGAACGCTATAATCAAAAAATATCAAATCGCTGCCGCCTCGAATTGAAGCAGTCTCGACCACCTATAGATCACGTATGGATCACTTATGGACCACCTGACACCCAAGCAAGCTGCTGCGTTTTTAAGCGCTGACCCGACCGCCGTGTTCGTCGATTGCCGCAGCGAAATGGAATTTTTATTTGTTGGCCATCCGGTTGGCGCCATGATGATCCCTTGGAACGATGGCCCCGAGTGGGAGATCAACCCGCATTTTGTCGGCCAAGTGAAAAAGGCCGTCGGCCATTCCACCAACCGCCCCGTGGTGCTGGTCTGCCGATCTGGCAATCGCAGCGTGGATGCCGGGCAGGCGCTGGAGGCCGCGGGATTCACGAAAGTATTTAATGTGCTGCATGGCTTTGAAGGTGAGTTGGACGAGCATCATCAGCGCGGTAATATTTCGGGATGGCGCAAGGATGGATTGGCTTGGGAACAAGTTTAGAAAATTCATCAAACTCTAGCAATGGCGGGGCGTTCGGCATAAAAACGGTTGCGAATGTCCGCCGTTGCTATTGTTTGTAAATTGACCCGCAGACGCAAGACGCTTAGCAAATCATGAAAAAATTCTACTTAGTCGCCGCCATCATCGGCGCCATCATGCCCTACGCCACCTACTTCGGCTACCTCGCTTATGTGCCCGGGGCGTCGGGTGCGATGTCGCTCGCATTCGGTAGTCCGATTGCGGCGGCGACGCTGGTCGATTTCAGTATTTCCTGTCTCGTGTTTTGGCCATTTCTATTTATTGAATCTAAACGCCATCACATTCGTTATCCGATTTTTTATGTGGTCACCAATGTGTTGATTGGCCTTTCATTTGCGCTGCCCGCGTTTTTGTACATGCGTGAAAAAATGCTGGAAAAAGCACGGGTTCATAAAGCATGAACCCTCGGAAAGCCCCGCCAGTGCTAGCCTTTGACCAACAAGCTGCTCCGTTAAAATCGCCGCCATCACGCCTCGCTTGGTTGATGTGGGGCTTGGCGGCTACGCTTTATTTCATTGCGTTTTACCACCGCGTCGCACCGGCCGTCCTTACGACTGAACTCACTGCGGATTTCGGCTTAACCGCTGCCGCCCTCGGCAATTTATCGGCGTTTTATTTTTATAGCTACGTAGCCATGCAGATCCCCACCGGCTTGTTGGCTGATCGATTTGGCCCGCGCGTGTTGCTCACGATTGGCTGCGTATTCGCCGCATTCGGCACAGCCGTGTTCGCATGGGCACCCAATACCTTGTGGGCAAACATGGGACGCTTGCTCATCGGCGGCTCGTCGGGCATGGCGTTTGTGTGCATGCTAAAACTTGCCAGCCACTGGATGCCCGCCCGGCAATTCGCGTTGACTTCCGGCGTGGCGCTGGTGGTGGGTGTGTTGGGCGCAACATTGGCGGGCGCACCGCTCAGGCTTGGTGTGGATGCCTTCGGCTGGCGTAGCGTGATGTCGTGCACCGCGTTGGTGACGCTCACGTTGGCGGTCATCACATGGTTGGTGGTGCGCGATGATCCCAGCCTGCGTGGATTTAAAAGCTACGCGTTGGGGAAGGCGCCCACCAACACATCAACAACAGCCGCCCCTTCGGCTTTTGCGGGCTTAAAAATCGTGTTGGGCTATCGCAATGTGCTGCTGCTGACTTTCATTCCAGGTGCGATGACGGGCATCACGCTGACTTTTGCGGGTCTGTGGGGCGTGCCGTTTTTGACCACGCATTACGGCCTTAGCCAAACCAATGCCGCCGGATTATGCTCGACGATGATGATCGCGTGGTCGTGCGGCTGTTTGGCGTTTGGTGCCGCCACCGACAAAATGGGACGGCGCAAACCGCTTTATATCGGCGGCGTAACCATCGCGATGGTGCTCTGGTCGGTGGTGGTTTTAGTGCCGGCATTGCCATACATGGCGCTGGTGGCGTTGCTAATCGCCACCGGCTTTTGTGCGGGGAGTTTCATCATTACCTTCGCCTTCGCCAAAGAATCTGTGCCCCAACAATTCGCCGGCACTGCGTCTGGCGTAGCCAACATGGGTGTATTGTTGGCGCCGATGTTGTTGCAGCCGTTGATCGGGGTGATTCTGGATTCGCGCTGGCAAGCTGCCCACGGAGTGGGTGGTGTGGTGAGCGCAACGACAGCCGGCGGCAAACACACCTTCGATTTCGCATCGTACAGCACTGGGTTTTCGATGATGTTGGTGTGGTGCGCGCTCGCGTTGGTGCTGTTGTGTTTTACGCGGGAGACTTATTGCCGGCAGGCGGAATAGGGCCGCCTCTCTCTAAAACCTGCTGGCGTTGAATTGGGGATCATCGCCCGTGCTGCGAACCATGCGCCTAGCTAGGCTAAGCGAAGCAACAGCCCCGTGTTTCTAATGGTTGAGGTTTGGTCCTCCTCAATAATCGCCCGTGACAAAAACCGGCGATCACTGCGGCATTGAATTATCGTGCGGCACAAACGTTACATCGCGCAGCACGCCTGCCTGATCAAACATCATCATGACCTCGCGGCGGTTGTAGGCAATTTCTTTGTCGGTTTTGGTCGCTTCAATATGTGGGTAAACA
>JANYBL010000053.1 GCA_025360815.1 Burkholderiales bacterium
ATGATCGTGTTTGTCATCTTCGTGCTGATGCTTTATGTAACGATGGTTTACGGCCCGATTGCGGCGATGCTGGTGGAGTTATTTCCAACCAAGATTCGCTACACATCGATGTCGTTACCGTATCACATTGGTAATGGTTGGTTCGGTGGTTTCTTACCGTTTACAGCGACCTTCTTGTCGATTTCCTACGGCAACATTTTCCAAGGTCTGTGGTATCCAATTGTTATTGCTTCGATGACATTTGTGATCGGTGCCTTGTTCTTGCCTGAAACCAAAGATTACGCCATGGTGCGGGACGAGTAGCCTAGGTTGTAACTCACCGTAAGATATAAAAACGCCGGGATTGCCCGGCGTTTTTTATGGCCGGATCGTTTTGGAATTAAAGCGCGCTAAATGTCGGTTAAACTTGTTGAAATATGACGACGTTCTTTCGATACCTTGCCAAAGAAATTTTTGTAGCGACCGGTTTGCTGCTGCTGGCACTGCTGGCGCTGTTTGCGTTGTTCGATCTCATCCGCGAGCTGGGTGACCTGGGCAAAGGCGCCTACAACCTAACTTCTCTATTGCTTTACGTCACGCTCTCGCAGCCTTCACATGTTGTGGTGATTTTTCCGATTGCAGCGCTCTTGGGTACGTTGCTCGCGATCTCGCGGCTATCGGCAAATTCTGAATTGACGGTGATGCGGGCATCGGGTTTGTCGCTCAATAAGCTGGCAATTTTTGCAAGCATTATCGGTTTGTTTTTTTCTGTTCTGACGTTTACGTTTGGTGAATATGTCGCACCCGCTTCGGAGGAAGCAGCGAAACGGTTGCGATTGGCCGCGACTAGCTCGGTAGTGGCGCGCGAATTTCGCTCTGGGTTCTGGGTAAAAGACGATCTATCGTTTGTCAATATTCAAACCCTCACCCCCGAAACGGAGCTGCTGAATATGCGCATTTATGAGTTTGACCGTGCTTATCGGTTGCTGTCGATCAGTATTGTGAAAAGCGCAAAATACGACGCCCAAAATCGCTGGGCGCTCAACGGTGTGGAAAAAACGACTTTTGAGGGTGACCGTGTCCGCATCAATAATTTGCCGATCGCGACATGGAATTCTGTGATGACGCCGGATTTATTATCGGCTTTGCAGGTTAAGCCCGATGAAATGTCGATCAGTAATTTAAACGCCTATATCGACCATCTACGCGGTAACAAACAAAGCACCGTACGTTATGAATTAGCGCTTTGGACGAAGGTTCTGCAGCCTGCAGCCGTGGTGATTTTGATGTTGCTAGCGATCCCTTTCGCGATCCAATCGGCACGTTCTGGCGGCGTTGGCGCACGCTTGGTGTTGGGTATCATGGTGGGATTGGTGTCGTACATTTTCAATCAAATGGCATCAATCTTAACAACCCTCAATGATTGGCCGCCGCTGCTGGCTGCGGCCACACCACTGGTGGTATTTCTGCTTGTCGCCTTGGGGATGATTGCGTGGAAAGAATACGGATACCGCAAGACGCGGTTTACCGCACCGGCTTAATTTAAACTTGGTGCGCGGGCGCGATTGCGCCGCTTGTTGATCGGCCAGCGCGCCGACGGTTGTTGAGCAACCACATGGCTTATTGTTTCGCCATCGTCTCGGCTAGAGCGTTAACCAACATCGTGCCGGACAGATGATCATGCAAAAATTGCCGCTCATGATCAAATTTTGCCCACCATATTGTTGCAACCATTGGCAAAAACATCCACATGGTGACTGCTAGATTCACCCGCGCGGGGAAAAACAGCAAAACCAAGCCTGCCGCCGCCGGACCAAAAAATAAGATCGCGATGGCAAACCGTTTTAGGGCTTCGGCAACCGTGAGTGAGTTGCCGTTGCGGTTCACGACTTTGAAGCGCCATGTTTTCATTGGCAAGGTTTGCCCACCGTGTGTCCATAGCCACCCAAAATAACCCGCCGTAATCAGCAGTAGGTAAAGTTGATAAATCAAATGCGGGATACCGTCTAAGGTGTAGCCTTTGAGTCCGGCAATGGGGAATGAAGCGATGAGCAATAGGGCCAACAGCAGCAAGCCCTCGTATGGGATCGTGGCGACGCGTCTGAGAATGCTAGGAACAAACGCTGCCGCATTTTTTTCTGAAGAGACCATCGCAACGCTCTCGGTCTTACTGGAATCAGGTGAACCCATTGATTATTTTGCGGCGCTATCGGCGTTTGTGGCTGCAGAATTAGGCGACGCTTTTTCCGCTTTTTCCGCTTTCTCGTTCCAGCGCTCGCGCAACTCGTATTGCTTTTGCGGGGGCAGGCTTGATAGATGTTGAAATTTATCTCGTGCCGCGCGGCGCTGCTCAAGCGTCAGCCCGGCCCATTCTTTAATACGTTCCTGAAAACGCTCCTGCTGGATCGGCACGAGCTTCGGGTAGGCTTTCGCGGCGCCAATCAATTTGCGCTGCTGCATGCCTGGCAACTGTGCCCAATCTTTTTCCAGTGGTGCCAACACTTTGCGTTCTGTCTCGGGGATTTTTTTCCAATCCACCGGCGGTGCGGGTTTTTTGGCATCGCTCGCCTGCTGCTGCTTCGGCGGGGTTTTGGATGTTGCAGATGCCTGCGCTGAGTTGGGTGCCGCAATCGACAAAGCCACAAACGACAAAACCGCCAGTGTCATGCAGCTGGCGGCTGTTGTGTTTTTTAGGGAGGTCCGTTCGACGGTAGGTTTAGCAGCAGTGATCGCTACGGATTCTACGGGTGGGCGGGCCGACAATACGGTTCGCAAGTTTAGCGAGAAGAATCTTTCACCCACGATTGGAAATCCTTGTCCAAGAATGCATTAATCGGTAATTCGCCCGTCAAAAGCTGTGCATCAAGTGCGCCTGAATCATCAACGATATCGTCATCCATTGCGTTATAAGCGATAGCGGCAGCGGCAATCGCTAAAATAGGTAACCAAAACAATGGCTTAGTCATCCAGCTCGAAAGATTCAAGGTTTGACCAGAAACAGTCACCAGTCCCATAAGGTTGATCGGCTCACGGTAGTTTGCCATCGCTTTTTGGCGCGCGGTGCGGAGTTTGGCGACGTTCGATTCTTCCATACGGGAAACACCGTAATCGAGGGTTTGGGTGATTTTTTTTGCTATCTCGTTTTCGTTCATGATCTTGTGCCTATGTGTGTATGGTGTTTACGGCCGAGAGTTTTGTGTTTTATTTGATTCAGTGGGGCTTAGGCATGGTGTCAAGCGTAATGCCTTTGGCTTTCAGTAACAACGACAATGCGTGAACGGCGCGGGAGCAGTGAGTCTTAACACTTCCTTCTGAGCAACCCATCGCATCCGCCGTTTCTGAAACATCGAATTCCTCCCAATAACGCAACATAAACGCTTCGCGTTGACGCGCGGGTAATTTCTCAACGGCTTCTTCAATAATTTTCAGGGTTTGTGACTGTTCGAGTTGGTCGATCGGTGTCACGGGAATGCTGGACGTGTTTTCGGCCTCTAAGGTCTCCAAAAAATCGCGTTCATCGTCATCATCGTTGTTGCTGCCAAACGACGAGAACAGCGTTGTCCAAGTTGTCCGAACCTTGCTGCGGCGATACCAGTCGCGGATCGTATTTTGCAAAATACGCTGAAACAGCATTGGTAGCTCCTCGGCGGGCTTGGTAGCGTATTTTTCCGCGAGTTTCATCATCGAGTCTTGAACAATATCCAAGGCGGATTCGTCCTGCTTGACCGCAAAGACAGCCTGTTTGAACGCTTTTCGTTCAGCGGATGCTAAAAAATCCGCCATTTCTTTTGCAGTAGCCAGAGCATTCCTCGCGGGTGAAATTCATGTTTCAAGACAAAATGATGCATAACTGCGTCAGAGTCTAACAACTTTTCGTGCAACCGGCATAGGGTTGTGCATCGTTATGCTTGACCAGTTGGCATCCAATCGGTAAGGTAGCAGATACTGCACTGCACAATTCACCGGGCGACCCCCGAAAAACGTTAATTCATGTGAACTGCACAGCGCGAATAGGCTAGGGACTTTCGGCTGCCTCACAATGGTGCCAACCCCTGCATAGCCATACCTTTTAGGGGAAACGATTGCCTAAATTGCCAGAATTGCCCGGGTTTCTCCTAGGGCAACATGGCGTGCGGAAGTGTTTCCAGTTTGCATTATATTTGTTACTTTTTTTGCCACCCTCGGCACTCGGCGAATCCATATGAAACTCTCAGAACTCCCCCATTCTCAAACCAAATCCGCCAATTTCGCGGTGGACAAGCCTGTCGTATCCGGCGAAATCCTGTCTGGTGCAGAGATCCTTTGCCGCGCTTTAAAAACCGAAGGCACCGAATTCGTCTTTGGCTATCCTGGCGGCGCGGTGCTGGCGATTTACGATGAAATTTACAAACAAGACGCTTTCAAGCACATTCTGGTACGCCATGAACAAGCTGCCGTGCACGCAGCCGATGCCTATTCCCGGTCCACCGGTCGTGCCGGTGTTGCGCTAGTCACGTCGGGTCCAGGCGTCACCAATGCGGTGACGGGTATTGCTACTGCCTACATGGATTCGATCCCGATGGTCATTATCACGGGGCAAGTGCCCACTTACGCTATTGGTCAGGATGCATTTCAAGAGTGCGATACGGTTGGCATCACGCGTCCGTGCGTAAAACATAATTTTTTGGTTAAAGATGTGGCTGATTTAGCCATCACATTGAAAAAGGCTTTTTACATCGCCACCACTGGCCGCCCTGGGCCGGTCGTTGTGGACATTCCCAAAGATGTGTCGATGGCGAAAACGCCATATCACTATCCTGGATCAGTCGAAATGCGTTCCTATCGACCGCTTACCAAAGGGCATAGTGGGCAAATTCGCAAAGCAATGCAAATGTTGCTTGATGCCGAGCGTCCGATGATTTACATCGGTGGAGGCGCGATTTTGGGCGACGCATCGTCCCAAGTCACTGAGCTGGTCAGGCTCTTAGGCTATCCGTGTACCAACACATTGATGGGTTTGGGAGCATATCCGTCGTCAGACAAGCAATTCCTCGGCATGCTTGGGATGCACGGCACCGTCGAAGCAAACATGGCGATGCAAAACTGCGATGTGCTGTTTGCTGTTGGTGCGCGGTTTGATGATCGTGTGATTGGCAATCCCGAGCACTTCAATGCGGGAAACCCGACTCGCAAAATTATCCATATCGATATTGATCCCTCGTCAATCTCCAAACGCGTCAAGGTTGATGTGCCGATTGTCGGCGGCATTAAAGACGTCATGATCGACTTGTTGGCGCAGTTAAAAGCCGCTGAGCAAAAGCCAAATAAAATCGCCGCATGGTGGAAACAAATTGAAGCGTGGCGCGGCAAAAATTGCATGCGCTATAAAATGTCCGACACCATCATCAAGCCACAATACGTCGTGCAAAAGTTGCATGAAGTCACCAAAGGCGATGCAATTGTTACCTCTGACGTTGGTCAGCACCAAATGTGGGCGGCACAATACTACGGCTTCGAAAAGCCGCGCCGTTGGATCAATTCTGGCGGCTTGGGAACGATGGGCGTAGGCTTGCCCTATGCAATGGGTTGCAAATTGGCATTCCCTGAATTGGACGTTGCCTGCATCACTGGCGAGGGCTCCATTCAAATGAACATTCAAGAGCTTTCAACTTGCAAACAATACGACATCCCGTTGAAGGTAATTTTGCTCAATAATCGTTACCTCGGTATGGTGCGGCAGTGGCAGGAGTTTTTTCATGGCAACCGGCATTCCGAGTCCTATATGGATGCGCTGCCCGATTTTACGAAGTTAGCGGAAGCTTATGGTCACGTCGGTATGAAGATTGAAAAGCCCGGCGATGTGGAAGGGGCATTGAAAGACGCATTTGCGATGAAAGACCGTTTGGTGTTCCTGAATTTCGTCACTGACCAAACCGAAAATGTGTTCCCGATGGTGCCTGGCGGTAAAGGCATTTCGGAAATGATTTTGGCCGAAGATTTGTAAATAGAAATTAAATAAAAAATATGCGTCATATCCTTTCTCTACTGATTGAAAACGAAGCTGGCGCTTTGTCCCGCGTCGCAGGGCTGTTCTCGGCTCGTGGCTATAACATTGAATCACTCACGGTCGCACCGACTGAAGATGCAACGCTGTCGCGGATGACGATTGTCACCTCTGGTTCTGCAGACGTAATCGAGCAAATTACCAAGCAGGTTAATAAGCTGATTGATATTGTCAAAATCGTCGACCTGAACGAGGGCAAACACGTCGAGCGCGAACTGATGTTGGTAAAATGCCGCGCTGTCGGCAAAGACCGCGAAGAGATCAAACGGACTGCCGATATTTTTCGCGCCCGTATCATTGATCTCACCGAAAAAACCTATGTCATCGAGCTGACCGGTACCGGCGACAAGCTCGACGCGTTTTTAGAAGCGCTTGATCGGGCGCTGATTTTAGAAACCGTTCGCACCGGCGCTTGCGGCTTGGGGCGTGGCGAGTGGGTGATTAAAGTATAGAACGCTACCAACAGCTCACAACAGCAACAATTCAATTAAAACAATTTTTACACCCGCTATCAAGGAAACGAAATGAAAGTTTATTACGACAAAGATTGTGATCTCTCACTCATCAAAGGCAAAAAAGTCACCATCGTGGGCTATGGCTCGCAAGGCCACGCACATGCGCAGAACCTCAGTGAATCCGGCGTGAAAGTCACCGTCGGCTTACGCAAAGGTGGCGCATCGTGGGACAAAGTGAAGAAGGCAGGTCTTAAAGTCGCTGAAGTCGCCGATGCCGTGAAATCGGCCGATTTCGTCATGATGTTGCTGCCGGATGAAAACATTGGCGATGTGTACAAAACAGAAGTTGAACCGAATATCAAAAAGGGCGCGGTGCTGGCATTTGCCCACGGCTTTAATGTCCACTACGGCATCGTTACACCCCGCGCGGATTTGGATGTGGTCATGATCGCCCCCAAAGGCCCCGGCCATTTGGTGCGCTCCACCTACGTAGCGGGTGGCGGTGTTCCGGCGTTGATCGCAATCCACGCCGACAAATCTGGTAAAGCGCGTGATCTTGCGTTGTCCTACGCCAAAGCCATCGGCGGTTCGCGCGGTGGCGTGATTCAAACTAATTTCCGCGAAGAAACCGAAACTGATTTATTCGGCGAACAGGCCGTGTTGTGTGGCGGCATTGTCGAGCTGATTAAGGCCGGTTTTGAAACCTTGGTCGAGGCAGGCTATGCGCCCGAAATGGCGTATTTTGAATGCTTGCACGAAACCAAGTTGATTGTCGATTTGATCTATGAAGGCGGCATCGCCAACATGAATTATTCGATCTCCAACAACGCCGAATACGGCGAATATGTGAGCGGCCCGCGAGTGATTACCCCGGCCACCAAAAAAGTCATGAAAGACATCTTGCATGATATTCAAACCGGCGAATACGCAAAGAGCTTCATCTTGGAAAATAAAGCCGGTGCACCTACCATGGTAGCGCGTCGCCGCTTGTTGGCCGAGCATCAGATTGAGGATGTGGGTGCCAAATTGCGCTCTATGATGCCGTGGATCAAAAACAATAAGCTCGTTGACAAGGCAAAGAATTAATCACCGCTTTCTGCGCGGCATCGTTCTGCTTCGTTGCGTTTTTTAAGAATAGGGCCGCATTGCGGCCTTATTTTTTGAACGAAAATTGTTCCATATTGCCTTGCACACCCGCCGGGTGTAACTGCCTGAAGATCTGCGCCAGTAACGGGGTTTGCCGTTTACAGGTGGCCGACAGCTATAATGTCTTATGTTAATTTTTAGAGTGAAGTCGTGTCCGACTGCCTAGCTGTACTCCCGCAATACCTTCTGCCCAAACAAGCCCTAACCATGCTTGCCGGTAAAATCGCCGGCGCAAAAGCGGGCGGCTTTACAACACGCTTGATTCGCTGGTTTGTCGCCAAATATCAAGTCAACATGGCCGAGGCCGCCAACCCCGACATCGAAAGCTACGCCAGCTTTAACGAATTTTTTACGCGTCCCCTGCGAGAAGGCGCTCGGCCGTTGGCGCAAGGTGTCGGGGCTGATTTTATTTGCCCCGTCGATGGCGCAATCAGCCAATTTGGCGCCATCGAAAAAGATCAAATTTTCCAAGCGAAGGGCCATCACTATTCCACCACCGCCTTGGTCGGTGGTGATGCCGCGCTGGCGGCTCAGTTTCAGGACGGTCAGTTCGCCACGCTTTACCTAAGTCCCAAGGATTATCATCGCATCCACATGCCCCATGATGGCCGCCTGACCCGTATGATCTATGTGCCTGGTGCGTTGTTTTCCGTCAACCCAACCACGGCTCGTGGCGTGCCAGGCCTGTTTGCGCGGAACGAACGGGTGGTGTGCGTGTTCGAATCGGATCGCGGCTCCTTTGTGCTGACGCTAGTCGGCGCAACGATTGTCGGCTCCATGGCAACCGTCTGGCACGGTATCGTTAACCCGCCCCGCGGTGGAGCAGTGCGGGAATGGAAATATGAAGATCAAAACATTACCCTTAAAAAAGGCGATGAAATGGGACGGTTTTTATTGGGTTCAACGGTGGTGATGTTGTGGCCGAAAGATACAATGAAATTTAATACAGCGTGGGAGCCTGCAGGAGAAATACGGATGGGCGAGGCGATGGGGCGCGATAGCTGAACTCCGCGCCAGTACTAGTGTTTCAGGCAGTTTCCTTTTTTCAAGCACCTGCGGATCCCACCCCAAGCTTGGGCGCGAATTTGGGTACAACCACCGTTACCAATCCCGCCCCCACAATCATCGCGCCACCCACCCAATCTTGCAGCCGCGAAACTTCGTTTGCCAAATAATGCGCGGCGACCGCGGCAACCACTAGCTCGAATAATAGAATCACCGCTGCATGATTTGCGGTCAGTTTGCTTAAGCCAAATTGCAGCGCAACGCTGGTGGAAATGAGGATCACGCCAACGATAATGATGAGCAGCGTATGCGGTGCCGCGAGCGAGGCCCATTCATTTAAGTTTGGTCCCAAAAACAATGCCACGGGCAGCGAAACGATGAAAACGCCCATCGCACCGGCCAACGATTTCGCCTCCGGCGATATGTGATCGGCACCTTTCACCAACACATTGCATAGCGCAAACATGAACCCTGCCGAAAGTCCCAGCCATTCGTAGCCGTTCCGCGGTGCGGGGAGCCCCAGCTCGGGACGCCATAGCATCACGACCGCACCAGCCATCGCCAGCGCCATGGTTGCGTAGCCTGCGAGGGTCAATTTCTCTCGTAAAATCCATCGTGCCAGCGGTACGGTCCACAGCGGTGCCAAATAAAAAAGCAGCACAATTCGTAGCACTTCAGCCTCCATGATGGCGACCAAATAAGACACATTCGACACCCCGATGGAGAGCCCAATCCCTAGCATCCACGCGGTGTTCCGACTGTTTTCTGTGTTGGAAAAAGCCGGAAATTCGCGCCAAGCGCGTCTGAAGACAATGCCGCCCACTGTAATCGACACGATATAAGTTAGCACCGTGGCAACCGGCGCTACCAAGCCATTGGCCTGCATGATGCGGTACGGATACCAGAGAATGCCCCACGACGTCGCGCCAATCAACAGCGCAAGAATTGGTTGGTACGTAGAGGTTGAATTTGATGCGGAATGTGAAGAAGGAAGCGCAGACACGAGTGAGCCTTTATAATGAGCCATCATTCTAACCATTCGGGTCCGCAGCAACAAACTGCATCAACGGATCGCGTCAACAATAACCATGAAACAGACAGCATATGACCAACGATGAATTAAAAATGGTGATTGACAGCGCTTGGGAAGACCGCGCCAATTTAAACCCTAACACCGATAACAATCATCTGCGCCAAGCGGTTGAGCACACCATCCAACAACTCGATTCCGGCCTGCTGCGCGTTGCTGAAAAAATCAACGGCGAATGGTTCACCCATCAGTGGGCCAAAAAGGCCGTACTGCTTTCGTTTCGTCTTAACGACAATCAAGTGATGGCCGACTCTGCGCAACCTACCGTTGCGTATTTCGACAAAGTACCGACCAAATTTGCCAGCTACAGCGACGCCGATTTTAAAGCGGGCGGCTTCCGCGTAGTCCCCCCAGCTGTCGCGCGGCGCGGCGCGTTCATCGCCAAAAATGTCGTGCTGATGCCGTCGTATGTGAACATTGGCGCGTATGTTGATGAAGGCACGATGGTTGATACTTGGGCGACAGTCGGTTCTTGTGCGCAGATTGGAAAGAACGTGCACCTGAGTGGTGGCGTGGGCATTGGCGGTGTGTTGGAGCCGTTGCAAGCGAACCCGACCATCATCGAAGATAATTGCTTTGTCGGCGCGCGTTCTGAAGTGGTGGAAGGCGTGATCGTCGGCGAGGGTTCGGTCATTTCGATGGGTGTGTTTATCGGCCAATCGACTAAAATTTATAATCGTGCGACTGGCGAGATAAGCTACGGTAAAGTGCCGCCATATTCAGTGGTAGTGGCGGGCAGCTTGCCGTCTGCAGACGGAAAATACAGTTTGAATTGCGCGGTAATTGTGAAGCAGGTGGATGCGCAGACGCGGTCTAAAACCAGCATTAATGATTTGTTAAGAGCATAATTTTTAACGATTTTTCAATACCAATACCCCACTTGTAAAGCCAACAAGGAGAAAAATAGCATGGTGATTCTCGAAAAATTATTCCGCTTAATGGCTGAGAAAAACGCATCAGATATTTTTGTCTCGGCAGGGGCGGCGATCCATATCAAAATCAACGGCAATTCGATGCCAATCAATCCGCAATTGATGACGCCCGAAGATTGCAAACGGGTTTGCTATGAAATATTAAAGCCGAATCAAATTGAAAAATTTGAAAAAGAGTTGGAGTTAAATTTTTCTTATCCAATCATCGGCATCGGCAATTTTCGCGTCAACATGATGATGCAAAAGGCCAGTGTTGCTGCGGTGGTGCGCTTCATTAGCAACCAGGTGCCGCCGTTTGAAACGCTGGAACTGCCCAACGTCCTGCGTCAAGTGATTATGGAAAAACGTGGACTGGTGCTGGTGGTGGGCGCGACGGGTTCCGGTAAATCGACGTCGCTGGCGGCGATGATTGATTTTCGCAATCAAATGAAAACTGGCCATATCTTGACGTTTGAAGATCCAGTCGAGTTTATGTTCACTTCGAAAAAATCAGTCATCAATCAGCGGGAAATCGGCACTGACTCCCATTCGTTTCACGACGCGATGCGCAACGCATTGCGTCAAGCGCCGGATTGCATTTTGGTCGGCGAGATTCGCGATATTGAAACCATGAAAATGGCGATGATGTATTCGCTTTCCGGCCATCTGTGTTTGGCTACACTGCATGCCAACAATAGCTACCATGCGTTGAATCGAATTATCAATTTTTTCCCACTCGAACAGCGCGCCGTGCTGCTCGGCGATTTGGCTGTCGCGCTGCGTTGCATCATGTCACAGCGATTGGTGAAAAACGTCGAGGGCACACGCACGCCCACGGTAGAGATTTTGATGAATACGCAAAATATTGCCGATCTGGTTGAGGAAGGGCGGGTATCGGAGATCAAAGAGGCGATGGAAAAATCGCTCACGCCGGGCTCGCAAACCTTTGAACAAGATTTATTCCGCCTAATTAAAGCCGGAAAAATTTCAGTTGAAGAAGGCATGTTAAATGCCGATTCGGCCACTAACCTATCGCTGCTCGTCGGCAATAGCGGCATGATGGAATCATTTAAAGCCAGCGATCTGCCAGCCAGGCCAGGCTTGGGTGGGCCAAATTTTAGCGAATTTAAAATTAGCTAAGGATATAGTCGATATTGTCGTCTCGCTTGTTGCTGCCATTGTTCTTTCAGAACGCTAGCACTGGCGCGGCTTTCAAGGCGTTTCCAATATTATTCACCGCATTTCTGTACGTCGTGCCAAGCGCCAAATCCTAGATGCGCCGTCCGTGCGGTAGCGTCTCGTCCGCTAAATTGGTGGCGAAGCGTTAATCTCAGTAATCGCGATAACAGGCACGAAGAGCGTGTCGTTCCCGATTAGGTTGGCTCTCCAGCTGCCCGTTATTTCTTATCCTTTCGCTAGGTCGTCGCTTGATGACTGTTTATTGTTTGTCCCGGAGGTTCAACATGCAACGACGCATTCCCCACATCATCACAACGATCACGCTGGCGTTTGCAGCCACCGTGCCGACAT
Source organism: Burkholderiales bacterium (assembly GCA_025360815.1). Lineage (GTDB taxonomy): Bacteria > Pseudomonadota > Gammaproteobacteria > Burkholderiales > Usitatibacteraceae > UKL13-2. The sequence continues at coordinate 12,160 of JANYBL010000053.1, forward strand.
CTGCCAATTTGGCCTACGCTGACAAGCCCGAATGGGCTGGGCAAAAGGAGGGCAGGGAAGGAAAGGAAGGTAAGGAAAATAAGCACGAGGGCAAGCACGAGAAAAAGGAGAAAAAAGAAAAAGGGGGAAATGACGAAGGACGTTCAGAGCGCGGCCGCGACGGTCAGGATGACAGAGACGGTAGAGAAGGTAGAGGGGGACACCGCGATAGAGATGAAGATCGCCATGGCGACCATTATTTTACCGAACAACATCGCGTCGTAATCCGTGAATATTACGCTGAGCAATATCGCGAAAAGCGCTGCCCGCCCGGCTTGGCTAAAAAGAACAATGGCTGCTTGCCGCCCGGACAAGCCAAGAAATGGTTTGTCGGCAGGCCAATCCCGCGCGACGTCATCTACTATGAAGTGCCGCAACCGGTGGTGATCCGCCTCGGCCCACCTCCCTCCGGTCAGCGCTATGTTCGTGTGGCATCCGATATTTTGCTGATCGCAATTGGAAGCGGTATCGTGCTCGATGCAATTAATGATTTAAATCGGTAACGCCGTTTTGGGCATCCGTCCGTGTAACGGGTGGATGCTTCGAAAGGTAGGCTAGACGACTGGCTTTAAGCTTAGCAACTCGGGCAAGCATATTTTTGGTTACGGGACGTCACATTTAATTTATGATACCGATGCCCATCGATATTCAATCGATCGCCAATCGACAGAACAGGATTAAATGAAAAATTCACTACGGCTCGTTGGTAACCGTTATCCTGCTGCCGAGCTTTGTCTAACGTTTTTTGCGGCCCTCACATTTTCTCTTGCGTCCGTATGGGCTTATGCGGAACCGACTAAATTAATGACACTGCAAACTGTCGACGTTGACGGAAAAAGCACGAAAATTATTGAAGAAACTGATTCTCCAGGCACCGTTGCGAAGTCGATTTCGATCGGTGAAGAAATTAGGCTGTCGAAGATTTTAACCTCTGCAAAGACAGTGATTACTGTCCGTTCTCTCAACCATAATGTGATCCAATTAAACGGGGAGAGCCAGATTACAGCGCCAATCGTGCATCGTGCAGGAGAGCGCTACAATCTAAAGCGAGGCAGCGCAGACTTTGATGTGACGGCGCCACTTAGTTTTTTTCAAGTGGAGATTGATTCGGTCACGGTCAGTGCCCGGGACGCAAAATTCCACCTTGAACGTGTCGCAGGCGCCGATGGCGACGTCATACATGTTGATGTACTTCGCGGCGAAGTTTCTGTAGCTCGCCCTTTTGAAATTAACATTGCCAATGTTGCTGCCAAGCCAATTGTTGATATGAGCGAGTCATTGGCAATTACGCAAAGCGGCGCATCAAATAGCCAATTCAGTAGCAAAAGGCCCACGCTAATTAAGTTTGAAAGCACCAACGCGGCAGAATTATTTTTTAAAAATTCTGTAGGCGTAGCTGTCAAATCAACCGAGCCGGACAAAATTCGCGATGCGCTCCTATCACGTGCCAGCTTTTTTTCCGGGTTGAATAAACATAAAGAAGCAATTGAAAGCCTAAATAGTGCCCGTCAATTTACGGTTAGCAATAATTATGCCCTGTACTCGATCATGATCAAATTGGGAAAGGAATATTCGTCGCTTGGAGATGCGTCAACCGCACTTCCTTATTTTGAGAACGCATTGTTTTTAGCTGAGAACGGCTACAGCGGGAGCGCAACACCGCTTTATCGCTTGTTGGCAGACTCATATACGAAACTACAAGACGCTCCTGCCGCAGCGCGCTATTCGGCATTTGCAGAAGCATCCTCATTTAAAACTTCGAAAACTTCGCTAAATACTTATAAATTCCCAAGCGTTTTGAAACGCCCACCCCCTGAATTTCCGACGAGCATGCGCAAACGAGGCTTGGATGGCGAAGTCGTACTAAAGGGAGTAATAACACCGGAAGGGAAATACGAATATATTCAAGTAACAAAAGCAGCGCATCCGGCCTTTGAAAAAGCGGCTGTAAGTGCTATGTTTGGAATCAGTATTGAACCAGCAACTCTTGATGGGAAACCTATTCCGCAAGTAGCGCAAGTACCATTTAATTTTCTACTCACAGACGTTGGCAGATATGCCCGACCGGAAGTAGATCCAGATCGATCAGCGTACTACTTTCCCAAAGCACTACCCGAACAATATGATTTTGCGCCTGTCGTCCGTATCCTCTCCCTGCCAACATACCCTTATGACTTGGCGCTTGATGATCAGACTGGGAGCGCCGTCGTAACCGTAACGATTGATGCCACTGGCGAAGTCCGTGATGCAAAAGTCGTCGAGGCAAGCCAACCCGCTTTTGGCGAATCGTTAAAAGCGATGATTCAAAATTGGAAGATTGAACCCGCGCTTAAAAATGGAAGGCCCATTTCGGTTCAGTTCAAGCATAAACATCGATTCAATTCGGAAGAGTGGAGCAATATTATTAACAAGGAAACAAGCGCGCTAAAAACGAATATAAAATCTCACCCCGAGCGTATTTTCAGTTTTGACCAGCTCGATTCAGTTCCAAAATTGCTTTATCAACCACAGCCCGTTGACACCCGTTCTGCCAGCGCTGTTAGCGCTACACCCGATAAAATTAAAATTGAATTTTTTATAGACCGCGAAGGCAGTGTTCAACTACCGCGCACCATTAGCGCAACCAATACTGACTTAGCATGGTCCATCATGACGGTGATGAACCGATGGATATTTGAAGTGCCAAAAGTGAAGGGCGAACCAGTTTTCGCCAGACGGCAAATGATTTTTGAATATCCATAGTGAGAGCGGGCTGACCCCATAAACGCGCAGGTTTGCCGGATCGTTAGAAATACTACCCAGCCATCTCAATAAACTTCGCACTCATCAGCATGGCATCTGACCGCCCTACCGGCTCTTTGTACTTCATCAAATGCTGCACCATTTGCAGCGCGGTTTTATCTGCGGGCGGCAGCTCGATGTCGCTCGTCGCAATCGGCGTGACGCGATCGCCCCAGCGGATCAGATGCGTGCTCAACGTCAGTCCCGCACCAAAGGCGGGGATGAGTACGAGGCCATTTGCTTTGACGCGGCCCGCTTCAATCGCCTCGCAAAGCGCGACCGGCGCCGTGGCAGCGCTCATATTGCCGTATTTGTGTACGGTTAAAAATACTTTATCCATCGGCGCACCAGCGCGTTTAGCCACCGCTTCAATAATGCGCAAATTGGCTTGGTGTGGCACAACGACATCGATATCGTCAATCGTCACACCTGCTTTGGCCATCACGGCGATGCTAGCTTCACCCATGCCGGTAACGGCTTTCTTGAAAATTTCTTGCCCGTCAAAATCCCACATCGTGTCGCCGTATTGCATGCCTTTGTTGACGTAGGCAGCACCTTTACCGCGCACGCGAAGTGTCTGTCGGGCATCGGCGAAGCATTGAAGTTTCTCGGCAATCACGCCGATGCCGGTTTCACTCTCTGTCGCTTTCAACACAAACGCCGCTGCGCCATCGCCAAAGAGCACTGACACATTGCGGTTATGCCAATCCATGAACTGTGAAATGACTTCCACGCCGATCACTAATACGTTTTTGGCAGCGCCTGATTTAATCATCGCGTTAGCAGTGGACAGGCCGTAGAGAAAGCTGGTGCAGGCGGTGTTGATGTCCATCGCTGCCGCGTTTTTGGCGCCGAGTTTGACTTGAATGCCCGACGCGCAGTTCGGCACATGTTCGTCAAATGAGCAGCTGCCGTACAAAATCATGTCAAGCTCTTCAGCTTCCATGCCTGCGCAGGCGAGCGCGCGCACCGCCGCCGTATAAGCAAGCGTGATGCCCGGCACATGTGAGATCCGGCGCTCTTTCATGCCGGTGCGTGAGGTGATCCAATCGTCATCGGTCGGCAAAAAGGTGGCGAGATCGGCGTTGGTTAAAACAGCGGGTGGCAGGCATTTTCCCCATCCGACGATTTCGGCGTGGGTTGACATCTGCTTGCCCTGATTGGCGGTTTGTTGTGTCATGATATTTTTATGTGATTATTTTAGGTTGACGAATGAGAACGAGCGGAATAATGAGTTTCCAAGCGCGTTTCGCAAAGTTATATTAAGCGCATTTCTAAGTGAGCGGAACAAATGACAAACTCTAGCACTGGTGAGGATTTTCAGCCGTTTTTGCCCCGAAACGCCCGCCGAATGGCGTGTTTCTTGTTTTTATGCTTTGCGTTATTCGGGTGCAGCAAACCGCCGGCATTGCCTGCGCTTGACGCAAATGCGACGGTGTTGGCATTCGGCGATAGCCTCACTTTCGGCACGGGTGCTGCGGTGAATGAATCGTATCCCGCGCAGCTCAAAACGCTCATTTCACGCACCGTGATTCCCGCCGGTGTACCAGGCGAGACCTCTGCCGATGGCTTGGCGCGGCTGCCGGGCGCGTTGGATGAGCATCAACCGAAGCTGTTGATTTTGTGTCATGGTGGCAATGATTTTTTGCAAAAGCTGGGTGACGACAAAGCGGCCGCCAATGTGCGGGCGATGGTGAAGCTGGCGAAAGATCGCGGCATCGCTGTGGTGCTGATCGCCACGCCCAAGCCCGGACTTTCGCCAACGCCGCCGGATTTTTATGTGGCCATTGCAAAAGAATTTTCGATCCCGGTTGATGATACGGTGCTCAAAAAAGTACTGACGGATAGCGATCTGAAATCCGATCTTGTCCATCCGAATGCGAGCGGCTATCGCGTAATTGCAGAAGTGATGGCGAAGCTATTGAAAAAAGCGGGGGCAGTTTGATTTGCGGGTGCCGATTCTGCAAAAGCCGATCATCAAAAACCGCAAACGAAGTTAAGCGCTGATCGGTAATATTGAATTGTCGCCAAACTAACAGCCGCCGCATGAAATCCATCACCCGCGAAACCTACGCCAAACGAATTGAGCATGTGCTGAACTTTATCGTCAATCAGTTGGATGGTGGCGACGAGAGTGTGCTTGATATTCATCGCCTCGCTGAGATTGCATTTTTATCGCCATATCATTTTCATCGCGTATATATGGCGATGATGGGCGAGACGGTGGCGGATACGGTTCGTCGTCACCGCCTACATCGCGCAGCGATCAAGCTGACGGCATCAGCCACACCGATTAATACACTTTCAGCGGAGGCTGGCTACGGCAGCGTGCAGGCATTCACGCGAGCGTTTCGAGCGGCCTATGGGATTCCACCAGCGCAATATCGTCTGCACCGTGTGTTGTCGGCAGCGCTCAACAATAACCAAATGTTTACCCATAAGGATTTACCCATGTTTAAGATAAACGATGTTCATATTCAAACCCTGCCTGCAATTCCGGTTGCCGCGTTTTCGCACCATGGTGATTACCAGCTAATTGGCGCGACCTTTGAGCGGCTCATGGTATGGGCCGCGGGAAAAGGGCTGATCAAAGCAGGAACCCGCACCTTTGGTGTGTACTACGATGATCCGAAATCGAAACCGGTCGATGCATTGCGCTCAAATGCCTGCGTAGAAATTCCGCGCGATGATGAAGTGCACCCGTCCGACCATGCCGACTTGCGCATCACCGAAACCGCCAGCGGGCGATGCGCCGTGTTTATTTTTACCGGCCCCTATTCTGAGTTGGAAAAACCCTACCGCTGGCTCTACGATACTTGGCTGCCGCAGAGCGGGGAAGAGCCGCGTAATGAACCGTGCTTCGAAGAATATTTAAACGATGCGCGCATCACCGCTCCCTCAGAATTGAAGACGGCGATTTGTATGCCGTTGGTTGAATAAACGTGAATCGCGCATGAAACCGCATCGGTATTGGCGGCTATTTTGTGTGATGACGACTTGGTGGACGCTGTTTTTCATCGTCGGCTTTCCCTGGGATGACGACCTGTAAACGCCGGTTTGGATGATGACTATTTTTGGCATCCTTTTTCCTGCCGTAGTAATGATGCGATATGCGTACCGCTGAAGTAATCGGTTACGACCTACGCTATGCAAAGTGTTTATGGATTGCGTTTTATGCAACGGCGCCGCTGTTTGTGTATGACTATTTGTATCTCGCAATTCACCAAGCGCGCGGGCTGGCATTTTTAAAATCGTATTGGTATTTAACCGTGTTTTATGTTTTGCCGTGGGCGGTTTTACCGCCTATTGCGATGATTGCCGGAAGAGGCAACAACACATCCTCCTCCGACCGTTCGTTATCCCCACACTAGCGCGGCGTTACGCCGCTTTTTTCCACTCAACGCGCGGGAAATCAATGTCGGTTGCCGCAATGTGGTTGGTGTAGTTAGTCAAAATATTGAGCACCACATTCGTTAGCACTTCGAGAATGTCTGCATCGCTCAAACCTTGCGCTTTATAACCACTGACTTCCGCCGGGCTCAGATGTCCGCGTTGTTCTGCAATGCGAGCGGCGAGTGACAGGATGGCTGACTCTCGGGCATTGCCAGATTGCGCGTTGCGAGCGGCAGCAATCTCGTTTGCTTTCAACCCAACCATATCGCCGATTACAGTGTGCGCGGTGACGCAATACTCACAGGAATTTTTTTCGCCGACAGCAAGCGCGATTTGTTCGCGCAGTTTTGCACTCAACGTCCCTTTCGACGTGACGCCAGAAAGTTGCATATAGCCATTCAGCGCCACTGGCGAATGCGCCAGTGTGAGAAACATGTTGGGGATCACGCCGAGACTGGCTTTAACGGCATTGAGTGTAGCGGCTGTCGCGGGATCGGCTTGGGCGAGGTTGATGGGATTGATGGTTGGCATGTTGGTTTCCTTTGGTTTCGTTGAGTCGGTTTGATCAATTCGTGCAGATTGCACAACCCGAACTTTACGCAAGATAGAAAGACGATTGATGATATAAAATACGATAAATGATACTATTCGTATAAATTGCCATCCGGAGATCCGAGTGAGCCTCGACCGATTAGAAGCATTACTGCAGCGCTTCTCCATGAACACCCGGCTGTTCCACTCGGGGGTGCTCTGCGGCAGCATCGATTTTGGTGAAAGCGACCAATGCGGTTATTTGCATTTGGTGCGGCGAGGTCCGCTGGAAGTGCGCCATCGTCAAGAACGTACCATCCAGATCGATCAACCCACGCTGCTGATGTATCCGCGTCCCATGGGGCACCAATTTATCTGTGACGAACTGGTCGGCGCAGATCTGGTCTGTGCCTCAGTGGAATTTGCTGGCGGCGCGATCAACCCAATTGCCAACGCACTACCCTCGATTGTGGTCACGCCGCTCAACGAGTTGACGATGCTCTCGACCACCCTTGAACTGCTGTTTTCGGAGGCGTCCACCCAACAATGCGGACGGCAGAGTGTGATGAATCGTCTTTTTGAAGTGGTGTTAATCCAGTTGCTGCGCCTTGCTATGCAAAAAGGTGCGGTTGACAATGGCATGCTGGCCGGACTTTCGCATCCGCAGTTACAAAAAGCGCTGGTGGCGATGCATGAAGACCCAGCCCGCGAGTGGACGCTCGAAGCATTGGGCGACATCGCAGGCATGTCGCGCTCAAGCTTTGCCAATACCTTCCGAGACAGTGTGGGGCAAACCCCGGGCGATTATCTAATGGCATTTCGGGTTGGCGTGGCGCAAGATTTGTTGAAGCGCGGACGACCACTCAAGCATGTCGCCGCCGATGTTGGCTACGGGAGTCCGGTTGCGCTATCGCGGGCATTCAAGGCGCGCACTGGCATGAGTCCGCGCGATTGGCTCTTGCGCCAAGCTTGAACGTAAAATAAAAAATGAAAAACGAGCTAATAGCCCTTCGCTTTTTTCGGCGGTTGGGATTTATAGTCCGCAATGGCTTTTGCCAAATCCACATACTCTTCGCAGCTTCTACCGCAGATTTTTTCGAGTTTGGCTAAATGTACTCTAGCTTGGTCGGGTTTATCGACTTTCAGGTAGGCAACACCAATGTACTCATGCGCGCCTTTGTGGTTAGGCTCCAGCCTGAGCGCTGAGTTGTAATGCGAAAATGATTCGTCCATTTTGCCGGTCCAACGGTAGGCATAACCCAGGAAATTATGTGCATCGGCATTCGCAGGATTGCGCGCCACGACCTTACTGAACGCAGCGATGGCAGCGTTCCAATCTTTGGTATCAATTGCTTTTTTACCTACCGCGAAGTCAGCATCCACTGCGTTCTCGGTTGGCGTGACTTCAATGCCTGCTGCCAACAACGCATCTGAACTAACCGCAATTGAGGTCATGAGCGCTGCGGCAATCAGTAGATTTTTAAGCATGGGGTACTCCATTAAATCATCTATTGTGCAATAACGTGGTGGCGCATTGGACGAAGAATCGATGCGAGCGTCGCTGTATTGCTAGCGACGACATATTGCCCAGCACATTTAAATACTACTGCGTCAGCCCCAACGCTTCCATTTCACCAATTTCGAGCATTTGTAGCTTCGATAAATAGTGTCGATCAATGCGCCAATCTTTGAGTATACCGATAGCCAATTCAAATTCTTCATGGCCTAATTCATAAAGTTCGCCAAGCGCGTAGGCGTTGTTGGTTTCGATGGCGACTGCCAGATTAGCCAGTACTTTCGCGCCGGGCTTGCCCGGATTTTTGTAAATATACTTGGCAGCTTTTTTGATTGCGTTCACGACGACTCCTAAAATTCTTGAGTGGCAAAATGTGTTGTTGATTTTATTTTATGACAGCAGGCAAGAGTTGCACACAATGTGATAAAACACAATTGTCATATTAGTGAAACATCAGGTGCCGTCCGAGGTAAAAAAGGCAGCGCTGCCGGGCGCTGAAATGGGCGCCGAAATCGACGGACAAGACCAAACGGTAAATTTAGAGGTCTGCCGCAGTTCCACCTCGCCAGCCGCAAGCGCGGCGGTAACGCATGCCTAAATTCCGCTATCGTTCCAACGTAACGTTCCCAAATATCATTTCAAAGTATCATTTACTACCGCTGTTGAACCGACAAGTTGCGTTACTCACCGTTATGCCGAAGCCATCTAAAAATTCGAATCTTTTGCGCTTGCCAGCGTTCTCAACGGGTGTATTCGTCGCAACTGGAGCGGCCGCAATAGTCATTGCCATCGCTTGGCACAAGCCCGTGCTTGCCCAAGAAACCCTGACGGCCTCATTGCCAAACGCCGTAGCGGCCGACGTAACCATCAGCACAACACTTGCCGATGAAATCATCGAAAACTTTCGGCGGGTAATTGTGCTCCATGAGGCAGCACCGGCAAAGCTCAGTCGTGAATCCAGCATTGCGGGACATCAGCTATTTTTTAAAAATCGCGTGCTCGCTACCCGGCTAATTAACCTCGCCACCACCCGGCCAAACGAATGCAATGCCTTGGCCGCCCAATGGGAATCCAACCCGGACTGGCGTGAAGTAGATCGCATCGCGCTGGGCGGGGTATTAAGCGAATTGGCGCTAAAGCTGCTTTCGGAAAATAGCGCGGGAACGGGCGCACCAGCAATCTCAGCAGCAACCACAGCAAGTTCAGCGACCTCGGCGACCTCACCAACAACATGCCTAAGCCGTATTCGTGCCGCACGGGACGCCGCAGCCAACCTGCGCCATCACTACAGCCAAGAAATCACGGCAGCGCTTGATGAGCGCGCCGCCACCAAACCCTCGCCGCGCGGAGATTGGGCGCTTTATCGCCAATTCATTCAAGGCCGCTATAACGTCAAGGATATTTTGGCGGCGTTTAATTTCAATACAGGGCCAGCTGCCGATAGCTCTGTGAAACCTACCCAGCCAATCCAACCGGGTAGGAAACCAAACCGTCCGGCTGATTTGCGCGATGAATGGAACGACGGCGGCTTGCCAGCAAAGGCGGTGTTGCTGACGTTTGACGATGGCCCACATCCGATACACACCCCGCTTATTTTGGATGTGTTGGATCGCTACAACATCAAAGCGGTATTTTTCATGGTGGGTAACAACATCGGGAGTATCGACGCGAACAATGAGGTGACCATGCGCGAACCCGCGCTGATTTCGCGGATATTAAAAGCGGGCCATCACATTGCCAACCACACACTCACGCACCCCTTGCTGCTGAAACTCGACGAAGTGCAACTAACGGAAGAGATTGATCGCACCGAGCGACTACTTACCGCCGCGACGCCCGGTGGCGTTGGGCGTGCGCTGCTATTTCGCCCGCCCTACGGCGCACGCAACGATCTGGTCTTGACCGAAGTGGCGGCACGCGGCCTGCGCTCGGTGATTTGGAATATTGATTCGCGTGATTGGGCGGACCCGATTCCGCAATCGGTCGCCCGGCGGGTTCTGCAAGATGTCGCGAATGAAGGGCGTGGCATTATTTTGTTCCACGATATTCATGCGCCGGCGGTTGAAGCGTTGCCAATCGTGATCGATGCATTGCTAAAGCGTGGGTTTCAGTTTGCGCGCTTTGAGGACGACAAGTTGGTGGTGGATCCGCCTGCCGCTCCCGCTGCTCCTGCACCTAGTGCTGCTCCTCTCCCAAAAACAACGCCGTAGCGAGATTTATGCGCCAGCAGTGACCACTGCGTTCCAACAGCGACCAATGCGTAATTTCATGTGGTCGAGGTATGCGTTCATTAGAGGTCTCGCGTAGCCAAAACTCTAGCACTGGCGAGGCTTTCCAAAGGGTCTGTCAGCCGTTCCAAGCGCTGCGCCACAACGGTTACTGCGGTTTTGCGCGCACCGCGATCGGCACATTGCAAAGCTCAATGTAGCCGGCAGGCACTTTGTACCAATCGTTTTTACCGCCGCCGCGATTTCGTAGCGCTTCAACCATGGCTTTGAATTGCGGCGTATCGGTGCGAATAATTTCCAGCTGGCTGCGCTCGGCTGGTGGCGTGTCGGCGGCAACCCGCATCGACTTGATCGGTACGCGCTGCTCCGGCTTTTCATAAAAACCCATTTCTTTGGTGCCGCGCGGCAACACAGTAAGCAATGACATGCCTTGCACAATGCGGCCAACCAGCGCGATATTCCGGTCAAGCTGGCGTGGCGCATGGCCAGTCACCACATAAAGCTCGGAACCGCTGCCTGAATCAAGCTCGTTATCGCGACCCACGCCCAGTGCGCCGGTGCAATGCGTGAGCCAGGTTTGCTTCAGTCTCGGATCGCGTCCTGCATGGAATCCATTGGCAAACCCAACCTGCTTGGCATAGCCATCCGCGTCGGGAAGCGGCGTGAACGCCATTCCGGCTTGCAGCGGCACCGTGAATTCCGGCGGCAGCTTCGCCTTGCCATTTATCATCGGCTTGTTACCATCGGCATCACCAAATTGCACGACATAGTTTTCCTGTACGCGCATCACTGAAGTGCCGTCAAAAAACCCTTCACGCACCAAGGTTTTAATATTCGCAACATGCAACGGCGAAAACGCCGGTGCGAGCTCAAAGACCACACGACCTGTGGCGAGCTCCATGTAGAGCGTATTGTCGTCGTCAATTGGCCGCCAATCGGTGGGCGCGGCGGATTTTAACAACTCGGCATAGGTGGGCTTCGCGGTTGCGGCGGCCACAGTGGTTGCTGCCGCGGCCGGTTTAGCGGGTTGGGCAGGTTTCGCGAACGAGGCTGGCGCTGAGCCAGCCAATATGGCAACGAGTGCCAATGCCCGAGCGAATATTTCGACCTGTTGACCAGTATAAAAATGCATGTGCGACCTCCAAAAATGATGCGTCCAACAAAACAGTATCAGAGATAAAACATTAACACTGTTGCGAATATGCAACGTCATAATTCGTTTAATGACATGTTTATCATAACGTCATAAAATGAAACATTGGATTTTCGGGCTTTTCAGCGCGTTTTTCTGCCAGAGTATCGCCCTAGCAATTGCCATTTTACGTTTTTTACAACATCGTTTTACCGCTTCACCCTCTCGGTTTTCATGTGCCTCGTCAAACCACCATCACCTCATCAGGGAGCTTTTTATATGCGCCAAACGATCCACCAAAAATCATTAGCGAGGGCTGTTGTTCAAACGCTGCAGCAGCGCACATTCGTACATCGCGCATTATTCGCGGGCTTAACGGGCTTAACGGGCTTAATCGTCGCGGCGGGGTTGCCGATCACTGGCGCGGTTGCACAACCCGCTGCGCCCGCGAAGGACGCCAAACCCGGCCAGCTCGAGACGATCACCGTAACGGCTGAGCGCCGTTCGGAAAATATTAAGGACGTCCCGAATTCAGTCACCGCGCTGCGTGGCGAAACGCTCGATGTTATCAACTCCAGCGGTCAGGATATTCGCATGTTGGCCAGCCGCGTGCCAAGCTTGAATATTGAATCGTCATTTGGTCGTGCGTTTCCGCGTTTTTATATTCGCGGCCTCGGCAATACAGATTTTGATTTGAATGCATCACAGCCGGTGTCGTTGGTGTATGACGACGTGGTGCAAGAGAATCCGATTTTGAAGGGTTTCCCAATTTTCGACATTGAGCAGATTGAAGTTCTGCGCGGACCCCAAGGCACCTTGTTTGGCCGCAATTCGCCAGCGGGTGTGGTGAAATTTGATTCTGTGAAGCCGCGTCAGGCGAATGAGGGTTACCTCAATTTATCGTATGGCACCTATGCCACGATCAATTTGGAAGGTGCCGCCAACTTTGTTCTTAACAAAGAATGGGCTGCGCGTATTTCGGTGCAAAGCCAGCGTCGTGACGATTGGGTGACCAATACCAACAAGTCTGGCCCTACGAGCAAGCTTGAAGGTTTTACCGACACCGCTGCGCGTGCACAGTTGATGTATCAACCCAATACCGATTTCAGCGCCTTGTTCAATGTGCATTCACGGGATTTGGACGGCAGCGCCCGCCTATTCCGCGCGAATATCATCAAGAAAGGCACGAACGATATTGTTGATGGCTTTGAACCCAGCAAAATTTCTATCGACGGTATAAACCAACAAAACCTGCGCAGTACTGGTGGTAGCGTACGCGTGAAATGGAATTTGAATGATGTCACCTTGAATTCGATCACAGGCTACGAAACGGTCACCTCGTTTAGCCGGGGCGATATTGATGGCGGCTTTGGCGCAGCATTCTTGCCAGTAGGCTTGAGTGGCCCCGGCTTTATTCCTTTTACAGCGGAATCAGCCGACGGTTTGCCAAACCATAAACAAGTCTCACAGGAGTTCCGGCTTGAATCCCGTGAGAAAGGGCCGTTGAAATGGTTGGCGGGTCTATATTACTTCAATGAAAAAATTGATATTGATAGCTTTAACTATGATTCACTCGCCGGCGGCAAGATCAACGGTATCGCCAAGCAGAATCAGGATAACAAAGCGTACGCCGTATTTGGCTCGATGAATTACGCCTTCACAGATGCGTTCACGGTGCGCGGTGGCCTACGCTACACCAGTGACAAAAAAGATTTTTATGCAGATCGTTTATTGGCGCCCCCGTTCAGCCCGACTTTTATTGGTCGTATTAAAACCAATACCAGCGCATCCGATGTGAGCTGGGATTTCAGCGGCACTTATGCGGTAAGTGGAGACACCAATTTCTATGCGCGTGTCGCCAAAGGCTTCCGCGCACCGTCAATTCAGGGTCGTTTACTGTTTGGTGATGTCGTGTCGGTGGCAAACTCAGAGAAAAACATCTCAACGGAAGTCGGCATTAAATCGGATCTTTGGGAAAAGCGTGCCCGAATTAGCGCCAACTTATTTCACTATGATTTGAAAGATGCGCAGCTTACCGCCGTCGGCGGCGGTGCCAACTTTAACCAGCTGTTGAACGCTGCCAAAGTGACGGGTCAAGGCGCTGAGGTCGATTTCCAAGCGTACCTCACCGACAACCTACTGTTTTCGGTCGGCGGTAGCATTAACGACACCGAGATCAAAGATGCCAACCTACGGACAGTGGTTTGCGGTTCTGGATGCACGTTCACCGATCCCGTTGTCGTCCCCGGTGTAGGCTTTAACCCGCCGACTGTCTCCATCAACGGTAACCCTCTGCCACAGGCACCGAAGTACGTTGCCAACGCCACCCTCAGGTACACTATCCCGATGGCAGGCGGCGAGTTTTTTGTGCTGACCGATTGGACTTATCGCAGCAAGATCAATTTTTTCTTGTATGAAGCGAAGGAATATACCGGTAAATCGCTGATCGAAGGCGGTCTGCGGCTTGGTTATAAATGGGCAGACGGCAAGTATGAAGCTGCCGTTTATGGCCGTAATATCACCAATCAAATTCGCGTCGTTGGCGGTATCGACTTCAACAATTTGACTGGCTTTATTAACGAGCCACGCTTTATCGGCGCGCAATTTAAGGCAAACTTCTAAGCAAGATCGCTTTAGTTCACGAAGCAGAAAATCAAAGCGCCGCAGCCCGTCAAGGGCGCGGCGTTTTTTGTTGCGCTATCGCCAAAAAAATTGCGCTCAAGAGGCCCGTCATGTCAAAATTAGCCTACTGAGCTTTGGCATACTCGATTTGAGTCGGTTGCCGATCACTATTGAAATCGTCTACGGATGATGGAACCCTGCATTCACAGCCGAAAGTCGTGCCATGCGCCTGCCAATCGATCACCCCCAACGCTACATGCTCAACAACGAGATTCATGCCCGCGCCTCGCGGGAAGTTGAAGCGCCAGAGCAAATTTCGTTTTTAGCATTCACCTATTCGTCCGCGCATGTGGATGCACATGCGGATTCGGATTCTACTGCCGCTAAGGCGGCCTCGGCGAGCAGCCCCGCAATCGATATTGTGTTCGATGATCTATGCCGCCTATGTGAACTAGCCGGTGCACCGTCCCCACCACCCGGTGCTATGCATTTTCGCGCGCACCTCGGCCAACTGGAGTTGAATTGGGAACGGCACACAGAATTGGTGACCTATGCGTTTGGGCGGCGCATGGCTTTCGACCATCCTTTCAAATCGACCGCCATCCAACAGGTTCCCGAACTATGGCTCGACAGCGTTCGCGGCGAATTACTGGTGGGCATTCACCTCGCGGTACGTGATCAAGGTTTGGTAAAGCCCGATCTCCGCGATGCAGCCGTAGATTTTTCCGGCAACTATCTGGTTGGGGCAAATGTGGGTAGTGATACCGCCATTGTGCTGACGGATTTTCGTATTCACGAGGATGGTTTCAGCCGCATGCTGTTGTTGGCTACCAAAATGGGAAAAGCCCAAGGCGGGCGTATTGTGCAGCGGCTGTTGGAGATCGAAACTTATCGCATGGCGTGCCTGCTGGCGCTGCCTGTCGCCCGCCAAGTCGTACAAACGGTGGCCAAGGCAGAGATTGAACTGGCGGCGCATACGAACGCATTGACCACCTCCGTCACCACATCGCCAAACTTTAACGAAGCCAACGATGAGGCTGCACTGCTCAAGCAACTCATCACATTGGCTGCCACCGTTGAAAACCAATTAGCAGCAACCAACTTTCGCTTCGGTGCGGCACGTGCTTACTACGCGCTCGTGAAACGGCGTATCGCTGAGTTGCGCGAGGAGCGATTGCCGGGCGTGCAAACCATTGAAGAATTTATGGAACGTCGCTTGGCCCCCGCCATGAACACCTGCGAGTCGGCCGCACAACGATTGTTTGATTTATCCGAACGTATCTCGCGTGCCAGTGCGTTGCTCAGAACCCGGGTCGATATTGAGCGCGAACAACAAAACCAAGCATTGCTAGCGTCAATGAACCGTCGCGCGAAAACCCAATTGCGCTTGCAAGAAACCGTCGAAGGCTTATCGATTGCGGCCATCATCTACTACGTGGTTGGCCTGATTGGCTACTTTGCGAAAGGCTTGAAAGCGGCCGATCTGCCGGTGAACCCCGATATCGCAATGGCGGCGTCAATGCCGTTGGTGGCGGGATTAATATTGTTTGGACTTCGCCGTTGGCGTAAACGAAATGAATCGCAAAACGATGGCCGCTGAGTGCCGCTGAATTTTGCTGCCAAAGCTGCGTCCTGCCCGAATGGCTTTTTGGTGAAGATTGAGGATGAAATCGTCCAACACTGCCAGCGATTTCATTCTCATTGGCCCGACACAAGAATGCCCCGGGCGGATTGAGGCCGGGGCATGTTGGTACAGTTGTGGGCTTGTTTAATCCCCTTGCGGATTAACCCGATCATGCCGCGCGGCCATTTTATTTAGCGCGTTCAGATAGGCCTTGGCAGACGCAATCACGATGTCCGTATCCGAACCTACGCCGTTCACAATACGGCCATCCTTAGCGAGTCTGACTGTCACTTCTCCTTGCGAATCGGTGCCTTCAGTAACGTTATTCACCGAGTAGAGTTGTAGTTCTGCATGAGAGTGCAGAATTGACTCCAGCGCCTTGAATGTGGCATCAACGGGCCCAGCCCCTTTGGCCTCGCATTTGACTTCCTTGCCGTGATCGGCAATGACTAATTTCGCGTAAGGCTCTTCGCCGGTTTCCACGTGGGCTACCATCGAAACCAAACTGTATTGCTCGACTTCCGGCGTGACGGCTTCGTCCGACACCAGCGCATGCAAATCTTCATCAAAAATATCGTGTTTTTTGTCGGCCAATTCTTTGAATTTTTTGAACGCGACATTGAGGGATGATTCACTTTCCAACACAATGCCCAATTCGCCTAAACGCGATTTGAAGGCGCTGCGCCCAGAGAGTTTGCCGAGTGTCAAGCGATTGGCATTCCAGCCCACATCTTGCGCACGCATGATCTCGTAAGTCTCGCGATGCTTCAGCACACCGTCTTGGTGAATGCCTGATTCGTGTGCAAATGCATTCGCACCCACCACCGCTTTATTTGGCTGCACTGGATAGCCGGTGATGGTGGAGACCATCCGCGAGGCTGCCAGAATTTGCGTTGCATCAATTCGCGTTTCGACATTAAACAAATCTTTGCGGACCCGTACCGCCATCACGATCTCTTCAAGCGAGGCGTTGCCCGCGCGCTCGCCTAAACCATTGATCGTACATTCAACTTGTCGCGCACCCGCCTGCACAGCGGCTAGCGAATTAGCAACGGCCATGCCGAGATCATTGTGGCAATGGGTTGACCACACGGCTTTATCCGAATTTGGAATGCGGCTGAGCAGCTGGCGGAACCGTTCCGCCCATGCGTCGGGAATCGAATATCCCACGGTATCGGGCACGTTGATGGTTTTTGCGCCGGCATTGATAACAGCCTCAAACACGCGACATAGAAAATCCATATCGGACCGCACCGCATCTTCAGCCGAAAACTCAACATCATCGGTAAGCGTTCGCGCGAATTTCACCGCATCAACCGCCGCCACCAATACTTGGTCTGGTGTCATGCGCAGCTTGTGCTGCATGTGGATCGGCGAAGTGGCAATAAAGGTATGAATGCGGCCTTGTGCAGCGGGTTTGATCGCATCACCTGCTTTTTGAATATCGCCCACTTGCGCACGGGCAAGCGAGCAAACAGTAGAATCGCGCACTGCCGTCGCCACCGCTTGAATCGCTTCAAAATCACCTTGGCTCGCGGCTGCGAAGCCAGCTTCGATCACATCCACTTTCATTTTTTCCAGATGCTTGCCAATGCGAACTTTTTCCTCTTTCGTCATCGAAGCGCCGGGGCTTTGCTCACCATCGCGCATGGTGGTATCAAAAATGATTAACTTATCCATAAAAATCCTAACTATTCAACAAGAGGCCAAAACCGCGCTCACCTCAGTGAGGTGTGCAAACGATAAAACGAAAATACAGCAAAATGGGGGTGTGGGGGGTTATGTGCGCGGCGTGCGCAGCAGCAGGCCTAGAGCTAGGCTGGCAAGAAGAGTTTCAATAAACGGTACAGACGAACATCGCATGACAAGAATATAGCGTGAAGTGTTTATTTTGACAAGCGTCCGGTGCTGATAATGCAAGCGGTACCAGGCAATCGCCGGCTTAGTTCATTCTGAAGTAGGTGGTTTTGGTTCCGCGGGTTGCGCCTGCTCGGGCGGCTTTGCTACGCGCGGTTCGTCACCACGCACCATCTCGACAGCCGCGATAAAATAACCCGATAGCGCATAGCAAATAAACAAACCAAACAGCACCTTCGCAGGATCAATCGTCACCACTAAATAGCCCACCAAAATCGCCGGCACGACCCAAAACGGCACGCTCTTGCGGAGGTTAAACTCTTTGCCGCTGTAGAACTTGATGTTGGTCACCATTGTCACACCGGCAAAAACAGTCATGCCCCACGCGAGCCAATTGACATCGTTGCCGACTACGCCGTGATCGTTGAGCACCCAAATCATGCCCGTCACCAGCGCAGCGGCAGCGGGGCTCGGGATTCCCTGAAAATATTTTTTATCAATGATGCCGATGTTGGTGTTGAACCGCGCGAGCCGCATCGCCGCGCAGGCCACATAAATAAACGCCGCCACCCAACCCCATTTGCCCATCGGCTTCAGCGCCCATTCGTACATAATGAGCGCGGGTGCGGCACCAAACGAAACCATGTCCGAGAGCGAATCAAACTGTGCGCCAAAATCGCTTTGCGTACGCGTCAAACGGGCAACACGGCCATCTAAACCGTCCAACACCATTGCCACAAAGATAAACATACAAGCGCGTTCAAATTGGCCGTTCATGCCCTGCACAATGGCGTAGAAGCCCGCAAAAAGCGCCGCTGCCGTGAACAAATTCGGCAAAATATAAATGCCCTTGCGGCGACGTTCCGGGTCGAGCAAGCCTTTTTTCTTTGGAGTGATGACTGACATTGGGCGTAAACGAACTTTCAAAAGTGGTGAATTGACTGTGCCGCCGCGATCATGATGCAGCCACAATGATACTGCCACGAGACTGTAGCTACGAGGCTGTAGCCATGAGACTGCTATTCCGTGCTGCATACCGTACACTTTGCTTGCATCTTTACTGCATTCTAGCGTAACGACCCTTGTCGGGGGTTAGACCGACATTTCAGGCGACAAGCTGCCGCAAGCAGACATCGGCGCGACCGTTGTCAAAGCATATTGTTTTTCAACCGACGCTCAATTTTTTAATCTACCGCAGGGCGACCACCATGCAGCGATTGCCATTTTATTTTCCCAATAAGCGCGCTCGTCAGTTCGCCGCTGGTTTGCTTGTTGTTCTCATTGAATCGACTGCGTTTTGTGCTCAAGCCGCACCGCCCGAGGCACTTCCCGACGCACTTCCGCCCCCGACACTGACACCGACACCGCCTTCGCCAGGAACGTCGGCGGTGCAAGCAAGCAACCATTGCCGCAACAACCTTCAATCACCCATCATCAATTTTTGTGAAGTCGCGCCCAATACCCTCTGGCGCGGTGCGAAGCCGGATGAAGAGGGCGCCGCTTGGCTGGTGGCGCATGGCGTTCGCACGGTCGTCAATCTGGAGCTGATGCATGATGACCTTGCCAATTTTGGTGCCGCGAAAAACGTCGATCCGAATGCCCCGCCGATAAAAATCGACATTCAATATTTCCGTCTTCGCGATTGGGAGCCGCTGGCCATTTTCGTACCAGCGCTAACCGATCAACACGTTGTGCAATTCTTGGCCATCATGAAACAAAGCCCGAAGCCTGTTTACGTACACTGCCGCTCGGGACAAAACCGCACCGGTGTGATGGTCGCGGCCTATCGGCTCCTGATTGAAAACGCCGACCTTGAAAAAACAATTGCGGAGATGAAGCACTATCACGGCTTTTGGTCGTTCGCGGATTCGCGTTACCTGCGCGATTTAGTCAAGCGGCGCGATGCTGTGTTGCGGCAAGCCGATATGAACACGCCCAAACGAGACGCGACGATTAGCTGCAGCGACAGCATCTGCAAGATCGAGCCGCTCGATCCTTAGCGTCCGCTACGCATTCGACGCTCTTCTGTCTGCGCCATCAACGCAATGCCGCATCGTGAAGTGCGATCAGAGGCACGATCAAGGGAAAAAAGGCGCGACCTGAGCGGTGGGGGGTAGGGTGCGATATGGAGGAGGTAGGGCGTGAAAAACGTGATGGCCCATCGCGAGTGGGTTGCGGTATAGTAATGCCATGAGTTCAGCCCACCAACCACCTAAACCCCAATCGGCTCCGACTATGTCCGCACCACAAACTGGCGACCACGCTGTTCAAGCGTTGGCGACAAGTATTTATATTCAACTCGTCAAAGAGGCCGTCGTGATTGACGCTACCCACAAAGTCTCCATCAGCGTCGATCCCGCGGCGCTCGCCAAACTAAGTTATGTCTTGGCCGAATCGTTCATCGATACGGGTGAAGCCATCAAAGCCAGCGCCAAGCCAAAAACCGAAGTGTTCGACGTGAATAAGATGGATTTCGGCATTTAGGTTTTGCGATCACAATTGCCAAACGCTAGCACTGGTGCGGTATTTGGGGCTATTTTGAAAGTTTGGCGCACTGTAAAAAATCAAGAATCGCAGGCAGACTTTTGATTTACATTGATTTTATTTGCCATACACTGCACGGCATCATCTTTACGCAAACTTAGTTCAATGCCATGTTTTCGCTGCGTGGTTAGCTGAATGCAACCATTTACAGCCGCGATTGGCGCTTATTAATGGAAACAGCGAGCAAAGAATAGTATCCCTACTGCGAATAGACCGTATTCCTTCACCACTCTAGGCAACGTGTCCCAGTAAGCAAGGAGAAGCACCGACACCGGTGCAATCAGCAGGACTTGCATCACCTTTATCGCCCAGTACCATACCGCCGTGAGAAGCGGAAAGAGTTGTGTCGACCATTACCAAAGATGCGTGCTGTAGCTGAAGGATAAAAAGTCAAAACGTCTCCCAAGCTCCCCAAACAAGACCACCACCACCAACACAAGGAAACCTCGACCAACCTCCGACACGGTAGCTGTTGGGTTCCATTCCATCAACAGTGCGCATGCATGAAATAAAAGTATTAGCAGCAGATGGGATGCCACACACAACACGTAGAACCGTTGCCTGCTTTGGATGCCTGTAATCTTTTTTTGAAGCACTGCTTAGCGCAGGCTAATGCGCGACCTGCAAGCTCTTTGCCGAATGAGCCGGTAAGCAATCCTGCTTGGAAAGAGCCCCCAAGCCTCACCGCTTCAGCTTTGAATTCGGCAGTGAAGGTACGACGGCGAATACGTTTCATATTGGCTCCTAACAAGTTAATAAAGTAACATCAACTTGCCCGTCCACAATTTCGGGCCCCGCCCAACTTTTTGACGCCCTTATTTTGTGTGGGGATTACCGTGAGGCCTGACGGATTCCCATTCGGATCAGTCTCCCCAAACGGCAAACTGTCCCACTTCCAGATCGACACATGCTGATTTTATCCATTCACCCGTGTGAGTTCCCTCGGCGTATTCAAGTGATCGGTCCAACAATTTATCCCGACGCCTTTGACCGCACAATACGAAAGACCCCGTAATTTACAATGATTAGCGCACTACTCAGAATTGCCGCGTAGTACATTGCTGATATTAAAATAGCGACCGCCCAATGCTCGATGGTCATATATTTCTCTGGACGACAGTAGCTCTTCCCCATCTCAGCAATCCCGGTCCACTTATCAAGGCAAAACCCGAGATCGCGAGCGAGATTGATAAAAATGCTGTAAAGCAGCGTTAAGAGCAAAAGCCACAGCACAGCGTTCTTGAGATTCAGGTGCCCGCCCGACAACCTCTTTTGCAAGTAAGTGCTACCGAAAAAAGTGATGATTGCAAAACCAATGATGACGGCTAACGGCGCCTGCCAGAAAAGTTGCCTAAATGGCAACGCTAAAAAGCCAAACTTGGTGTCGCCCGTAAATACCAGCAAAAATGCAAGTAGCAGACTTGTTGCAAGAAACGCGTTTAGTATTTCGCGTTCAATTGAGCGGCCCAAATTAGCGCGCTCCCCGGATACAACAGTTTTTTCAGGAATCATTTGCATCCCTGCGCCAGTTTGCTTAAGTCACTCGCGAGGCCAGAGGGAGTAAAGCTCCTGCCAATGTCTTTAAATGGGCCGATTCCCTTGATAGCGCCGGATGTAGCAATCGTACAAAATCCGCCGTTCTGTCCGCTACGAACCTCCGCATTTTTTGCAATTTTCGCCTCATCCGGAGATGTTGTATCAATCCTGAAAACCTTCACATTATTGGAAGTGACATAACCATCCGCGCCTCTGGGATTATCCCTTTCCTGAAACTTGATGTAATCGGCAATGTTTACATCTTTGCCATAGAGTGCGTTGCCTGAACCCGCATTTACCCCGCCGAAACTTCCAGCCGGATCGTAAAGCATTGATTTGCCATCGGGTCCATTGTCGACGTAGACGCCTGCGTGTCCTAAGCCATTCAGGTTGACCACCACAATCGTGCAAAGTCCCAGCTTGTCATGGCCATTTATCGGACTGCCAAAAACATAGTTAAAGGTATTTGTCCCTCCTCGCAATCCTAAAGGGTCGCTCGTCACATACCTGCCAATCTTCGCATCATAGTCTCGGTTCCAATTCTGATTGAGCCCCGTCTCTTGATCGTAATACTGCCCAGGGAAACGATGGTTGAATGCCATAGTGCCCAAGTTCGATGGGTTGGCATTGGGCTCGGTTTCTCCAAACGGCAGTGAATCCCACTTCCAGAGGCTGGCATAACTGCTCGCGTTGTAGCTGTTGGCTGCACTGGCGCCTATCCGCACGATTTCCCTCCGTGTGTTCAAATGATCGGTGAGCAGAAACAGCAGTTAAATGGAGTCTGACCCCATTTTCTAAACGCCTTTATTGGCGCGGAGTTTGAGAATATCGACCCTGGCCCCTTTGAGTTGCGGAATAGTCGCTAAGGAGAAACACATCAGCGCCCGCGCAGCGGGCGTTGGAGGGGGGTTTTCTTTTTAATAAAGAGAGAAACAGC
>JANYBL010000076.1 GCA_025360815.1 Burkholderiales bacterium
TGGTCGCGGCTTAACGATGAAAGCGCGTTTGCTGCATTTGCAGGCCGAATAAGCAAACTCCTTGCTGGAAGCGGTGTTTCAGCCACAAATTCTCAGAACGCCGCGCCAGGTGGCGAGTTTGGCAATACGACTACGCCCCAAACTGACGCACTGGCTGGGGTTGGCAAACCCGCCGGTGCTCAAGTTTCACCGCCATCGCGAGAACGGTCGAACTTGGATGCCGACGCAGTTGCCAACCCTAGTCGGGATGACACTTTGAAGAGTGACGGCGCCAACACGCAAGCGCCAGCCGCGCCGATAAAAATCGTCACCCGCCGCAATCTGATGCTCGCCGCCCTTGTCTGCATCCCGCTCATCGTATTGGCTGCGGTTCTGTTCAGCCAAAAGACGGCGAACCCTGCCAACGCCGCTATCGACTCCGTCGCCGTACTGCCGTTTGCGAACGGCACGGCTGACACGGCAATCGACTATCTCAGCGACGGTATCGCCGTGAGCCTCATCAATAAGCTGTCTGGACTCAGCGGCCTCAGGGTCATCTCGCGGACATCGGCGTTCTCGTTCAAGGGTAAGCAAATCGACCCGGTGGAGATCGGCCGCAAACTGGGCGTTGATGCGGTCGTGCTCGGTACCCTTTCGCAGCGGGGCGGCAACCTCACCATCACCTCCGAACTGGTGCGCGTCAGCAACGCGTCTCAACTCTGGGGTGAGAAGTACAACCGGCATGCCGACGACATCCTGAAGCTCGAAGGGGAAATCGCGTCCACCATCGCGCAAACACTACGCCTGCAGTTAAGCCACGACGACAAGGCCAAACTCTCCCACGCCGCGACCGCCGACCCCGAGGCCTATCGCCTGTATTTGAAGGGGCGCTCCTTCGGTGTCGGTAGCCAGCGCGACATGGATAAAAGCGTCAATCTTTTGCAACAGGCGGTGGCGCGAGCGCCGGATTACGCACTGGCTCATGCCGGACTCGCGGAGGCCTATACCCGCCAGGCCTATCTGCGCGCAAGCGCCAGCACCGACGTGTTGGATCTTGCACGCGCCTCGGTGAACCGGGCACTCGCGATCGACCCCAACCTCGCCGAGGCGCACTCTGCGCTCGGGCTGATCCGCTTTTATTTCGAATGGGACTGGGAAGGTGCAGACGCCGAGTTTCGCAAGGCACTCGCGCTTAACCCTGGTAGCAGCGCGGTTCACCAGGACTATGGAAATTTCCTGACCGCAATGGGACGCCTCGACGAGGGACTTGCGCG
Source organism: Burkholderiales bacterium (assembly GCA_025360815.1). Classification (GTDB taxonomy): domain Bacteria; phylum Pseudomonadota; class Gammaproteobacteria; order Burkholderiales; family Usitatibacteraceae; genus UKL13-2. The sequence continues at coordinate 1,254 of JANYBL010000076.1, forward strand.
CAGCCGCGAGGCCGCGCTGCTCGATCCACTCTCAGTCGCTTCGTTGCACGATCTTGGCATCAACGCTTGGGGCCGCGGTGACTACGAAGAGACTGCCGCGATCTTCCGTCGTGCAATTGAACTCGATCCGAACTGGACTTGGGGCTTCGTGAAGCTATCGAGAGTGCTGGCCGTACAGAAAAAATGCGATGAGGCATTCACGCAAGCCGCCACCGGCGAGCGGCTGATCGGCGACGGCGCGGCGGCGCTGGCACGGGCTTGGTTGGGCGTGACGTATGCGCTATGTGGCGACACCCGTCGCGCCCGCGAAAAACTTGCCGAACTGCACGCGCAGGAGAAACAGCGATACGTTGACCCAGTGACCTTCGCATTCATCCACTCCGCACTGGGAGAGCGCGATGAAGCACTGCGCTTGTTTGAGAAGGCGTACGCGGAGCGCACGCCAAACATGGTTTATGCGGCGCTTAATGCCGCATTCGACCCGGAAATTAGCCGACAACCGCGCTACCAGGCGATTGTCGAGCGCATGAAGTTTCCGAAATGACCCAAGCCATCTTTCTCTCTTACGCCTCGCAAGACGCCGACGCGGCGATACTCTTGCCGATCCTCGCCAAATCGCCATCGATCACGCTGGAGTAGGACATGAACCCCGCCGCCGCTACATCCACCAAAACTATCGGCGCCCTCGGCATTTTGACGCACGCATGCAATAATGCCGTATGATTACATGAAACGCATGAGGTAGGGCGCCATGCGACGCAATACATGAGACAAGGAGACACGTATGGCACTTCAAACCAAAATCATTGGCACAAGCGGGCAAATATCGCTCGGCAAGCAGTACGCGGGGCAGCAGGTCATTATCGAAGAGATTGAGCCGGGTGAGTGGCGGATTCAAACTGCAATCTCTATCCCCAAGAGTCAAGCGTGGGTACACACCAAGGATATGCAGGTCGAGATAGACCAAGCGCTCAGCTGGGCCCAAAAAAATCCGCCGAAAAAAACGGCGGTGTCTTCGCTTTCCAACAAACTGGGCTTAGACGGTGCCAAACGGAAATAGCACGGTACTGCTTGATCTCAACAATCCACGCTTTCTGGAAAGCCTGTTTGCGCTTGAAAAGAATGACAAGATTCAGCTCATCAAACAAATGGAAAAAATCAGCAAACTCACGTGGGCGGATGTGCAACGCGATCCTGGGCTGAAATGGGAAAAAATCAACCCTGTTCCTATTTCGCTGCAACGCCATTTGCTCGAAGAAAAACAGCAGGCGCTCTACAGCATTCGCCTTACCCAAGCCAAGCGTGCCGTGGTGCTGCGCGAGGGCGACTACATGCGCTTTTTAGCGTTACCCAAAGATCACGACTCGACCTACGCTTGACGTACCGACCAATGCTGCCGACAATCAATCGATAAACCATCCACGCCACCTAATCCGCATGACTGGTTTGATCAGCAATTTGGCGCGGTATCGGCCGCGGTGCCCGCAGCAGCGACGGCAACAGCATCAGCGCAAAAGTAATGAACCGCGCCGCATTTCGTTGTACGTTGAGAATCCGTAAAATCCAGAAATTTCACATGCATGTGAAATTTTTTGCCTGATTTTTCACATGCGAGTATAATTTTCGGATGGCTGCTCAACCCAATCGACTTGCTCGTCTTCTGCGTACGCAGATCGAAACCGACCTCGCCCGCAAGATGGTTCTGCTATCTGGGCCGCGCCAATCGGGCAAGACCACGTTGGCACGTTCGCTCATTGTTGATGGCGCGGCTGGCGCAAACGCACAGGCAGAGCACTACCTAAATTGGGACGACGACGAAGCCCGCACCCGCATCCTGCAAGGGGCGTTCCCGCGCGATGGTTTGGTGGTGTTTGACGAATTGCATAAGTACACCCGTTGGCGCAATCTGGTGAAGGGCGTGTTTGATCGCGACCATGCGCGCATGCAGTTGCTCATCACCGGCAGTGCGCGGCTCGATTTGTACCGTCGCGGCGGTGATTCGCTGCAAGGCCGTTACCACCATTTGCGCCTGTACCCGCTATCGTTAAAAGAGGCGGGCAGCGCTGCTTCGTTGAAAGACTTCATGGCGCTAGGCCCCTTCCCAGAGCCATTGCTAGCCGGCTCGGAGACCGACGCCAAGCGCTGGTCGCGCGAGTACCGCTCGCGGCTGGTGCGTGAAGATGTCGCTGACTTGGAGCGCATTACCGAAATGGGCGCTTTGGAGCAGCTCTCGGTGCGGCTCCCTGCGCTGGTCGGCTCACCGCTGTCGATCAACGGCCTACGTGAAGACCTGCAGGTTGCACACAAGTCAGTCGAGCGATGGCTCGATGTGTTCGAGCGGCTAATGTTTATCTTTCGCGTCGATGCCTTCGGCCCACCGCGCATCAAGGCCGTGAAGAAAAGCCGCAAGCATTATCTGTTTGATTGGACGAGCATCGAAGATATCGGTGCGCGCTTTGAGAACCTCATCGCCTTCCATTTGCTTAAGGAGTGCCACTACTTGGAGGATACGCAGGGCGTGGATTGCGAGCTACGATTCTTCCGCGATATCGAAGGGCGCGAGGTCGATTTTGTGCAACTCGTCAATGGCGAACCGAAGCGATTCATTGAATGCAAGTATGCTGATACAACAATCAGCCTAGCGATGCTCTATTTGCGGCGCAAGTTTCCCGGCGTAGAAGCGTTCCAAGTGATTGCAACACCGGGGGTTGATCGATTCGCGCAAGAAGGTGTGCGATTGATTAGCGCCGACACATTTCTCGCCGCACTCGCGATTTGAATTTTTTCTCATGACCCAAGCCATCTTCCTTTCCTACGCCTCCCAAGACGCTGACGCCGCACGGCGCATTTGCGATGCCTTGCGCGCTGCCGGCCTTGAAGTATGGTTTGACCAATCCGAATTGCGCGGCGGCGACGCGTGGGATGCCTCGATTCGCAAACAGATCAAAGCGTGTGCATTGTTTGTGCCGATCATCTCGGCGAACACCAATGCGCGTGAGGAAGGTTATTTCCGTCTCGAATGGAAGCTCGCGGTGGATCGTTCGCATTTGATGGCGGAAACCAAAGCGTTTTTGTTTCCGGTGATTTTAGGAGATGTTTTAGAGCCCAGCGCGCTGGTGCCGGATGTGTTCCGTTCGAGGCAGTGGTCACAGTTGAACGATGATGGTTCAATAAAAGCGTTCGCCGAGCGAGTAGCCGAACGCTTTCAGCCTGTTGCCCCGGCGACGGCTGTGCAGGCGTTCTTCGTCCCGATAAGTGCGCCCGCTTCCACCCCAACGGTATTCGTTCCACCGCCGAGCCCTTCGAGTGATCTGCTCGGGCGCGACGACGCACTCGGCGCGGCGATCGCGCGCATTCAGGGGGGGCGCGCGTTTGCTCACGGTGACAGGCTACGGCGGCACCGGCAAGACGCGATTCGCCATTGAGCTCTTCCGCCGCATCGCCAATACCTACCCCGGTGGCGCGGCATTTGTCTCACTTGCCTCGGTAACGGCGGCGACCGAAGTACTGCCCGCCATCGCCACCGCACTCGCCATTCCCGAAGCACACGGCCGCAGCACGCTCGATGCACTCACCACGGTCATTGGCGAGCGTCGCATGTTGCTGGTCGTCGACAATTTGGAACAAGTGCTCGACGCTGCTGAAGACGTGGCCGCGCTGGTTGCCCGCTGCGCCGGGCTTAACTGTGTGGCCACCAGCCGCGCCTTGCTGAAGGTGAGCACCGAGACCCAATTCAGCCTGCCGCCCCTCGATTTGCCGAGGGCGGACGAGCGCTCGCTCGATGTGTTGCGGCGCTGCCCATCGGTAGCGCTGTTTGTGCAGCGCGCTGAAAAAGTGCAGCCAAACTTTGTGTTCAGTGATGCGAACGCCGCGCCGATTGCCGCGATTTGCCGCAAGCTCGACGGCCTGCCGTTAGCCCTCGAATTGGCTGCGGCGCGCATTCGTATTCTCGATCCGGCCGCCGTGCTGCAGCGTCTCGACCGCGCGCTTGATCTGCTGACCAGTGGTGATCGCGACCTGCCCTTGCGCCAGCGCACACTGCGCGCGACCATCAGCTGGAGCTATTCGCTACTCGATGCAGGCGAGCAACAACTGTTGCGTAAGCTCTCTTGCTTTCATGAGGGCTGGATGCTGGCCGCGCTCGAGCAAGTTTGTTACGCGGATACGGATCGTTACTTGGCGCTTGATCAACTTGATTCACTCGTCGAAAAAGGGCTGGTGCGTGTGGTCGGTTCGGCTGAGCGCTACACGCTGCTTGAGACCATTCGCGCTTTTGCGGCAGAGCAGCTACACGCCAGCAACGAAGTCGAAGCGACACGGGATTCACATGCACGTTATTTTCTGCAAGTCGCCGAAGAAATCGCCGCGGGTATTCGCGGACATGGGCAGATCGCGTGTATGCGACGCGCCCGCCGCGAGGACCCTAACCTCGCCGAAGCCCTTGCGTGGCTGCGCTTGTGTACTCGGACGGGTGACGCCGCTGGTGACACCGCTGGCAACAGCGACGCAGCCGAGCAGGCGATGCTGCTGTGCGGCTTACTCGATTGGTACTGGCACATCAACGGCCAGCACTTGACCGCGCGGATGGCGCTGGATGACGTGCTGGCGCGTGGGGCGCGGGGAGCAGCGAGCCGAGGCCGCGGGCTCGCGTGGCTGGCGGCGGGCATGGTCTCGACCACTACCGGCGAATGGGAGCGCTCGCTGGCAGAGTGGACCGCGGGTGCCGAGGACGGCAAGGCCATTGGCGCCGCGGCAATTGCGGGTGAAGGCATGATGGGAGTCGGCTACTGCTACCTCAACTTAGGGCGAATGGAAGAAGCCGGTGCCGCATTCGACCAAGCGCTGATCACGTTGGGTGGCGTGGACGATTTCATCATCGCCGTCACACGCAGCATGAAGAGCATGCAGCTCTTTGCAACCGGCAAGCTGGATGAAGGCATCGCGTTGGTGAAGCAGGCCATCGCCGCCCGCGAGCCGTTTGACGACGGCGAAGTATGCGGCGTCGGACTGAGTTTCCTCGCGCAGATGACCTTTGCCAAAGGTGACACAATCGCCGCAACCGCCATTTACGAACAATCGCTCGAGCGCTTGCAGGCAGTCGGCGACATCCCCGAGGTGGCGCGTGTGTGCTGTGAGATGGGTTGGACGGCGCTCGCCTCGAACGATTCGTTCGCCGCAATGAACGCGTTTCGCAATGCGGTGTACCACTACGAAGCGGTCGGCAGCCCGCGCGGAACGGGCGTCGCATTGCTTGGCATTGCCGCCGTCGAAGCCGCCGCTGGCCGTCATCAGAACGCTGTGGCGATTGCGGCAGTCGCCGATGCGCTCAGCGTGCGGGCCGGCGTGGTGATCGAACACATGATGGCACCGGGGCTCGCTGAGAAAATTGTCTCACTCAAGCAGAACATTCCGGCGCGCGACCTCGCGGCGCTGGTTTCGCGGGCATCGACCCAGACGGCTGCCGACGTTTTGGCGATGGTGGAAGGAACATGAGCAACCACACGAAAGCGATTTTCCTCTCCTACGCTTCCCAAGATGCCGACACCGCAAGGCGCATTTGCGACGCTCTGCGCACGCAAGGCTTGGAGGTGTGGTTCGATCAATCCGAGCTTCGCGGTGGGGACGCGTGGGATGCCTCGATCCGCAAACAGATCAAGGAATGCGCGCTGTTCGTGCCGATGATTTCGGCCAACACCAATGCGCGGAGCGAAGGCTACTTTCGCCTCGAATGGAAACTCGCCGTGGATCGTTCGCACTTGATGGCGGACGATGCCACGTTCTTTGTGCCGGTGATGCTGGATGATTCGCTTGAACAGACTGCACGCGTGCCGGATGCGTTTCGCGCGCGGCAGTGGTCGCGCGTGGGGACGCCGGAATCGATTGAGGCGTTTGCGGCGCGGGTAGCGAAAGTCGTTGGTGGGAGCGGCGTTCAAAGCAAAAATGCTTCAAACAGCCCACCAGCCGTAGGGTGGGTAAAGCGTAGCGTGCCCACCGATCCCCCGTCCGACGACATACCCGAACCGCGTGGGCACGCTCCGCTTCGCCCACCCTACGATGGCTTGGGCAGCAACAGCGCTCACCCGATCACACCGCAACCCACCAAAGACGCCACACCGGCGAAGGCCGGTGCCCAAGTCTCGCCGCCGTCGGGAGAACGTTCGAGCTTGCATCCCGACGCATCGGCCAACCTCGGGCGGGATGACACGTTGAAGAGCAGTGGCGCTCACACGAACCCGCCGTCACTCCGCTCACCCCCAAAAAACAACACCCGTCGCAATCTCATCATCGGCATTGCCCTCTCACTCGTGGCGGCGCTCATCACCGCCACCGTCACCTTAACGCGCACCAGCACCGAGGCCATTGGCTCCATCGCCGTCTTGCCCTTCCAAACCAAGAGCGCCGATACCGACACCGACTACTTGGCCGATGGCTTGGCCGAGACGCTGATCTACCAACTTTCACAAGTGCCCAAACTGAAAGTCAGCCCGGCAAGCTCGGCCTTTCGCTTCAAGGGCAAGGATGCCGATCCGCTCAAGGTAGGCGCAGAGCTGGGGGTGGCGGCGGTGATGACCGGCCGCTTGGTGCAGCGTGGCGAGAGCTTATCGATCAGCGTGGAGCTGGTGGATGTACGCAACAAGAAGTCGCTCTGGGGCGAAAAGTACGAGCGCAAGATGGCGGATTTGCTGGCCACACAGCGCGACATCGCCGCCGAGATCGCGCGCAAATTGCAGCTAAATCTTTCCGGTGAATCGCAACAGTTGCTCGCCAAGCACTTCACCGACAACAACGAGGCGTATCAGCTTTATCTCAAGGGCCAATACCTCTACCTTAAGCGCGGTGGCGATAATTTAGCGCGTGCTGTGGAATTTTTTCAGCAAGCGGTGAAGCTCGACCCCAACTTCGCGATGGCGTATGTCACCTTGGCAAACACCTATTCCATTGCCGCCTTTAACGGATACCGGCGTCCGAAGGATGTGCTGCCATTGGCGCTCGTGGCGGCTGAACGCGCATTGGCTATCGACCCGGCACGCGCAGAGGCGCATGCGGCGAAGGCATCTGTTATGGCAATGGGGTGGCAATGGGAGCCCGCACGGCAGGGTTTTGAGAAAGCAATTGCGCTCAACCCCAATGTCGCAGAGACGCGGTTTCGGTATGCGCTGCTTTACTTGCTGCCGATGGGACGGCACGATGAGGCGATTGCTGAATTCCGTCGAGCGATCACCCTAGAACCGCAGGCAATCATCTACGCTGCGGTACTAACACGCGCGTATCACGAAGCCGGAAAAACGCAACTTGCGCTCGACAACGCGAAAAAGGTTTACGCCTTCGAACCAGACCATCCGTCCAGTGTTAACTGGCTCGCGGTTGCACACACCGCGAACGGCAATTACACCGACGCACTGGCACTCGTCGCCAAAGCGCGTGGCCGAACAGGAGGGCGCGATTTAGGATTGCAAGCGGGATGGGCCTATGCCAAGACCGGCAAGCTCACTGAGGCCAAACAGGAGCTGGCGTGGCTGAAAGCGCGTGGCCGCGAAGAATTCGGCGAGTACTCTGTCGGGCTACTCGAAGGTGCTCTCGGCAACCGGGATGCGGCATTTGCCGCGCTAGAACGCGCATTCGACGCCCAGGAGATGGCTTTGGCGTTGTTGAGAAACGACCCATTCTCCGCACCACTGCGCGGCGACCCGCGCTATGACGTACTTCTCAAGCGGATCGGGTTAGCGAAATGACGCGACCCCATGAAATATGCAGGCTAAACCCAACGCTGTTCACTTGGCAAAATATTCACCGTTTCCCTGATCCTTCGTCTGGCTCAGCGCGAACGGTGGTGCGGTGAGCCGTATTGAGGCCAAACCTGGTGTCGTCATTGACAACAGGCGGCACGTGTTGTTATTCTCTCCAACATGCCGCCCAAAGCCAAGTCCCGCGCAAATTCGTTGATTGATTCGCGCATTGTCTACAGCGAGTCGTCTTTTGCGGAACTGGTGATCTGGCAACTGCCTGCCGCACTACCGGGGTCACGTCATCGCTTTAAATATCGCCTGGCGTTTGTGGTCGATGCTCAGTGCGTGATTCGCTACGACAACGAATCTGGCAAAGGCGATCATCGGCATGTCGGGGCACGTGAACGTGCGTACACGTTTATCGATGTAGATCAACTGGTGGCGGATTTTCAACGCGACATTCGGAGGTTTCAAGATGAAAACAGTCACACTTGAAGTGAAGGAGCCTGCTGTGGCGTACAACGCCTTCAAGGCCGCGTGGCAAGGTGGCAAGCCTCAACGCAACACGATTTCCTTCGCGACCCCGGAGCTACTGTGGAAAGTATTGACGGCCAAGCGCTGGGAGTTGTTGCGTGCGTTGACAGGCGCGGGGCCGATGTCGATCCGCGAAGCGGCTCGACGTGTTGAACGTGACGTAAAGGCGGTTCACGGCGACATCATCGCCTTGATTCAGGCGGGGCTGGTGCGCCGCACCGACGATGATGCAATCGAGTTTCCCTACGACGCCATCAAGGTTGAGTTCTTATTGCGGGCTGCGTGACACGTGAAGCCTGCGAACGCATCACCCACATGACCCAAGCCATTTTTCTCTCCTACGCCTCACAAGATGCCGACGCCGCACGTCGTATTTGCGACGCCTTGCGCGCCGCTGGTCTTGAAGTATGGTTTGACCAATCCGAGCTTCGTGGTGGCGATGCGTGGGATGCCTCGATTCGTAAGCAGATCAAAGAATGTGCGCTCTTCGTGCCAATGATTTCAGCGAATACCAATGCGCGGAGCGAAGGCTACTTCCGTTTGGAGTGGAAGCTCGCCGTGGATCGTTCGCACTTGATGGCCGACGATGCGACGTTCTTTGTGCCGGTGATGCTGGATGATTCGCTTGAACCCGCCGCACGCGTGCCGGATGCGTTTCGGGCGCGGCAGTGGTCGCGGCTTAACGATGAAAGCGCGTTTGCCGCGTTTGCAGGTCGAATAGGCAAACTCCTTGCTGGAAGCGCGTCTCCGGGCAAAAATGGCGCAAACGCCGCGCCAGGTGATGAGTTTGGCATCAACGCTAGTGCCCGTCGTCCCCGCACAGTTACCAAACTAAGCGGGGACGACGGGTTGAAAAGTGGCGGCGCGCTCGCGAATGCAACGCCGCCCACCAAAGACACCATCCCCTCCATCGCCGTCTTAGCCTTCGCCAACCGCAGCGCCAGCGCCGATGACGAATACTTCTCTGATGGCCTCGCCGACGAATTGCTCAACGTACTTGCCAAGATCAAGGGTTTGCGCGTGATCGCGCGCACGTCTTCGTTTGCCTTCAAAGGCAAGAGCGATGATGCAGCCACCATCGGTGCGAAGCTCAACGTAGCGACACTGCTCGAAGGCAGCGTGCGCAAATCGGGAAACCGCGTGCGCATCTCAGTGCAATTGGTCAAGACAGACGACGCGAGCCACCTCTGGGGCGAGACCTACGACCGCACGCTGGACGATATTTTCGCTGTACAAGACGATATCGCGCAAAGTGTGGTGAAGGAATTGCGCATTGCGTTGATGGGGCGAACGCAGCAAGCAACCAACGTCCCCTCTATTCAAACCGAAATTGCCGAGGCGGCGAGAGGCCGTACGGCAAATGTGGAAGCGCTTCGCTTGCTGATGCAATCGCGCTTTTTCATCAGCCGTGCCGGTGTGTCTGATTTGAACCAAGGTGTGGCGTACGCGCGGCAGGCGCTGGTGATCGACCCTGAATTTGCGATGGCGTGGACATGGCTCTCACGCGGCTTGACCTTCGCCGCCGCGCTGGGCGATGCCCCGGTGGTTGCAGCGAATGAAGAAGCGCGCGAGGCCGCCCTCAAAGCCATTGAACTCGATCCCAATCTGGTAGATGCGCACGTCGCGCTGGTTTGGCACATGAATTTCTACGCGTGGGATTGGCAACGCGCAGAAGCAGCAGTGAAGCGCGCACTAGCGTTGGCGCCGGACGACGCGGACGCGCTCGCCAGTGCGTCGATGCTTTATCTCGCGCTCGGCAAGAACGAACAAGCGCTCACCTATGGCTTGCGCTCCATCGATCTTGATCCCTTAAATCAACGCAATCGCCGCGATCTCGGTCAGGCGCTCGTCGCCATGGGCAAGCAGACCGAAGCTGAATCCGAGTTTCGCAAAATGTTGGAGTTCTCGCCTAAATCAGTGAACGTTCGCGGGCGGCTCGCCGTCTGTCTCGAACGTCAGGGGCGACACGCCGAGGCCGTCTCAATGGCAGAAGGCGAATCGGCAGAATGGGCACGACTAAATTCGCTTGGCATCATTTATGCGTTGCAAGGGAATTTTGTAGAAGCGGACAAGGCACTCACGCAACTTGTTGACAATCTCCAGCATCGCGCCGCCGTACAGATTGCGATGAACTACGCAGCGCGAAAGGACCGTGATCGCGCATTCGAGTGGCTCGAACGCGCTTACGAGCAACGCGACTCTGGTCTTGCATTCCTCAAGACCAACTGGGTGTACGAGAGCCTCTACGCAGACCCGCGCTGGCCCGCCTTGCTACGCAAAATGGGCTTTGGCGCATGAGCCAAGCCACCAACCCCCATTAAACCGCAATCGCGCATCGAACCCGCCTCCCCCTGTCCCACTGCCTCTCCCACATCCTCCGCCCCCAATTACACGCACGTCCCAATGGTAAACTAACAGCTATTCATCAACCCAATTTAGCGCGGCCTCCACCCCTAAAATGAATACGCAATCCGCACTCACCATCCTCGCCCGTGTCAAACCTACGCTTGTCAGCGAGTTCGCGCTTGCACGCTTAGCGCTGTTCGGCTCGCACGCACGCGGCACGGCCACACCGACGAGTGATGTCGATGTGCTTGTCGCGTTTGACGGCCCTGCAACTTCCGCACGCTACTTTGGTGTGCAGTTTGCGTTGGAAGATGCGCTCGGTCTGCGCGTGGATTTAGTCACCGAAAAAGCCCTGCGAATTGAGCTACGTCCCATCATCGAAGCCGAGGCGATCAATGTCTGAGCCTCTGGTGCGCGAGTGGCGCTTTTATCTACATGCTATGGTTGGTTTTGCCGAGAACGTGCTGACCTACACTGAGGGATTCGACCAGATTAAGTTTGTTGCGAGCAGCCTCAACTACGACGCGACCTTGCGAAATCTCGAACTCCTGGGTGAAGCGTCAACGCATGTGCCCGAAGCGATTCGCGCGGCACACCCGGCAATTCCGTGGCGCATGATTGTCGCCACGCGCAATCGATTGATCCACGGCTATCTCGGCATCGATAACGATACGCTGTGGAGCATCATCCAAGACGACATTCCCATACTCCTCTCACAACTGCGCGCAATAGCCGCTCAGCATTAATGACAGTCAGCCAAGCGATCTTTCTCTCCTACGCCTCACAAGATGCCGACACCGCAAGGCGCATTTGCGACGCTCTGCGCACGCAAGGCTTGGAGGTGTGGTTCGATCAATCGGAGCTTCGTGGTGGCGATGCTTGGGATCAATCGATTCGCAAACAGATCAAAGAATGCGCGCTGTTCGTGCCGATGATTTCGGCCAACACCAATGCGCGCGGCGAGGGCTACTTTCGCTTGGAGTGGAAGTTAGCCGTGGATCGTTCGCACTTGATGGCCGACGATGCAACATTTTTTGTGCCGGTGATGCTGGATGATTCGCTTGAACCCGCCGCACGCGTGCCGGATGCGTTTCGGGCGCGGCAGTGGTCGCGGCTCAACGATGAAAGCGCGTTTGCCGCGTTTGCAGGTCGAATAAGTAAACTCCTTGCTGGAAGCGCGTCTCCGGGCAAAAACGGCCTGGAAGCTCCGCCAATGCTTGAGGTTGAGGTGGGAATTCGTTCGGCAAGCCGAACGCTGAGGCAACGGCTGCCCCATGCAAACCATGCAGGTTATGCAAATCATGCAAACCATACAGAGGGCAGCGCGAACGGCACGTTATCCGCGTCGACGAAGACCGCCGCCAACCAGGCGAATGAAGGGTTTTGGGTCGCCGTGCTGCCGTTCAAGTATCGCGGCACCAGCACCGACCTCACGGGGCTGGCGGACGGGCTGTCCGAAGAAATCATAACGGCGCTGTCGCGGTTTTCATATTTGCGCATGATTGCGCGAGCCGCCACCCAGCACTTGACCGGCGATGCCCTGGATCTGCGCGCGGTCGGCCATGCACTCGGTGCGCGCTATGTGATGGATGGCACGGTGCGCCAATCGGGTGCCAGCCTGCGTGTGGCGGTTCAACTGATCGATACCGAATCCGGTGCCAATCTCTGGGCTGAGACTTACAATCGCCATTTCACGCCAGAAGATATTTTCGCGTTGCAGGACGAGCTCGTTCCCCGCATCGTTTCGACCGTTGCCGATGCGTATGGCGTGCTGCCACACAGCATGAGCAACACGCTACGCGGGCGGGCGCCCGAGCAGCTGACCCCGTACGAGGCCGTCATGAGGAGCTTCGGTCACTACGAACGGGTGACCGCAGCCGAACACGCCCTAGTACGCGATTGCTTGGAACACGCCGTTGCGCAGGCGCCGACGCATTCGGATTGCCTGGCTGCGCTGGCCATGATGTACGCGCACGAATATGGCTTTGGCCTCAATCCACGGCCTGACTCCTTGCAACGGGCGCTGCAAACAGCGACGCGGGCAGTGGAATTTGGCCCCGCCAATCACAGCGCATTCAACGCCTTGGCCATGGTTCAGCATTACCGCGCGGAATTCCAGGCTGCTCGCCATGCCGCCGAGCGTGCCATTGCTTTGAATCCTATGGATGCCAGCACCAACGCGAGAATGGGCCTCGTGATCGCCTATGGGGGCGATTGGGAGACTGGTTGCGCCATTATCGAACGCGTCCGGCAATTCAATCCTAACCATGCCGATTGGTACTGGGCGCCCCTTTGCTTCAACGCTTACCGGCAGCACGATTATCGCGGGGCGCTTGCCATCGCCCGCAATATCAAACGATCGGACTACTACAACATCGACGCGATGATCGTCGCGTGCCACGGGCAACTCGGCGAGCAAGAAGCCGCAACAAAAACCTTGCGCGAACTGCTAGCATCGAACCCAGAGTTTCCCGCGCGCGTACGCGACCTATTCCTCGCCAGAGGGCTGCCGACACTCTTGGTCGAGCACGTCCTTGAAGGGCTGCGCAAGGCAGGGATGGAATTCCCCGATGAGCATGCCACCGCGAATGACGCGGCAGGTCTTGGCGCGGCGATCAAGCCCGTCGATGCCATCGCATCGATTGCGGTGCTGGCTTTCGCCAACCGCAGCGCCAGTGCTGATGATGAGTATTTTTCCGATGGACTCGCAGACGAACTGCTCAACGTACTTGCCAAAATCAAAGGCTTGCGCGTTGCGGCGCGTACGTCTGCGTTCAGCTTCAAGGGCAAGCAATCCACAGTGGAAGAAATCGGCCGCATCTTAAACGTCGCCACCGTACTCGAAGGCAGCGTGCGCAAAAGCGGCAACCGTGTGCGCATCAGCGTGCAGCTCATTAAAGCGCAGGATGGCTTTCAGCTTTGGAGCGAGACCTACGACCGCACCTTAGACGACATCTTCGCGGTACAAGATGACATTGCGCAATCGGTGGTGAAGGAATTGCGCACGACATTGCTTGGTGAACGCGAGGCGCTAAAAGAAGTCATCTCCGCCGAGATCATTGAGGCCACTACCAAACGCACCGAGAACCCCGAAGCGCAGCGCTTGGTATTGCAAGCGCGTTTCTATCGCGAGAAGCGCCGCCCTGCCGATCTTGCGCGCGCCATTGCGCTGTCTGAAGAAGCTGTCGCACTTGACCCACATTATGCCGCCGCACACGCCAGCCTTGCCGATGCATTGCACGGCATGTCGCTTTATGGCGCAAGCTTTGGGTCGGACGGCCAGACTGTTCTGACTTACTCGGCGCGATCGCGCGCGTCTGCCGAGAGGGCGCTGGTGCTCGACGCTAACTTACTGGCGCCACAGATTCTGCTGTCTTGGCTTACGGCGCTGGTTGAACGTGATCGCGCTGAGGCGATGCGCAAAGCCGAATTCGCAGTCGCGCTCGCGCCAAACGATGCCGAAGCGCTACGCACACTCGCGATTCGTTTGATGGAAGACGGGCAGTTTGCTGAGTCTGATGCCCTGTACGCGCGGGCAATTCAATTAGCACCGCTTTGGCTACAGGTGCGCATCAATTATTCGCTCGTCGCCCAGTGGCGTGGCGATCATGTGGAAGCACGACGCCGGGTGGAGGATGCGCTTGCGATGGATGAATCGTATTGGTTGTCGTATTGGCAATTGGGTAGCGTGCTGACGAGCCTCGGTGAACATCAAGGCGCGGTAGAGGCTGTCGCACGATCATTCGAGCTGCGCGGTGATGTTGATATGGGCACGCTGCTTCGTCATCGATACGCGGACGAAGGTTGGGCGGGCTTTTTGGAGGTGCATGCGACTGCTTCGCCGGAGCGTATGTCGCGACTCAATATCGCGTTTGCGCAAGTCGAATTGGGGCGGCATGAGGATGCCTTTGCCACGCTGGAGGCGATGGTGGATAGCTACGACCAGCACGCGTCGTGGCTGAAATGTGGGCCGCGATTGGACCCGCTAAGGAGCGACTTGCGCTACGCGGCGCTGGTGAAACGCGCAGGCTTCAACGGATGAGCAAAATGAGCCAAAGTACCCACATCAAACCCCGCCTCTGTCTCACCGTTGGCGTGACTGGGCATCGCCTGCATCGGCTTGAGGGCGTTGACTTGAGCGCGCTGCGGGCAACGGTGGATGCGACACTCGCCGAACTTTCAAAAGCAATGACGGCCGAGCAGGAGAAACATAAGTCCCTCTTCGATCACGCGACGCCGCAACTACGCATGATTTCCGCCGTGGCCGATGGTGCAGACACCATCGTTGCACAAGCCGCACTCGCGGCAGGCTGGCGGGTGGATGCGTGCTTACCGTTTGCGCGCGAGGTGTACGCGAATGATTTTGAAGCCAGTAGAACGCACAACGAATTTGTGGCGCTGCTCGGCCGAATGACCGCCGTGTTTGAGCTCAATGGCGAGCACGTCGAACCCACCAAACGCGACGGCGCCTACGAAGCCGTGGGACGTTTGCTATTGGAGCAGTGCGATGTGTTACTGGCCGTGTGGGATGGCGACCCAGGGCGCGGGCGTGGCGGCACGGCGCGTGTGGTGGCAGAAGCGGTGGCGCGGCATATTCCGGTGATTCACATACACGCCGGTGAGTATTCTTCTACCAACGCCACCGCCCCCACCGCAGCAACTGAGTGCTTGTGGACGGGCTTTTCAGATGCGGAAATCGAACAGCCCTCGGTCGAAATCGTGCCGCGCCTTCCCGCTGAAAAAGGTATTCGCGTAGTCGTGCATGCGTTGACCGCGCCGCCGGATAACAACATCGACCGCCGCATGCTGGCGCATTTCTATCGTGCCGAAGCGCGTCGCTCTACCTCCGCCTTACCTTACCCAATGTTGCTGGCCTTGGCGGGTGTAAGAAAAATATCGCGCACGGATTTGCGCGCGCCGCAGGCAGCCGATAGCACCGCTGCACTGACACAGTTTGTCGCGAGCGCTCTGCACACCGACAGTGCGCCCGATGCACAACATGCAGAACCTGTACCGCATTCACCTGATGCACAACATGCACCCCGTGCACCTGCTTCCCACTTCGCCAGTGCGCTCGCTAAACGCTTCGGTATAGCCGATGCAGCGGCAACCTATTACGCGCAGATATTCCGTTCGGGCTTTGTGGCAAATTTTGGCCTGGCCGCCTTAGCGGTGGTACTGGCCTTGGGCGGCTTGCTGGCACCCGCATTCAAGTTACCGATCATTTGCGCGGAACTCGTATGCATCGCGCTGATACTCACCAACACCAAGGCGGGCACCCGCTTTGGCTGGCACGAGCGCTGGATGGATAACCGCCACTTGGCCGAGCAACTACGTGCGATTTCGTTCACGAGCTTGCTGGGCGATCTCACCTTACGCGCGCATACCGCGCAGGCCACGCATGATGCCGCGTCGATCCCCGGTTGGGTGGGTTGGTTGGCCCGCGCCACCGCGCGTGAAATCGCGCTGCCGCATGCAGTGGCAAATGTGGCGTATCTCTCGCGCGTGTCTGCCGCAGCGTTGGCACTCATCGACGATCAGGCGGCGTATCAGCGCAGCAACGCGACGCGCATGCATAAACTGGAGCATCGGCTGCATCATGCGGGCGAATTTTTGTTTGGTGCCACCATCTTTGCGTGCGCGGTGTGGATTATCGCCAAGCTCACCGGATTACCGATGGGGAGCATCGGTAAAGTAGGCTTAACCGAAGTGGTCACGTTTTCGACCGCCGTGCTGCCCGCACTTGGTGCAGCGCTATACGGCATACGCATGCAGGGTGACTTTGCCGGCATCGCCCATCGCTCACAGACGACCGTGGCGCGGTTGGAGCGTTTGAAGCACGCGATGTTAAACGACCCCATCGAGTACGCACGGCTCAATGCGCGGCTACGTGCGTTGGCCGACATCATGCTCACCGATGTGGCGAATTGGCGCACGACGTATCAGGCGAGGCCGTTGGCGTTGCCGGGGTGAATCTTCTGGACGCGGGCTTTCGCCTTTCTCCAGTTCTTGCTGAACTTGACCTTGTACTTCATGCGGCGCTGGTAACGGGCCAGGCGTTGCTGATGCTTCTTGAAGCTGCTGACCGGCGCGATGAAGCTCGCGTCGCTCATGGTGGCGAATCTAGCGATGCCGACATCGATGCCGATAGCGGTCGTAGCCTTGGGCAACAACTGTTCGACTTCGCGCTTCGTCTGAATCGACACAGCCCTGCTCCTGCACAAGAAGGGCTGGGAGAAAGTCATCTGGCTCGCCTTGTTTAGTACGTCGCGAATTGGCGACAACCTTGTACGGCTGGCATAATTGCACCTATGAATTTAAATAAAAAATCCCTCGCGCTCAAAATTGATGTCGATACACTGAAAGGCACCAAAATCGGTGTGCCAAACTTAATCGCGCTGCTTAAAAAACACCAAGCTGGCGCCACGTTTTTATTTAGCTTGGGGCCTGACCACACCGGGCGTGCAATTAAGCGTGTCTTCCGAAAAGGCTTTCTGGGGAAAGTGAAGCGCACATCGGTTGTGCAGCATTACGGCTTCCCCACCCTGCTCTATGGCACGCTGTTGCCCGGGCCGGACATTGGCAAACGTTGCGCTGACATCATGCGTCAAACCCGCGACGAAGGCTTCGAATGTGGCATCCACACTTGGGATCACGTCAAATGGCAGGACGGCGTGGCCAACGCGAGCGCGGAATGGACCAAGCGGGAAATGATGGCAGCGCAAAATCGGTTTTGCGATATTTTTAAAACGCCCGCAAAAACCCATGGCGCAGCAGGGTGGCAGATGTCAAAGTATGCATTGCGGCTAACGCAAGAATTGGGATTTGACTATTGCTCCGATGGCCGGGCGGAACCAAGTGTCGCCGCACCACATTTCCCGGTGGTTAACGGCGAAATTATCAACTGCCCGCAGCTGCCCTCTACTTTGCCGACCTTGGATGAACTCGTTGGGGTTGACGGCGTTACTGAAGCCAATGTTGCCGACAAATTATTGACGCTGACCGAAACGTGCCCAAGCTATGGAAACCTGAACACCCATGTTTTTACGCTACACGCCGAACTGGAAGGGATGCGCTTGCAGCATGCGTTTGAAAAATTGCTAAGCGGCTGGAAAGCACAAGGCTATGATTTAGTGCCGACGCAATCGCTATACGAATCACTGCCGCGTAACTTGGATAAGGACGGCAATTCACATCTTGTGTTGCCTTATTTTGCAACCGAGCACGGTGAAATTGCCGGACGCAGCGGGACATTGTTGCTACAGGGCAAGCCATTTTTGCCGATTATCGAACATGCAGCTTAGGGAACACGCTAGAGCGCGCAATTTTAAAATGGACAAAAACTTCAGCGGCTTTGGCACTTTATTCAGTGGCTCTGGCACTTTATTGTCTCGCGGCTGTCATAGTTTTCAATCATAGTTTTTAATTGATGTTTTCTACTGCACTCGATCCATAGAACAACTTAACCAACAGGAGCCAGACCGTGACTTTACTCGTCATCCCCGATTTTGAAGTGGCCGCCACCGGTGGCCAACGCTTTGCCAGCGCAGCGTTTCGTGGCCATCCTTACATCGTCTATTTTTACCCAAAAGACGACACCCCCGGCTGCACCATCGAGGGCGCGGCGTTTCGGGATTTGAATGTGCAATTCAAAGCTGCTGGCTACTTAGTGTTTGGCGTTTCGCGTGACACGGTGGCCAGCCACGAAAAATTCAAAGCCAAAATGAGCTTTACATTCGATTTGTTGTCCGACTCAGACGAGACGATGTGCAAGCTTTTTGATGTGATTAAAGAAAAAAACATGTATGGCAAAAAAGTATTTGGCATTCAGCGCTCGACCTTCATTATGGGACCGAAAAACGAAGTGCTCAAAGAATGGCGCAACGTAAAAGTTGATGGCCATGCAGAGGAAGTTTTGGCCGCCGCATTGCAAATTAAAACGAACTAAAAACCATGTCATAATCATTTCAGATTATTTGCTCCCAAAAATTTATACTTTTATACGCCCCCGAATTGAACCACTGTTTTTTAACGAAAACCCCTCTTACGGCAACTGCCGCCAGAGGGTTTTTCGCTTTTGGGAATGTAAATTTGTCGTTCCGCGTCCTTGTATCCTGTTTTATCGTTTCTTGCTTCAATGCTCCTTCCGTCAACCGTGCGTTTTACCCGAGAGGATTTCACTTTGGCTCCCAAACCTAAAAAAGCCTTATCAGCTCTATCGACATCATCCTCCAACGCTGTTAAGCACACCGGCACAAAAATTTTTGTGCTTGACACCAATGTCTTGATGCACGACCCCACATCGCTGTTCCGTTTTGAAGAGCACGATGTGTATTTGCCGATGATCACCTTGGAAGAGCTCGACAACAACAAAAAAGGCATGACAGAGGTTGCCCGAAACGCGCGCCAAGCGACGCGGTTTTTGGACGATATTGTGTCAAGCCTCGATGGCGAAATTGAAACGGGCATTCCACTCAAAGAATTCGGTACACGTGATGCCAGCGGCCGCCTCATGTTGCAAACCCGTCCAATTAGCGTTGAGTTTCCATCTGCCCTACCCGATAGCGGCAAAGCAGATAACCAAATCTTGGCGGCGGCACTTGATGTCCAGCACCACAATCCGAAACGTAGTGTGGTGCTGGTGTCAAAAGACATCAACATGCGTATTAAGGCGCGGGCGATTGGGGTGGCGGCAGAAGATTATTTCAACGATAAAGTGTTGGAAGATACCGATTTGCTCTACACCGGCGTGCGCGAATTACCGAAAGATTTTTGGGACAAGCACGGCAAAGACATGGAGTCGTGGCAAGAACACGGCCGCACCCTGTATCGCATCAAAGGTCCGTTGATACCGAGCCTGAACATTAATGAATTTGTTTTTCAAGACGACGACAAACCGTTTTATGCCATCGTCGGCGCATGCGAGGGTAAGACCGCGGTCCTGAAAACGCTGAAAGATTACACGCACCAGAAAAACAATATTTGGGGCATCGTCGCGCGTAATCGCGAACAGAATTTCGCGCTCAATGTATTGATGGATCCGGACATTGATTTCGTTACGTTGTTAGGCCAGGCAGGAACTGGCAAAACGCTGCTCACATTGGCGTCAGCGCTGATGCAAACACTGGAGTTTAAAGTTTATTCCGAGATCATCATCACCCGCGTCACGGTGCCGGTGGGTGAAGACATTGGCTTCTTACCGGGAACGGAAGAAGAGAAAATGAACCCGTGGATGGGAGCCTTGGAAGACAATCTGGATGTGCTCAATTCAACTGATGACGAAGCCGGCGATTGGGGGCGTGCCGCGACGCGTGATTTGATTCGTTCACGCATCAAAGTAAAATCGCTCAACTTCATGCGCGGCCGCACGTTCCTCAATAAATTTTTGATTATTGATGAGGCACAAAATCTGACACCCAAGCAAATGAAAACGCTCATCACCCGTGCGGGGCCCGGCACGAAGGTGGTCTGTTTGGGTAATATCGCACAGATCGATACGCCCTATTTAACCGAAGGTTCGTCGGGTTTGACTTATGTGGTAGATCGCTTCAAAGGTTGGCCGCACTCTGGCCACATCACGCTGCAACGCGGTGAGCGCTCGCGCTTGGCCGATCATGCTGCTGAAGTGTTGTAACGATTATTCCAATGAGCGTAATGCCGCTATCGATTTATGCTTTCTGTTTATCGATGGCGGTTTTAAGTTTCGCCCCGCCGGCGCAAGGATCGGCTCCACCAGCACCTGCCGAACAAGAAAAAATAAATCAGTCGTCCGACAAGCCTGCGCAAGGGGTAATGCCTGCGATGTCGATAGATGCAATGGACACCAAAGCCCAAACCTACGTCCGCAGTTTGGCAAAAACAGCGGTGGTTAGCGCCCAAAAGAAAGAAGAAATAGCGAAGCGCAGAGCCAGCGAAGGGCCCGCAGAAATTCAAACACTGGAAGAAATTAAAGTGCGGGATCGGCTTGATCCGGAAGACTATGTTGCCCCAAAGACCGCGCCAATGCTAGCGTTTCGGGCAAAGCTAGACCGGCAACGGCCGATGACACCGCAAGAAATTACCAAGTTAGCACTTTGCTTCATTGCCCTTTGCGCGATCGATACCAGCAAAGAATTAAAACTAGACGACCGCAACGAGGCACGCGCCAAAGATCCACCAAGCTTTATTTTCCGATAACAATACTTGCATCAATTTGTGTTACAAATAGTTACGTATGATTCGCAATACGATGGGCATGTAGCCTGTGCAGAGAATCAACTCCATCACCCGCGTCGATCATGGATT
Source organism: Burkholderiales bacterium (assembly GCA_025360815.1). GTDB lineage: Bacteria > Pseudomonadota > Gammaproteobacteria > Burkholderiales > Usitatibacteraceae > UKL13-2. The sequence goes on from JANYBL010000076.1 coordinate 22,145, forward strand.
CGGACGAAAAAGTACTCATAAGAATAGGCCAGCAAATCAATGAAACGCGGTTTTTACAACATCATGGCGGCGCAGTTTTTTTCATCGCTCGCCGACAATGCGCTACTGATCGCTGCTATCGCACTGCTCATGCAGCTAGATGGCCCAGTGTGGATGGTGCCGCTTCTAAAATTTTTCTTCACGATTTCGTATGTTGTCTTGGCGCCATTCGTCGGCCCGTTTGCGGATGCGTGGCCGAAAGGCAAAGTCATGTTCGTCACCAATACGATCAAGGTTGTCGGCTGCCTGTTCATGTTGTTCTATGAATTTTTTGCAGGTGCTGGCATTCCGCCTTATTTGGTTGCACTCATCGCCTACGGTGTGGTTGGCTTTGGTGCGGCCGCCTATGCGCCGGCTAAATACGGCATCGTTACCGAGCTACTACCCCCCGAAAAATTAGTAATGGCCAATGCATGGCTCGAAGGGTTGACCGTTTGCTCTGCCATTATCGGGTTCGTGGTGGGCGGCTATCTAATCAAGCCGGCAACGTCGAAAGCTTTGCTCTCTTTCGATATGCCGTTTATACAAACCAGTATCGACACACCAGCCGAGGCCGCAATTGCGGTAATTGTTTTTTTCTATGTGATCGCCGCAATTTTCAATTTATTCATACCCGACACCGGTGCGCGCTATGAAAAACAAAGCGCAAACCCAATCGAATTGATCGTTAATTTTGGTCATTGTTTCTCTACGCTGTGGAGCGATAAATTAGGGCAAATTTCGCTCGCCGTCACGACCTTGTTTTGGGGTGCGGGTGCGACGCTGCAATTCATTGTGCTACGCTGGTCCGAACAGCATTTAGGGATGCCCCTCGATAAAGCATCAACGCTTCAAGGCGTGTTCGCTTTCGGCATTGCGCTTGGCGCGGTGCTCGCTGGACGCTATATTCCGCTGAAAAAATCGTTGCGCGTGTTGCCCGCCGGAATCGCAATGGGCGTGCTGGTGATGGCGATGACGCTCGTACACTACATGCCGATGGTGTTCACCATCATGATTTTAATTGGCGCGATTGCAGGCTTCTTTGTGGTGCCGATGAACGCGCTTTTACAGCATCGCGGCCATGTGTTGCTATCCGCAGGGAATTCGATTGCGGTGCAAAATTTTAATGAAAATTTTTGTATTTTGGTGATGCTCGCGTTCTATGCCATGCTGCTGTCGTTTAATGTACACATCAATACGGCCATTATTATTTTTGGTACTTTCGTATCAGTTTCGATGGTTGGCGTGATCCTGTGGCATCGCCGCAACCAACGCGCATACGGCAATGCAGAGGCGTGGATTGGTATCGAAAAAGGCGAGTCAGTGACGCATTTTGATCAACGTCCTTACTAGTTGCTCGGACGCGTGGGCAGGCGCCGGAAACGGTGGGGGGACGGAGGGTGGTGCGGGCGCTGGGAGCGGGCAAGAATGAACAACCAACTAGTCGCTTGTCATACGATTCAAACCGAACGCTCGACAATACAAGTTACAACATCACCGGCTTATCGGACTGTTCGTTTTTATGCGCACCATGTTCTGGAAAATAATGCGCTAACTCGGCGCTAACTTTTTCGACGCCCCCGACACTGCCTGTTAAGAAATCTGCTTTGCGGTAGTGATGCTCAATCTCGCGGCAAATGGCGCGCCAACGCTCATCCCCCGCGTGTCGATGGATGCCGCGATCAGCAACAATCTCAACCTTGCGATCAGCGAGCAACACGTAAATAAGTATCCCGTTATTTTCTTCGGTATCCCACACCCGAAGCTGCGAAAACACATCAATGGCGCGTTGTCTTGCGCTAAGGCCGTGCCAAAGTTGTGCAGTGGTCAGTTCCGCCTCGACCACAAACCGAACTTGGCCGCGATGTTTTTTCTCTCCTTCGGTAACAGCGGCCTCAATTCCGGCGAGCGTTTGCGGCGGGAACAGACGGTCACGGATGATGGGGGACATCCAAATATGGCGGAAGAACCGTTTAATAAATGGCATCACCAATCCCCCGAAGCGCCACCGCCATCAAAGCCACCACCGCCACCGCTGAAGCCACCGCCGTTACTCGTTCCACCGCCACCACCAAATCCGCCGCCGCCACCACTGAACCCACCGCCGCGACCGCTGGCAAAATTCATTCCGCCCATCAACAGCACCGCCAAAAAAATAATCACACCCGCCACTATCGGGAACAGCAAGCCCCCGGCGATAAGCCATGCTGCCGCGCCCACCACGCCACCCGTGACTGACGCGCCCAAAAATCGGCCGAGCATGGACCGTAACAGCGGGCCAACAAACATCGCTGCCAAAAATCCTAGCCAAGCGTAATGTTCATAGCTCACATTTTGTGTGGCGACCCGCTTGTTGGGCGGCGCAGGCAAAGCCTCGCCATCGATCACACTGATAATTTTCGCCACGCCATCATCAATACCGCCTGCAAAATCTCCAGCTCGAAATTTCGGCGCGACAACCTCAACCAGAATGCGCTTGGACATCGCGTCCGTAAGCGATCCGGTGAGCCCGAGCCCCGGCAAAATCTGTGTTTTGCGGTCATTCTTGGCGATGACAAATAGCACGCCATCATCGACGCCTTTGCGTCCCAATTTCCAATCTGTCATCACACGATAGCTATAGTCAAATATCGTTTCCGGCTGCGTCGTGGCGACAATCAGCACAGCGATCTGCGCGCCCTTGGCCGCTTCATAGGCTGTAAGCCGCGCTTCGATTCGGGCTTCATCGGCGGCAGATAATGTGGCGGTTGTATCAGTTATGCGCTTCACGAGTTTCGGAACGGGTTGAAAATCTCCTTCGGCAACCGCGCTACCAGCCGCATGAGCCAAACCCGCGAGCAGCAACGCACACAGCCCTGCGAACGCAAACGCGGCGGCGCTCGCGCGCCACTCGAATTGGCGGGACGAGTTCACAACCCTATTGTCAGAAACAAGCTGGAAAACCACGCTACGCTTTTATGAGTCGAATCAAATCGAAATCGCAGGCGGGTTATTTATCCGGCGCCGCTTTAGGCGCGAAATCGACTTTCGGTGCGGTCGAGATTGCCTTTTCGTTTTCTACCGTGAACTGGGGTTTTTCTTTGTAACTAAACATCATGGCCGTCAGGTTTGACGGGAACTGACGCGCCAAAATATTGTAAGCCTCAACCGTATCGGTATAGCGTTTCCGCGCTGTAGTAATGCGGTTTTCAGTACCTTCGAGTTGTGATTGCAGCTCACGGAAATTCGCATCCGATTTGAGTTGCGGATAATTTTCAGAAACCACCATCAAGCGCGACAATGCAGACGATAAATCACCCTGCGCTTTTTGGAAATTTTTCATCGCCTCAGGATTATTGAGCGCATCCGCTGTCAGGTTCATCGAGCCCACTTTCGAGCGCGCTTGCGTCACGCCGAGCAATACATCTTTTTCCTGCTGCGCATAACCTTGGACGGTGGCAACCAGATTGGGAATCAAGTCCGAGCGGCGCTGATATTGATTGAGCACCTCTGCCCAGCCCTTTTTCACGGCCTCATCTTTGGTTTGGAAATCGTTATAACCGCAGCCAGACAATAGTGTAGCCGCGATCAAGCCAAGCGTTACTGAAAACGCTACTGAAAAATTATGCAGTGATATTTTCACAAATCTCTCCCGAAGAAATTAGAGCGACAATTGCTCAATTAGCTATGATCAATAAATAGTGCCATGTTTCTAAATTTCAAGCCCGATTGGATTATTCGCTACCATCCAGCGTCTTCATCGTTTTGTTTGCGAACACCAAATCTTCCCACGCTTTCAGCTTTTCGACAGGGTTTCGCAACAAATAAGCGGGGTGGTAGGTCGCCACCATCAGAATATCGCGTCCATTGAGGCTGTAACGGTGCTGCTGACCCCGAAAACTCGCCATGCTGGCATCTGATTGGGTCAAACGCATGACGGCAGTTTTACCTAGCGCCAACAATAGCTTTGGCTTGATGAGTTCAATCTGCCGATCTAGAAACGGTGCACAGGCTGCGGCTTCTGCTGCCGACGGTGTGCGGTTGCCCGGCGGGCGGCATTTCACCACGTTGGCGATATAAACGTCGCGGCCACGTTGCAAGCCAGCGGAGACCAGCATCGCATTTAAAAGCTTTCCCGCTTGGCCGACAAACGGCTCGCCCTGCTGGTCCTCGTCCTCGCCAGGCCCCTCGCCAATCAGCAACCACGGCGCATCTTTGGCCCCTGCACCAAAGACAGCTTGTTTGCGCTGGCTGCATAAGCCGCAAGCTTGGCAATTGGCCGCTTCCGCCTCAAGCCCCGCCCAGTCGAGTGCCGCGATACGGGCTGCCCGTTCGGGGTCAAAAGGCATGGCTGCGGGCGCTGCGACTGGCTTTGCAAAAGGATCGCGCGGCGTTAAATTTGGACGCGGCGTCGATGCCGATGATGCCAGCGCACCTGCAGGAATAGCCTGAAACTCGGCTCTGGGAGCCATTCTTGAGGCGTTCCCGCCGTCAGAATTTGGCAGTCGTGATGTTGTATCTGTTTGTGGTGATCGTTCGGTTATGTCGGCATCCGCATGTTCGCGCGGCGCCGGTTCGAACGACCGCTTAAGCGCAAACATTGGCCACAGCTCCAACTCGCGCAAATAGTCTTCGTCTACCCTCATATCGTCTTCATCGCTTGGCTGTCAGATTTTTTCGTGGATTTTTCAGGTATTTTTTGTCGGTGCAATATTGAGGCCGGGAACAATATTGAGCCCGAGAAACAACGCATCCTCGCGCCCCGCGAGCGCAGGATAGTAGTCAGGGCGCATCCCGAGTTGCTTGAAGCCAAAGCGCTCGTAAAGCCTGCGGCCTGCCAAGTTAGAGGGCCGCACTTCCAGATAAATCATCTCCAACGGGATTGCTTTCAATTCTTCGATAATGTGCGTCAACATCAAAGCGCCCACGCCGCGCTGCTGCCAGTCTTTGGCAACGGCTAAATTAAGCAAATGCGCCTCATCGAGTGCTGTCATCACCACTGCGTAGCTCACCAACTCTTTATCAACCCACGCGCCGATACAACGATAACCGCTGAACAGTGAATCGCGGAAATTTCCCGCCGACCAAGGGAATACATAAACATCGGCTTCAATGGCTGCCACCTTCAACACATCCGCCTCAGAAAATGCTCGGAACGCCAACGCTGGCGGGGCGTTCCACTGCTCTGGTGGGGCAGAAAAGACGGCACTCACGCGACAGCTTTCGCTTGTTGTGTTTGCTTCTGTAGCGCTTTTGAGGCTTGGCGTTCCACAATCGTCATCGCGACATGGTTACGCAAATAGAGCGGTGCGGCAAGTTCAGGCGTGATGCTGGCCGCCGTACCCAGCTTCGCCCACTGGCGTGACGCAATGCGGCCAACATCGCTTGCCGACGGCAAACGGTTTTCCAGCACACGCGAAATTTTCCCGGCATAACTAGCCAACAATTGCGCGCGCAAAACAGGCACATCGAACGCACTACCAATGCCGAAGAATCCATCACTCGCGATGGCAGGCAGTTGATCTGCCTTCGCCAACATGGGCGCCACCACCACGCGCCAACCGCTCGCGTCGGCCTGATTTTTCTGATCCGCCTGATTGGTGTGATCCACTTCCGTCTGATCCAGTTCATAAGCGGCCACATAAAATTCACCCATGCGAGCATCAATCGCTACCAGCACTCGTGCCGCTTCAGACTTCACGCCTGGCGGTGCTAGCAATGCTTGTTCCGCCAAAGCCAACTGCGTCGGCACAGCAATCAAACGCTTGCCCGCCCCCAGAGCCAAACCTTGCGCTAACCCGCAGGCAATCCGCACGCCCACAAACGAGCCTGGCCCTTGCCCGAAAGCGATGGCATCCATGTCGGTCAGCTTAAGATTCGCCTCTGCAAACAGTGCCGCCAATTCCGCCATCGCCAGTTCCGAATGCCGCTGCCCAGCATCGACTTCGCGCACCCAAACACGCTCGCCTTTCATGATGGCCAGCGAGAGGCGTTCAGTAGATGTTTCTAGCGCGAGGAGGGTTGGGGGTTGGGGCATGATGGTACGCAGCAAATAGGATGTGCCTATTATAACGAAGCACGCACGACCAGCACGCACGACCTATACACAGCCAACATGCGGACTAGACACAGCCAACAAGCGGACAACGCGCGGCCTACACACGGCCTACAAGCGGACTACAAACGGACTACAAACGGCCCATGGCCCATTTTTGTTTGATGACTAAATTAACTTGGTAAAAATGCCGCAAACTCCGCACCAGTGCTAGCGTTTGAGCCATTTCACCATCTGAACGAAGCGCAGAATTGCCGATGGGAAAATTGATCTTGCCTTATCAACTTCAACGAAACCGAAATCCAATCGGCCACACCATTCTTCGTCTTCGACTCGCCCGTTCAGAAAAACGGATCCCGCTCACATCGCAGGATACGGCGATCAATGACATGCTCGACACCCTGCCCCAGTTGACGGCCGCGCCAGTGACGCCAAAGCGGCCGATGGGGTTTATGACGGGCGAGCAGAAACGTGGTGTTGTGAAGACCGGCGCTAAAGCATCAGTGCGTGAGGTGGGATCCATGTCGCTTCAAACTGAAGCAAAGCGGAGGATGGCATGAACGAAAAATCGACACTGGCCCCTTTGGTTGTTATCGTGCGCCTACTAACGTGATGAGAGCCGTACGCTGAAAAGCACGATGGCACCCTTGCCGACTTCTGCACCGCGCGTTCTCGCGTTCAATTCCGCGCCAACGTCCAAGCCGAACCGGGCGACCAAGCGGTTACTGTCGACGGGAACTGAGTAGGCTGCACCAACGGTGGGCTGGAGGACGATTACATCGCTGCGGCCCTGCCGTGTGTCATCGCGGTAGTCAATGCCCAATGCAAACACGTCAAAGCGTCCGCCAAGAGACCAGCCGAGGCGGTTCGACGCTACGTAGTGGTCGTAAAACGTGCCGATACCGAAGCCGCCGCCGCGCTCGTCCGCATGCCGACCATTATCGCCGCGCCGTGCGCGGTTATAAACGATCAAGACGCCCGCTTGGCCGGTGTTTCCGACGTCGGTTTGTACACCGCCGCCAACAATTTGCCCGGTAGGGTAGAGGCGCAGTTCGGCAACAGGTGCCAATTCTTCAGCCATAACGGCACCCGGCGCAATCGTCAGAAAGGCGATGCAAACGCCCATGGCCACGCGCCAAGGTGAATGTGGCGCGATGGGTAGCATGCGAAAGTTGAACATGTGGGTGCCTCGGAAATTAGTTTCCAAGGTAGTCGGCGTAACGTGGCATTCCTTACGGCCAATTCAGCGTCGAGGCTGCGGCTAGGGTCAGCGGCTAGCGTCCAGCAGCGGCTAGGGTCTACCATCGAATTTGTGGCTGACAAACGTCGGCAAGGCGCGTAGCATTTTTTGCTGATGGGGGTGTGGCTCATGGGGTCCGTGGTTTGGCAACAAACGTCGCTCGGCTCTGAATGTAGGCTCGTTCCAACAATTGCACCGATCACCGTTCCCGACCCAGGAAGAATAGCGGTACCAATATCTCCACCCGCCAGCGTTCCCGCAAGATGGAATCCGAACCCGTTGTCCTGTAGTTGATCATTACACGCACCTTCGGGTGTCCGTTTTGTTTTATTGCTGCTAAAGGGCTCGCTGACCGTCGGGCAGCATCGCCTGACAAGGCGTAAGTGGATAATTTAATAAACTGGTCATATGATTTTCTTTAGGAGCATAAAAATGCCTACCCTCGCCGTTACCGTTACAGAGTTCTCGCGCAGCCTGTCCGATTTTTTGCGTCAAGTGCAGTACCACGGCCAAGTGCTGGATATTGCTCGCGGTAAGCGGGTCATCGCGCGGGTGTCGCCGGTGGCTGTAGCCGACGGATTTCCAATCGATCAACTGGATGCATTTTTTGCAAACGGACCAAAGTTGGACGCAGACCGAGAAACGATGGCAAAGGACATCAACGACACGCGTTCCCAGTTACGCAGCCGAAGTAGCCATTGGCGCGGTTAACATATGGGTATCGTTATCGATACGGATGTGTGGGTGCTAGCCGGAAAGTCAGGCACGAAACTCAGCCTCTCACGTTGGGCGCGTTACGGTGGCGCGTACATGTGCGCTGTGACAGCAAGCGAATTGTTGGTGGGCGTGGACCGCGCCAACACCGCCCAGCGTCGTGCCCGGCGGGGCGCTTTTGTTGAAAATCTACTTGCCTCCGTGCCGGTGCTGGAATTTTCGATGCCGATTGCACGAACTCACGCACGCATGATTGCGGGGCTGCCAAAAAGTTTCACCGCAGGCGCACATGATGCCATCATCGCTGCCACCGCCCTACACGATGGTTACGGCTTGTTGACGAGAAACGTTGCTGATTTCACAATTTTCCAAGGTGTGAACCTAGAAGCGTTTATTGAGGCGGCGTGAATGGCGTCTGCCGCTCATGTCAATGGTGCTGCGTTTGGAGCATAAGCGCAGAGGAGTGCCGTGGATATTGGGGTTCGGAAATTAAAAAATTAATTTAATTGCTATTCAGCTATTGATTGTTAACCACCGGTAAGCAACTGACTTTCTTATCCCGCAAATAGCGCAAGGAATCACTTAAAGTGGCATGCGGCACAAATCGCTACACCCACTGCGCCCTACGATTGCGACTTACGGCCTTGTCATCCACAAACTCAACGGTAGGCCCCGTTGTCCATTAGGAAAGTTTATTCAAGATGAAATACCTGACCCCGTTGTCGTGTGTGTAGCAATAAGGTGTCCGTGGAAACGGGGCGACTTCACAATGTCGAGAGTACCAATTTAATATTTTACGGCGGTTCATCCCCACGCGTGTGGGGAACACTTCGTTTGCGGTGCAATCCGATGGCCTGACCGCGGTTCATCCCCACGCGTGTGGGGAACACGAGGCCAGCAATGTTTGTAACGACTCTGCGACCGGTTCATCCCCACGCGTGTGGGGAACACATTCCAGATCGGAAGAGACACGTCTGAACTCCAGTCACTAGGAGCTATC
>JANYBL010000109.1 GCA_025360815.1 Burkholderiales bacterium
CGATCCGCGCTACGGCCTAACCCCGGGTACGGCGGGATTTTGCAACAATTTGGACGATCTAGTGGGTCAGGCCGATCTGTGGCTGCACGGCCATTTGCATTGCCGCGTTGACTACTTGCTAAATGGTTGCCGCGTCATTTCTAACCCGCTTGGCTATGCCAAGCGCGGTGAGCAGCTTGGGTTTGATGGTTCGCGATTGATCGCGGTAACCTGACAATCCGTTTCAATGCAGGTCTGTGATGCGGTCTCCTGTGTTTCGGCGCATCGACGGAGCGCCTCCGGTTCGGTGTCTTTTGGTCACCGTGGTTGTTACCCGGCTTCATGGTTTAAAACAACATTTGCCGGATAGGTCTGGTTTAAACTTGGATAGGTTTACTACTTTTTGCGATACCCAACACACACTCAAATTTAATTCAAATAGGAAACTCGCTATGAACGTCGCATTTTTAGGTCTTGGTGTCATGGGCTATCCGATGGCGGGGCATTTGCAGGCTAACGGGCACGCCGTCACGGTTTACAACCGCACTGAAAGTAAAGCCCAAGCCTGGGCGAAGCAGCACGGTGGTGCCGCGAAAGCCACGCCAGCCGAGGCGGCTACCGGGGCCGATATTGTGTTCATGTGTGTTGGCAATGACAACGATGTATTGGCGGTCGCACAAGCAGCATTAAAGGGCATGGAAACGGGCGCTATCTTGGTCGATCACACCACGGCATCTGCCGACGCGGCGCGGCATCTATACGCAATGGCGAAAGCGCAAGGCGTGGCGTTTATCGATGCGCCCGTCTCTGGCGGTCAAATGGGTGCGGAAAAAGGCCAATTGACCATCATGTGCGGGGGCGATCAAACCGCGTTTAATGTTGCCAAACCGGTCATGGATTGTTTCGCAAAAGCGACCACGCTGATGGGCGCGTCCGGCGCAGGACAGCTGACTAAAATGGTCAATCAAATCTGCATTGCCGGCTTGGTGCAGGCGTTATCAGAAGGTTTGGCGTTTGCCGAGAAGGCCGGGCTTGATGGCGATTTGGTGTTGGATGTGATTTCCAAAGGCGCCGCGCAATCCTGGCAAATGGAAAATCGCGGCAAGACGATGTTAAAGCGCGAATTCAATTTTGGCTTTGCTGTCGATTGGATGCGCAAGGATTTGGGTATCGTCATTGACGAAGCAAAGCGTAACGGCGCAGTGCTGCCGATCACCGCACAAATCGATCAGTTTTATGCCGACGTACAACAGGCGGGCGGCGCACGGTTTGACACATCGTCCCTGATTACTAGACTATAGATGCTTGGCAGGTTTTTTTGCGATGCCCGAAGGCTAGAACAGGAACAAATTGTGATCAAACTCTATTATTCTCCCGGCGCTTGCTCACTCGCTCCCCACATTGTGTTGGAAGAACTGGGCATCGCCTTTGAGTCAGTGTTGGTCTCGCTTAAAGATGGCGAGCAACACAAAGCGGATTTCTTGCGCGTGAATCCACGGGCACGCGTCCCGGCGCTGGTCGTCGACGGTAAACTGCTAACGGAGTGCCCGGCAATTCTGACCTACCTCGGCGGCGGTTATGCGGCGCGCGGACTTTGGCCAAAAGAAACATGGAAACAAGCCGAGGCGTTGTCATTGATGAGTTGGTTGTCGTCGAGTGTGCACATTGCGGTGGCGGGTATTTTCCGCCCCGAGCGCTATTCAGCGGACATGGCCGCAAAGGAAAGTATCAACGCCACCAGTAAAGCGACGCTGCTGAACTATTACGCGGACATCGAACGCATGCTCACCGGCAAATCTTTTTTTGCCGGCAGCCAATACACGGTCTGCGATCCTTATCTGCTGGTGTTCTATCGATGGGGTCACCGGATTGGTGTTGATATGAAATTGCAGTTCCCCAACTGGACCAAGCACGCCTTGCGGGTTGCGTCTCGTCCCACGGTGAAGCGGGTGCTTGAGGTTGAGGGCATTAAGATTGATGGCTAATAAATTTGTAGAGTCCAGTATTGGCAAGGGTTTTGGGGCATTTATGGCTGAAAACTCCCGCCAAAGCTAGCGTTCATAAAAAGTTGCGTTAAATTAGGGCGTGTTATGCAAGTCCAGTCGATGTTTTTCAAACAAACCGCGAGCACGAAGCTCAATGACGCGGTGTTGCAGCGCGTGATGAAAAAAGCAAAGGTCAAGTTTGTTGACGGTCGCGCTGAAGGCGTTGCGCTGATCGACAACTGGGAGGACATTCGTACCTATGCGGCTGCTATGCGTGATCGGGTAATCGCGAATTTGGACGCCTACTTGATCGAGTTTGAAAAAAACGCGATTCGCCGCGGCTCGGTTGTGCATTGGGCTGAAACGGCGGAAGAAGCAAACGCGATTATTGTTAAGATTGCCCAAGAAAATGATGTAAAGGCGGTCACCAAATCTAAATCGATGGTGAGTGAAGAAGTGGCGCTCAATGATGCACTGGAGGCGGTGGGTGTCTCGGTGCTTGAAACCGATTTAGGCGAATATATTTTGCAGCTCGCCAAAGAGCCACCGTCGCATATTGTGGCGCCCGCCGTGCATAAATCGAAAGAGCAGGTCGCGCAATTATTTGTTGATCACCATCACAGCCCGGGCACCCCGCCTCTGACCGATATTGCCGCAATGACGCGGGAAGCCCGCGAGGTTTTACGGGGACGCTTTTTATCGGCGGACATGGGCATCAGCGGTGCGAATTTTATCATTGCCGAAACCGGTACCACGCTCACCGTCACCAATGAAGGTAATGCCGACATGGTGACCACTATTCCGCGGATTCATTGCGTGATTACCGGTATCGAGAAGGTCATCCCCACGCTGGAGGATTTTGCGACTTTGATACGGCTGCTGCCGCGCTCGGCGATTGGCCAAACGATTTCAAATTATCTGACGCTTACCACTGGCATCAAGGCGCCCGACGAGCAAGAAGGCCCGGCGCAAATGCATATTGTGTTGGTCGACGCGGGCCGCACCAAATTAGTCGGCAGTGATATGAGCGAGATGCTGCGTTGTATCCGCTGCGGCGCATGTATGAACCATTGCCCGGTTTATCAGAACGTCGGCGGTCATGCCTATGGCTGGGTGTATCCGGGGCCGATGGGCTCGGTGCTAACGCCGGTTTACCAAGGCATCGAGAAGGGCGGCGATTTACCCAATGCGGCGACGTTTTGCGGCGAATGTCAGGTCGTTTGCCCGGTAAAAATTCCGTTGCCGGATTTGATGCGTAAATTGCGCGAGCAGCAATTCGATAAAAAATTGCGGCCGTTCAGCGAGCGTTTTGGCATTGCTGTTTGGAGTTATTTTGTGCAGCGCCCCAAATTGTATTCCCTCGCAGCGAGTGTCGGCGCCAGGTTTGCGGCATGGCTGGGCGGGCGCGGGAAGTTGATTCACAAGCTGCCCGGTATCGATGGCTGGACCGATGGTCGCGATATGCCGGCGCCGGAAGGCCGGACGTTTCGCGAACTTTATGTCGAGAAACAGCGAATTAAAAAAGCAAATTCATGAGCGCACGTGACAACATTTTGGCGAGGATCGGCTTACAAATTTTGCGTTCGCAAACTCAGGCAAATATAAAAAGCGGTAATCGCCCAAACGCCTCACTAGGAGACGATCTCGGCGTTGCGCACCGAGCTGTCCGTGAGGTCATCGCCAAGCACGAACGCGGCCCCTTACCCGGCTTTGCGAAGCATGATCCCGTTGAGCATTTCGTTGCCGAATGTGAGCGCGTCAAAACGACCCTGACTGAAGTCGCCTCGCTTGCCGCCGTTCCGATTGAAATCGCGCGTTATCTAGGGACGATCGCCGACACACAAAACAAGTTGGTCGGTTGGCCGGAGTTTGCTGACCAAGATTGGCTGAGCGCTGGCCTCGACTATCAAAATCGTCCCGCCATCGGTAGCGATTTAGTCGGCGTTACCGGCTGTTTTTGCGCGATCGGTGAGACCGGTACTTTGATGCTGCTCGGTGCACGCGACACCCCAAAAATCACTGCGTTGCTACCTGAAACGCATATCTGCATTGTCAAAAAATCGCGCATTGTGGCAACAATGGAAGACGCGTTCCAGCTGATGCGCGAAGAAATCGGCGAGCCGCCGCGAGCCACTTTCTTCGTCTCGGGACCGTCAAGGACAGCCGACATTGAGCAAACCATCGTGATCGGCGCGCATGGTCCGTATCGGGTGCATGTGGTGTTGGTGCGCTAAGGCTGGCGCGCCTTCATCGCCGAGAGGCGGTGTCGAGTTGACGATGCGCTTCCGGTTTTTCTCGCGCCCTTTTTCTCACCTCCCCTTTTCTCACCTCCCTTTTCTCACCTCCCTTTCCCCCCCTTTTTCTCACCTTTTTCTCACCTTTAACGCAGCGCCTCGCGCCCATACCGAAAAAAAGGCTTTCCATGTTGGCAGTGTCACCGATCATGATCGGCACCATTCCCGTCGACTTCATTTTGTTCGCGCTCGTCCTGCTGGGCGTGGCTTTCTTCCATCGGCATACCTTGACTATTGCGATGGCGGGCGTCGTGGTCATTGCGCTCTATAAAATCATTTTTACTGGCTTCAGTTCTGGCGTCGGGATGATGGGCTTTATAAATCATCTTAGCCATGAATGGGTGGTTATGAGCAATTTGTTGGGCTTGTTGCTGGGCTTCGCGCTGCTCTCCCGACATTTCGAAAAAAGCCATGTGCCATTGATTCTGCCGCGTTTCTTGCCTGATGATTGGCGGGGTGCATTTTTGTTGTTGGTGATGGTATTTGTGTTATCGGCGTTCCTCGATAATATCGCTGCCGCATTGATCGGCGGCGCGATGGCCCATCAGTTGTTTCGCGCCAAGCTGCATGTCGGCTATTTGGCGGGTATTGTCGCGGCAGCGAATGCGGGCGGGGCGGGCTCAGTGGTGGGCGATACCACCACCACAATGTTGTGGATTTCGGGCGTGCGCCCGCTTGAGGTATTCCACGCTTATGTTGCTTCGGCAGTGGCGTTGTTCGTGTGCGGTATTCCCGCCGCCATCCAGCAGCAGCGCTATTCACCGATGATCAAAAATACCGAGACCCGCACCCATATCGACTGGGCACGCATCGGCATCGTGATGATGATGTTACTGTTTGCGATCCTCGCTAATTTGTTTGTGAACCTGAAAATAAGCGCGGCGGTGACGAGTGCGGCAGAACATTTCCCCCTGCTAGGCTTGGCGGTATGGCTGGCGATCCTTATTTCGCTGCCGCTTCGTCGTCCTGACTGGAAGGTTATGCCTGATGCATTTAAGGGCGCTGTTTTTTTGTTATCGCTGGTGTTGTGCGCATCGATGATGCCCGTTGAGCAATTGCCGCCGGCCTCGTGGCAGAGCACGCTCGGCCTGGGGTTTGTCTCGGCTGTGTTCGACAATATTCCGCTCACGGCTTTAGCGATCAAGCAAGGTGGTTACGATTGGGGTGTCCTCGCTTATGCGGCGGGCTTTGGTGGCTCGATGGTCTGGTTTGGCTCTTCTGCAGGCGTGGCCTTGGTTAGCATGTTTCCAGAAGCAAAATCGGTATCAAGCTGGCTAAAAGGCGGCTGGCATGTGCCGCTGGCCTACGTTCTCGGTTTCGTGGTGATGCTGGGTGTCATGGGCTGGCAGCCACGTTAAACCTGATGTCAGCCCCCCCAAAATATGAAGCGCACCAACGTAACACCTACGTTGTTAACCTTGTTACGTGCATCGCATTGCATTGCTGCGGTGCAGCAAGTGATCGTCATCTATGCTTGTACCGGTGCGATGTTGTATTTTGATTTCGGTCAACGGACTTCATACTGCTTTCTATTGCGCCCTTGCCACATCACGATTAGCATACAGGTTGTATTATTAAAACCAGTCATCGAAGCTGGCGCGTCTGACGTTAACTTATCGTCACACGATAAGCGTCACGAGAAAAAATCTAATTTTAATATTCCATCTCTGGAGGAGTTTTCATGAAGAGCAAGCTACTAGGTTTAGTCGCCGCGATTGCGGCTGTTGTTTCCGTTTCAGCGTTGGCGGCGGATCCGATTAAAATCGGTGTGTCGGGCCCATTTACCGGTGGTTCCGCGCCCATGGGCGTGTCGATGCGCGATGGCGTGAAATTGGCCGTTACTGAAATCAACGCCAAAGGCGGTGTAATGGGTCGCCAATTCGTGATGGTTGAGCGCGACGATGAAGCGAAAAACGAGCGCGGTGTGCAAATCGCCCAAGAACTCATCAACAAAGAAAAAGTCGTTGCCACCTTGGGCTTTATTAACACTGGCGTTTCTTTGGCCTCACAGCGCTTCTATCAAGAAGCAAAAATTCCTGTGTTCAATAATGTCGCAACCGGCTCGCTGGTGACGAAGCAATTTATCGAGCCAGAATTTAAAGAAAACTACATTTTCCGTAATGCTGCGCACGACACCATTCAGTCCGCAATGATTGTTGAAGAAGCCATCACTAAGCGTAAATTTACCAAAGTTGCGATCTTGGCCGATTCAACGAACTATGGCCAGCTGGGCATGGCTGATTTGGTGAAAGCGCTTGAGAAAAAGGGCATGAAAGCTGTCGCCATTGAGAAATTCAACGTTAAAGATGTCGATATGACCTCACAATTGCTGAAGGCCAAAGAAGCGGGTGCGCAAGCTGTATTGACC
Organism: Burkholderiales bacterium; assembly: GCA_025360815.1. Lineage (GTDB taxonomy): Bacteria > Pseudomonadota > Gammaproteobacteria > Burkholderiales > Usitatibacteraceae > UKL13-2. The sequence continues at coordinate 6,627 of JANYBL010000109.1, forward strand.
TACGCGATTGGCCCAGAATTGGCGCAAATCGCCAATGGCATGGAAAAGCTTGGTTGGAAAGTCCCGATGATTGGTTCGTGGACATTGTCGATGGGTAACTTTATCGACAATGCAGGCAAAAACGGTGACGGCGCAACGATGCCGCAAACATTCATCCAAGAAGGAAATACGCCGAAGCGGAAAGCCTTCATTGAGGCTTACGTAAAGGCCTACAAGCCAGCGAATGACCGTATTCCATCGCCAGTTTCCGCTGCCCAGGGATATGACTCGGTTTACTTGCTCGCCGCTGCGATCAAGCAAGCAGGTTCAACCGACGGTGTGAAGGTTCGTGAGGCACTTGAGAATCTGAAGGAAAAAGTTGACGGCGTCGTGACCACATACGATAAGCCATTCTCAAAAGACGACCATGAAGCCATCAAAATGGGTGTTCCCGTAATGGGACAAGTCGTTGACGGGCGCGTCGTACCTGCTAAGTAAATCATCGCCTGCTGCATGATTTGGTAAACCAGAACGCGGGGGATGTTTCGTCCTCCGCGTTTATTTTGTCCGCTTGTCTTGATGCGTCACGATAGATAACAAAAAGGTTTGGCACGCTATGGATATTTTCTTACAACTCACCTTCAGCGGCATCGCACTGGGAATGATTTATGCGGTGATCGCGTTTGGCTACCAGCTTACGTTTGCCACTTCGGGCACGCTTAATTTCGGGCAGGGCGAAGCGTTGATGCTGGGTGCCTTGGTTGGGTTGAGTTTGGCGGGCAACGTCATGGGCGGGCCCTACATCAATTATTGGTTGATGATTCCGCTAGTCATGTTATTTGGCGCACTACACGGTGTCGTGGTGGAGCGCATTGGTGTGCAGCCGTCTGTAAAAACTAAAAATGAATTCGGCTGGATTATGTCCACGATTGCGTTGGCGATTATTTTTAAAAATGTAGCCGAAAATATTTGGGGTAAGGACGATATTACTTTTCCCTCGCCGGTATCAACCGCGCCGTTTGAAATCTTCGGCGCACGAGTCCAGATTATGCAGGTCATCGTGGTGGTTGGCGCGCTGGCCATCATGTTGGCGGTTGAAATGTTCAACCGCAAATCGATTTATGGAAAAGCCGTGGTGGCGACGGCGAACGATTCTGATGCGGCCGGCTTGATGGGTATTAATACGGCACAGGTCGTTACGTTTTCCTATGCGCTGTCTTCTGCAACTGCCGCGTTCGCCGGCGTGTTAGTCGCGCCATTGACACTCACAGGCTCAACAATGGGTACCGCTCTCGGCCTGAAGGCGTTTGCGGTGGCGATTATCGGCGGTCTGACGTCAGGCGTTGGCGCGATTGTTGGCGGGCTTATTTTGGGCATAGCCGAAACGCTCACGGGTTACTACATTTCCACCGGTTATAAAGAAGTGCCGGGCTTACTCCTGCTATTACTGGTGCTGGCGATAAAGCCATCGGGTCTGTTTGGCAAAACTACCATCAAGAAAGTTTAAGTCATGAAGCGAAATAGCCTGACGGTGATGATCGGTTTCGTTTTAGCGCTTATCCTGTTTCCGATTCTGATTCCCAATCCTTATTACATCCATCTCGCAGAAACGATTTTAATCTACGCGATCTTATTGTTTGGTCTCGACATTGTGGTGGGCTACACCGGAGAAGTCTCGCTGGGGCACGCCGGTTTGTTTGGCATTGGCTCCTATACCGCTGGCGTGTTGTTCTTCAAGCTCGGCGTGCCATTTGTATTGGCTGTACCGGCTAGCATTGCGGTGACGGCCATCTTTGGTGCTCTGTTGGCGCTGCCCGCGTTGCGCGTTACGGGGCCATATCTCGCAATGGTCACATTGGCATTCGGAACAATCATCCAAATTTTGATCAATGAAATGACCTTTCTAACCGAGGGTCCGCTGGGTATCAAAGTGCCAAAACCATCATTTTTTGGCCACAAATTGGATGAAGTTGAATATTTTTATTTGGTTGCGGCCATCATGATTATTGCGCTCGTCGCCGTTAATCGATTGCTCAAATCGCATTTTGGCCGCGCCTTTCAAGCACTACGTGCCAGTCCGGTGGCGTGTGATTGCATGGGCGTTTCCGTCTATCGCTATAAAGTTTTTGCGTTTGTATTCAGTGCGGGAATGGCAGGCTTGGCGGGTAGCTTGTACACCTACTCCGAGGAATATATTTCGCCTAATACGTATGTGAATGAGTTGACGATTCTGTTCTTGCTCGCGGTGATTATGGGCGGGCGCAAAACGCGCAGCGGGCCGATCATCGGGGCTTCAATCGTGGTGATGTTGCCAAGCTTATTGTCTGATATCGAACTCTTCCGCAAGATTGCCTATACCGCTGCAACGGTCGGCGTGTTGGCATCGATTTGGTTGTTAGCCAAGAAGCATAAGACGCTACGTGAAATCGCATTACCGCTCGTCGCCACCATCGCAATGGCTGTTTTTTCTTATAAATTAGAAAACATTATCGATTGGCGTTTAACTATTTTCGGTTTGATGACACTCTTTGTCGTTTATTATTTACAGGATGGCATCGTTGGTTTTGTGTGCAGCATTGCCGAGAAAATTTGGCCGAATGCCTTTCGCAAACATGATGAATACTCGGAAAAAGCTGACGAAGCACTCGCTTGGGAAAAGTCGCCACACACTACATCGTCGAGTGCAGCTTTGTTGGATGCGAAACAAATCTTAATGCAATTCGGCGGCTTAAAAGCGCTAAATTTGGTTGACCTTAACATCTCAAAAGGCACCATTCACGGACTGATTGGGCCCAATGGTTCGGGTAAGAGCACGATGATGAACGTGCTCACAGGTATCTACAAGCCCACCGCCGGTGCAGTAGAATTTAATGGCGGCGTAATTTCGGATTCAACGCCGTCCGCCATCGCGCTCGGCGGCATTGCCCGTACGTTCCAAAACGTGCAATTGTTTGGTGAAATGACGGCGACTGAGAACGTACTGGTCGGCCTGCACCACACCTTCAAAAGTAATATGCTTGACGTGATGCTGAACACGAGGCGTTATCGGGACGAGGAACACCGCGCCCGAATTCGTGCAGCCAGCATTTTGCAGTTTGTTGGTTTGGCGGAACTGGCCACCGACGAGGCGCGCAACCTGCCTTATGGCAAACAGCGCTTGCTGGAAATTGGGCGCGCACTTGGTTTGAGCCCGAATCTGCTGCTGCTCGACGAACCTGCCGCCGGTCTGACCGCACCGGACATCAAAGAGCTTGTCGCTATCATTCGCAAAATCCGTGAGCATGGCATCACACTCATTTTGATTGAACATCATATGGATGTTGTGATGTCGATCTGCGATACCGTGACAGTGCTTGATTTTGGACAAAAAATTGCCGAAGGTATGCCGGCCGATGTGCAGGCGAATCCAAAGGTGATCGAAGCTTATTTGGGTGGTGATGCAGGTGCAGCCGAAAATGGAAGTCTTGCCACGCCAACATCAACCACGCCAGTTCCCGCATAAGGACGCATCATGCTAACAATCAATGGGCTATATGCAGGCTACGGCAAAGTGGAAGTACTTCATGGGATCTCGCTGGAGGTGCCCAAAGGTAAAGTTGTTACCTTGATCGGCTCCAATGGTGCGGGCAAAACCACGACCATGCGGGCAATTTGCGGCATGATTAAACCGAAATCCGGCGACGTACAACTCAACGGAAAAAATGTTGCGGGCTTGGATTCCCATCGCATTGCGCGTGCGGGGTTGGCGCATTCACCGGAAGGCCGTCGTGTTTTTTCGACGATGAGCGTGCGTGACAATTTAACGCTTGGCGCATTTCCCCGTTTTACCGGCGCCCGCCCAAAAGGCGACATCAAAGCCGACTTGGAAAAGTCGCTTGAATTGTTCCCGCGCTTAAAAGAGCGTCAAGACCAACTGGCCGGCACGTTGTCGGGCGGCGAGCAGCAAATGTTGGCAATGGCGCGGGCACTTATGATGAACCCCGATGTGATTTTGCTTGATGAGCCGTCGATGGGGCTAGCGCCGATTTTGGTCGAAGAAGTATTCCGTATTATTTTGCGTCTAAAAGCCGAGGGCATCACGATGCTTCTGGTTGAGCAATTTGCGGCTGCCGCGCTGAACGTGGCTGACTACGGCTACGTGATGGAAAACGGGCGGATATCATTGCATGGTGCCGCGGATAAATTGAAGAACGATCCGGCAGTCAATGAAGCTTACTTAGGTGGTGCGAATAAGCATTAGTAAACGTTGATGGTGTCGGGGTAGAAGGCATGCGGGCCGGTCGGTCGGTCGGGTAAACAGTGAGGCTGCTGACCCAGCACAGGCGATAAAAATCAAACCCAATATGAAATGCACCGGTGAAGTCGGATATGCCAAAGAGTCTAAAGATCCTTATCACTCGCCAAGTTTTTCCTGAAGTCATCGATTTCCTTGGCGCTGATTTTGAAATCGATTACAACGAATCCGATGTGGTGCTTTCCACCGATGAATTGTGTGAGCGTGCGGCGAGCTGTGCTGGCTTGCTCTGCTGCCTAACCGAAAAAATTGACAATACATTTTTTGAGCATTGTCCAACCGTTAGAGTGGTCAGCAACATTGCCGTTGGCTATAACAATATCGATGCGATTGAAGCAAAAAATCGCGGCGTAAAAATCACTAACACGCCGGGGGTGCTCGACGACACGACCGCTGACCTTACGTTTACTTTGCTGATGGCGGTCGCCAGGCGCATCACTGAGGCTGAATCGCTGTTGCGACAAGGGCGGTGGAAAAAAAGCTTTGCCGTGCAGCAAATGCTCGGCATGGATATTCACCATGCAAGCCTCGGCATCATTGGTATGGGACGGATCGGCCAAGCCATCGCCAAACGTGCGGCGGGCTTTGACATGCAAGTCCGCTATTTCAATCGCACGCCACTCGACGCGACGACCGAGCAAAAATTCAATGTTTGTTATGTGTCGCAAGAGGCGATCTTGCGCAATAGCGATTTTGTGTTGGTGATGGTGCCCTATTCAGCCGCAACACATCACTTGATTGGTGCTGAAGAACTCGCACTGATGAAACCGTCCGCGATTTTAATCAACACCGCAAGGGGTGGCGTAGTGGACGAAGTGGCATTAATTGCGGCCCTAAAAAAAAATCAGATCGCGGGGGCAGGACTGGATGTATTCGAAAATGAACCCGCGTTCAATCCCGAATTTCTCGGTTTAAAAAATGTTGTACTCACCCCGCATATCGGCAGCGCTACGCGCTCAACCCGTATGGCGATGGCAATGCTGGCCGCAACGAATTTAAAAGCCGCTTTGCAAGGAGAAACGCCCCCGAATTGGGTGAATCCATGAATTGGAAAAGTGATGGTTTTTGGACTGCTGTGAGAAGGTAATGAAGGCTGCGGCCTTGGACTTCCCCGCCCGTCCCCGGCCCGTCCCCAAGGCATCTAATGCTATCTTTAACGCATCTCAGCTATCGTTAGGGCATCTTCACCCAAGCCAGCTCTAACCAAGCGTCCGGCCGATGCACCACGGATACACCCGCCCTCGCTGCCCACGGCATAACTTGTAAGTGCAGAGGGATATGCAGCACCTCATCGTGATGGATCTTCATCGCTTGGTTAATCATGTCTTGGCGTTTTTTAACGTCAATTTCACCCTCTAATTTATCGATCAACTCGTCCATAGCAACATTTTTATAGTTACCCCAGTTGTATTCTCCGGCACCTTTGTCATCGCGGCTATGCAAAACTGGCTTGAGTGTAAAGATGGCATCGGTGGTTGAGCCGCCCCAGCCGAGCATGTAGAAACTGGTGTCGAGCTTTTGCACCTTGGGGAAATAATTGGCCTTGGGGATCGATGCCACTTTGACCGTGACGCCAATCTTCGACCACATGCCCGCCAGCGCCACGCAGATTCGCTCGTCGTTTATGTAGCGATCATTGGGGCAGTCCAGCGTGACGGTAAAGCCGTTGGAATACCCGGCATCGGCCAGCAACTTTTTTGCAGCGTCAATAGTGATCATCGGATGGCGCTTTTCCATCGAATCAGGAATGCCAGCCTCCTTACGCGCGGGCATGAGAATCGCAGTGGGAATAGAGAGGCCGCGCATCACCGTGCGCTTGATGGCCTCGACATCAAGCGATTGATAAAGGGCTAGACGAACCCGCCTGTCCTTAAACGGATTTTTGCCTTTCACGTCCGAATAGAGCAACTCAGCCCGTGCCTGATCCATGCCGATAAATACAACGCGGTTCTCGCGACCTTCGTATATTTTTATTTTTTTATCTTGGGACAATTTGGCAATATCTTGCAGCGGCGGATCGAGCACGAAATCTAACTCGCCAGAAATCAGCGCGGCGAGACGGGTGCCGGGCGAGCGGATCGGGGTGAAGACAACATCGGTGACATTGCCCTCGAAACGTCCTTCTTTGAGTCCCCACCAGTTGGGATTCTTCGTGAGCACCGTTTTCACGTCTGCCTCCCGCGACACCAGCAGGAATGGCCCCGTGCCCATCGCGTTGCGCACAGCGAAAGTTTCTTCCTTATTGTTGTAGTCCTGCGGCTTTTCGACTTTGTTTTTGATTGCCCATGCTTTTGACATAATGAACATGGTTGAACTGCCAAGCATGTCCGGTAATACCGCGTTAGGTACAGGTGTGACAAGTTCGATCGTGAACGCATCGATTTTGCGCGGCTTACCGAGCGCGTTGGCATAGACCTTGAACTTTGAGGTCGACATTTGATTGCGCAAGATTGAGAACACAACGTCATCAGCCGTGAACGCTGAGCCGTCGTGCCATTTCACACCTTTGCGCAGCTCAATCAGCCAAGTGGTCGGATTGGTCTGCGCAACCGATGTCGCTAAGCGTGGGATGAGCTTCATGTTTTTATCGCGGCTCAACAACTGTTCGTAAATTTGGCCATTGAATTGATTGTTAAATGACTCATTGTCGGCGTGCGGGTCGAAGGTGGTGGCATCGCCTTGGTTTGACCAACGTAGCGTTTTGGCGTTTGCCAAGTCGAGGGGTGCTGTCAACGACGCGATCAAGAGGGTCACGGCGATACAAAAGTGATTGGTTTTTTTCATAACATGCTCTAAATGCGCTCAAACTCATTGACAGTGGCCTTGATGCCATAATAAGCATCATTATCATCGCATGTGCAATCTTTTATGATTAATTTTTATGCATCGTGATAGCACTCATCAACCCTTAAATCGCCCATGAAACCGACTGTCCCGCTTCCCCAGGCAACCACGCTTACGCAATACACCATCGCGCCCAAAAATCTCGCAGCGCATTTGTTTGAAGTCACCGTTAACATCGATGCGCCCGATCCAGCCGGGCAGCGCTTTGCGTTGCCAACTTGGATTCCGGGCAGCTACATGATCCGGGAGTTTGCCCGCAATATTGTCAGCTTGGTTGCGATGAGCGGCAACGAGTTCGTAGCCGTTGAAAAAATCGACAAAACCACATGGCAATGTGCGCCGACAAAGGGAAATGGCGAGCTGACACTACGTTATGACGTTTACGCTTGGGATTTAAGCGTTCGCGCCGCGCACCTTGATGAAAACCATGGATTTTTTAACGGCACGAGCGTTTTTGTGTTGCCCGAGGGCAGGCGTGATGCGCCGTGTGTGGTCTCGATTACCGGGCCATCGGACTGGAGAATAGCCTCCGCGTTAGCGGAGGATGAACCTCCGGCATTGGCGGGCATCGCAGGGCGAAATGCGTTCAAAACGCCCGACCAGAGCCAACTTTCATCAACAAAAACTCACCTGCGCTATGCCGCCAACTTTGATGAACTGATCGACCATCCGGTTGAAATGGGCACCTTCACCCATGCCAGTTTTGATGCCTGCGGTGTCAAGCACCATATTGCCATCACCGGCAAACATCGTGCGGATTTGCCCCGTCTGTGTGCGGATTTTAAAAAAATCTGCGAGGCGCAGATCCAGTTTTTTGAGCCTTTACCAATGTCCGTCCCAGCGTCCGCCCAACCGGCGACTGCCAGCGCCGCGCCATTTAACGAGTATTGGTTTTTACTTACGGTTGTGGGCGATGGTTTTGGCGGATTAGAACATCGCGCTTCCACCGCATTGATTGCGGGACGCGACGATTTGCCGCACTCGCATGTGCCTGGCATGACGCCCGGCTATCGCAAATTGTTGTCACTCACCTCGCATGAATATTTCCATACCTGGAACGTTAAGCGCATCAAGCCTGCCGCGTTTATTGAGTACGATTTGTTCAACGAAAGTTATACCCGCCAGCTTTGGTTTTTTGAAGGCTTTACCGATTATTACGACGATCTGTTTTTAGTCCGCACGGGATTAATTACGCCGCTCGAATACCTTGAAGTCGAAGCCGAAAATGTTGGCCGGGTGTTATCGCAGTCAGGACGCTTAAAACAAAGCGTGGCCGAATCGTCGTTCGATGCTTGGACAAAATATTATCGCCAAGACGAAAACGCGCCGAACGCAATTGTCAGCTATTACCAAAAAGGTGCGATGGTCGCGCTGGCATTAGATCTCATGATTCGCAGCCTTACTGAAAACAGCCCGGACGGGCCAAAATCGCTCGATGATGTCATGCGTTTTTTATGGACACATCATGGCAAAGGCAACATCGGCGTGCCGGAAAATGGCATCGAAAAAATCGTTGCGGTCGTAACGGGGTTGGATTTGAAAGCCTTTTTCAACGAGGCGGTTTATGGCACAAATGACTTGGCACTCGCACCATTGTTCGCCGCGGTCGGCATTGAAATGAGCGCGCGCGTGCCCGGCCAGGCCAAAGCCGGCGATGCGCTTCCGCCGACCATCGGCGCGCGCGTTGGCATAGACACCAATGGCGATGCAAAATTGGTACAAGTTTTTGACGGGGGCGCGGCGCAAGAGGCAGGACTCTCTGCTGGCGACACCATCGTTGCTATTGATGGGTTGCGCGTGACCGCAAATAATTTTGACAGGCGGATTAAATCATTTGCGGTGGCCACCACGGTTGAAATGATCGCCTTCCGTCGAGATGAAATCAGGCGCTGCATGGTTACCCTGCAAGCGCAGGCGGCCAGCACCGTAGTGCTGACCACACGTGACACCGCCCCGGAATGCAAGTTGCGACGCGACCGATGGCTTGGGCAATAATTTGACGCCGTGGCGCAACGTATTCGCATAAAAGCGCAAAATAAAAGCCGCGCGGGATGTTAGATAACCTTTAGTAATTTTTAAGGAATTTTTTAAGGAATTTTATGAACGCTCCACAAGATTTAAAACGCCTCCCGCTGCAAGATCCCACACTGTTGCGCACCCAATGCTACCTCGACGGCGCTTGGGTCGATGCCGATTCGGGCAAACACTTTGAGGTCGATAATCCCGCGACCGGCAATATCATTGCTAACGTACCCGATTGCGGGGCTGATGAAGCCAAACGCGCTATTGCCGCCGCCGCCGCCGCGTTACCCGCCTGGCGCGCGCTGACCGCCAAGGCGCGCAGCCAAATACTGCGCAAGTGGTTTGACCTGATGATCGCTCACGCCGACGATTTGGCTCTGATTCTCACCACTGAGCAAGGCAAACCCCTTGCTGAGGCTAAGGGTGAAGTGATGTACGGTGCGTCGTTTATTGAATGGTTTGCCGAGGAAGGCAAACGTATTTATGGTGATGTGATCCCACCGCATATGGCCGACAAACGGTTGATCGTCATGAAGCAGCCGATTGGGGTCTGTGCAGCGATTACGCCATGGAATTTTCCGAATGCGATGATCACCCGGAAGGCCGCGCCAGCACTGGCCGCTGGCTGCACGATGGTTTTAAAGCCGGCCGAGCAGACACCGCTTTCTGCGCTCGCGATGGCCGAGCTCGCGGACCGTGCCGGCATCCCCAAAGGCGTGTTTAACGTCATCACGGGTGATGCCCCGGCGATTGGCGGCGAGCTGTGTGCGAACCCGGTTGTGCGCAAGCTTACTTTCACCGGTTCGACCGAAGTCGGGCGTATTCTGATGCGTCAATGTGCGCCAACGATCAAAAAATTATCGCTCGAACTCGGCGGCAACGCGCCGTTTATTGTGTTTGATGATGCTGATTTGGATATCGCAACCGAGAGCCTGATGGCGGCAAAATATCGCAACGCCGGACAGACTTGCGTGTCGGCCAATCGCATTTATGTGCAGGCGGGTGTGTATGAAAAATTTGCCGAAAAGGTAAAAGCAAAAATGTCGCCGCTTAAGGTCGGCGTAGGCACCGAGGCAGGCACAAATATCGGCCCGTTGATCGACCAGCAGGCGATGAAAAAGGTCGAAACGCATGTGGCCGATGCGGTTGCCAAAGGAGCCACTATTGTCACCGGCGGCAAGAAGAGTGCGCTCGGCGGCTTGTTTTACGAACCAACGCTGCTCACTAATGTGCCGATGTCAGCGATGGTATCGCATGAGGAAACCTTCGGCCCGGTTGCGCCATTGATTAAATTCGATACCGAAGCTGAAGTCATAAAACTTGCAAACGATTCAGAATTTGGTCTGGCCTGTTATTTTTTCTCGCGCGATGTGAGCCGGGTGTTTCGTGTTGGCGAGGCGCTCGAATCGGGCATGGTCGGCATCAACACCGGCATGTTTTCAAACGAAGTGGCGCCATTCGGCGGGGTCAAACAGTCAGGTTTGGGGCGCGAAGGCTCGAAGTATGGGATCGAGGATTATTTGGAAATTAAGTACCTTTGTATCGGGGTTTGACAGATGCAGTATCGGCACATAGACACAAGGATCAGCGAGTGTTTCGGGGCATTATTGCCGCGAAATGCGTGCCAGTACTTGAGTTTGATGATTTTTAGCGGGCTACTTCTATTTTCGGTGCCAGCTTTTCCCCAAGCGGTTTCGGCGGCTCAACCGCCTTCTTCGGCTGTTCGTGAACCCTTGCGTGAACCCCTCCGCGAGCCAACTCGTGAATCACCCGAGCTGGCAACCGGCGTTGTCGCCAAACAAGCCGTCTCCGCCATGCACTCGATGGTCGTTGCGGCGCATCCGCTGGCGGTCGAGGCGGGTTTAAAAATGCTCGATCAGGGTGGTGCTGCGATTGATGCAACGATTGCGGTACAGCTCGTTTTAAACCTGATTGAAGCGCATGCATCCGGCATTGGCGGCGGTGCATTCATCATGCATTTTGATGCCCAGAAAAATAGTGTCGCCGCCTACGATGGCCGCGAAGAGGCGCCGATGGCGGCGACGCCAGAATTGTTTTTAGGCAAAGACGGCAAACCGATGAAGTTTGTCGATGCCGTGATTGGCGGTAAATCAGTTGGTGTGCCGGGGCTGTTGCGAGCATTGGAAATGGCGCACGCCAAGCATGGCAGGCTTAAATGGGCGCAATTGTTTGAGCCTGCAATTGACCTTGCCCTGAACGGCTACCCCTTGGTATTGCGTTTACAAAGGCATTTGGAAAACGAAACAATACTGCGCAATAATCCGAATGCTAAAACGATTTTTTATAACGAAGACGGCAGCTTGAAGCCGCTGGGCGCAAAGATTAAAAATCCGCAATTTGCAGCGGTGTTGAAGCGTATTTCTAAAGAAGGTGCCGATGCGTTTTATAAAGGCGAAATCGCCCGCGATATCGTGGCGGCGGTGCAAGGCCATGCGACCAATCCCGGCGGCTTGAGCGAAGCAGATATGAGCCACTACGAAGCCCGCGCCGTCGAGCCTGTTTGCGGCAATTATCGTACTTATAAGGTCTGCGGCATGCCGCCACCGTCAAGCGGCGGTATTGCGGTGCTGCAAATGTTGGAAATATTGGCTCGCTTCGACTTGAAATCGATGCGCCCGAATTCTGCCGGGGCCGTTCATTTGTTTTCGGAAGCGGGCCGCTTGGTTTATGCGGATCGTGACCGCTATATCGGCGATGATCGATTTGTCAGTGTGCCGGTAGCAGGCTTAATTGACCCGTCCTACAACAAAGCCCGGAGCCAATTGATCGCGCCGGAAAAATCAATGGGCAAAGCCGAGGCGGGCATCCCGGTAGGTATTAAAACCGCGATGGCCGATGGTGACACGCTCGAATTTCCGTCAACATCTCATATTTCAGTGGTGGACCGGGACGGTAACGCGGTCAGTATGACAACTTCGATTGAGTCGTTTTTTGGTAGTCGGTTGTTTGTCCATGGTTTCCCGTTGAACAATCAACTGACCGATTTTTCGATGACGCCAACTGAAAATGGCCGCCCGGTTGCCAATGCCGTCGCACCCGGCAAGCGGCCACGTAGCGCAATGTCGCCGACGTTTGTCTTTAGCAATACCGGCATCGATAAAGGCCAACTCGTCATGGTTATTGGCTCGGCTGGTGGCAGCGCGATTATCAATTACGTCGCGAAAGCCATTGTCGGCGTGCTCGATTGGGGAATGGACATTCAGGCCGCCATTTCGCGCCCTAATATCGGCAGCCGAAACGGCCCGACTGATCTGGAGCGCGCGACCAGTGCCGAACAATTGGCGGCGACGCTCGAGGCGATGGGGCATGAAACCCGGGTGGTTGACTTGAGCAGCGGCACGCACGGCATTATGCGAACAACCGATGGCTGGCAGGCGGGCGCTGACCCCAGACGTGAGGGTGTTGGCAAAGGACGTTGAGGCCGGTAGGGAAAGACACGGGAATCGGAATCGGAATTGAAATTGAAATTGGGTTGGGGTTGGGGTAGGGGTTCGAGTTGAAATTAGAGGGTTCATTCTTAATGTTGAAATTTTTTGGGAATATAGCGATGTCTACGCAAAAAAACGGTCTATCGAAATGTCATTTTTTGGCTTCAACCCTTGCCTTGGCTGCGTTCAGCGCATGCAGCGTCAGTCCGCCAGCGACCACGGCGGCTGCGCCCTCAGCTTCGGTGCCCGCTGCGACGCAATCCGCCAAGCCGTTGCCCGCGGCGGAACCCGCGAAGACCGGTCCGCTCGCCGCCAATGCACCAGCCGCGGTTGACGCAATGCCCGCTGCCGTGACGGATCTTATTATTCGCGATAGCGCTTTGGGCAAGGGTGATGCCGCGACCACCGGCGCGGTGATGTCGGTGCATTACACCGGCTGGCTGTACGATCCAAAAATGCCGAACGGCAAAGGCAAAAAATTTGATTCTTCATTGGATCGCAACGAGCGTTTTCCGATTACGCTCGGTGTAAGCCGCGTGATACAGGGGTGGACGAAAGGCTTGGCCGGTATGAAAGTGGGCACCAAACGCACGCTCATTATTCCACCGCAACTGGGCTACGGTGAGCGCGGTGCAGGCGGCGTGATTCCACCAAATGCAACATTGCTGTTCGAGGTTGAATTGTTCACGATGACGCCCGGACCAATGCCAGCGCCTACCGGCAAGTAAACAGTGGAGGTCGATGTATCGTGGACCTTTGCCGCACTCTGTGCATTGGCCTTTTTTGCGGGCTTGGTTGATTCCGTGATTGGCGGTGGCGGCTTGATTCAAGTGCCAGCACTTTTGGTCATGCTGCCCACAGCGCCGATTGCCACGGTCTTTGGTACCAATAAAATTGTTTCCGTTTGTGGCACATCCGTGGCGTTAGCGCAAATCGCCCGCAAGGTGACGGTGCCTTGGACGATGTTGCTCGGCGGTGCGTTGACGGCGGCAACCTTCGCGTTTTTGGGTGCGCGCTCGGTCACGTACATTGATCCGAAATATTTGAAGCCGGTTATCTTATTGCTGTTGATCGGCGTGGCGATTTATACCTTTACGCGCAAAGATTTTGGCAGCCTGCATGCGCCGAAGTGGCCGGAGGCGACCCAGCGTTGGATCGCGATGGCGATTGGAGCAGTCCTCGGTTTTTACGAAGGCTTTTTTGGTCCCGGCACCGGTAGCTTTTTAATTTTTGCGTTTGTTGGTTTGTTGGGGTTTAATTTCTTAACCGCATCGGCGTCAGCAAAGGTGATTAACATCACCACGAATTTGGCTGCAACCGCGTGGTTTGCGTGGAGTGGCAATATCCTATACAAGCTAGCCATTCCGATGGCGATTTTTAATGTTGCTGGTGCGGCCGTAGGTGCACGGTTGGCGATTCGGAAGGGCAGCGGTTTTTTGCGGGTGTTTTTTTTGATCGTGATGGTCGCGCTGATTGTTCGCTATGCCTACGATATTTTTTTGAAACAAGCGCCATAAACGAGAGGGCCTGACTATGCAAAGAACCTTTGGCGCAATCATCATTGGCGATGAAATTTTGTCCGGCAAACGGGAAGATAAACATCTCGCTAAAACCATCGAAACCCTTGGCTCGCGCGGACTTTCACTGAGTTACGCCCATTATTTTGGCGATGAACCCAGCCAAATTATTGCCGCCTTCAAGCAATCGTTTGCTACCGACAATATTGTTTTTAGCTTCGGCGGTATCGGTGCGACACCGGACGATTACACCCGCCAGTGTGCCGCTGCTGCGCTCAATGTGGCGCTGTATCAACATCCCGAAGCCGTCGCGGCGATGGCTGCACGCGCCACTATTGACCAGGGTTTCACCTTAACGCCGAGCCGCCTAAAAATGGCTGAATTCCCGTTGGGCTCAGTGATTATTCCGAATCCGTACAATCAAATTGCGGCGTTCTCCTGCGGCGATCATCATTTCCTGCCTGGCTTCCCTGAAATGGCGTGGCCAATGATGGCTTGGTTGCTTGACACTAAATACGCTGAGCTATTTCACCAAACGCCGTTTGCCGAGGAGATTATCGTGATTGAACGTGCCGGCGAGAGTGATTTGATCGATGTGATGGAATCAATTGTCGCCAACTACCCGACGATTAAACTCTCGAGCCTCCCACAAAATAGGCCAGAAGGCCGCATCATCGAGCTCTCGATTCGCGGTAACCCAGCGGCTGTGCCAGAGGCGATGCAAAAAATGCAGCAAGAAGTTCACAATAGAGGCTACCCGTTCAGCTTAAAATAATCACGGTAATTACTGTTTTCTAAAGCGGGAGAAATTTATTGCTTTTGAAAGCATCCTCAGCTTAACCTCACAATTTAGACGGAGCGAATCATGGGACTACTTGACGGTGTTTTAGGCAATCTCGCAGGCAGCTTTTTAAATGGCAGCGGCCAACAGCAAGGCGGCAATCCGCTGATGCAACTAGCGATGCAAATGTTGATGCACCAAGGTGGCGGTGCACAATCCACGCAAGAGACCGATCCAAATGTAGCCAGCATGGGTGGTTTGGGCGGTATTTTGGAGGCTTTCCAAAAAGGCGGCTTGGGGCATCTCGCCGATTCTTGGGTTGGCACAGGTGAAAATTTGCCAGTTAGTGGCGATCAACTGACCCAAGTATTGGGCACAGACAAAATCAATGCGATTGCAAATCAATTGGGCATGGGTAATGGCGATGTGGCTGGGCAGCTCGCGCAAATGTTGCCGCAGCTCATTAATCACGTGACGCCCAACGGCCAAGTGCCGCAGGATCACAGCATGATTACCGACGCGCTGAGCATGTTTTTGAAGCGTTAGCGTTGTGATCCAAATTTTGGGATGGAAAAACCCGCAATTGGTTTAGCGTGATTCGCTGATATCGTAACTTTCGTTGGCATCGGCCTAATGCTCGGTATTTGCCGACCGAGGTTGCGAAGGGTACGCAGCTTCTGATGGTTGAGCCGGCGGGTTTGGCTGTGCAGGTGGCGGGTTGGGTGTGCGGGGCTGATCCAGTTTTTCATCGGGTTTCGTGTCTGTCGACGCCGACCCCGACCCCGCATACGCCACCAACTCGACAATAATTTTTATCTCATCCCCCACCGAAGCCGACCACGCTTTCATTCCGAAATCCGAGCGTTTTACATTTAGATAAGCGTCTGCCGTACATCGGGCGCGTTTGGCCGCGTGGGCCGCCGTGCAGCCTGAGTTTTGTACCAACAGTCGCACGGGTTTGGTCACGCCAACCAGGGTGAGTGTGCCGTCAATAGCGGTTAATTTATCGGCCTCCCAAACAAAACGGGATGATTTGAATTCGATGTTGGGAAATTTCTCCACGTGAAAAAACGCGGCGCTCCGCAGCACCTTGTTGGTGGCGGCAGAATTGACAACATTCGCACTCACTGTGGTGCTGTCGATTGTGGCTTGGATTGCGTCGTTTGCCCTGCTGGCCGCATCCGCGCGCTCGGGGTCATGATTCAATGTGCCGGTAGTGCGGTTAAATTTTCCGCGTACCGTCATGAAGCCTAAAAACAAAACTTCGAATCGCGAGCGGGTCTCAATCGGATCCAGCACGTAGAGCGGCGTTGTTATTAGCGCAGCTTGGGATGAAGGTTGCAGCAAAGGTTGGTGCTGCGACAGTGGCACTTGTGGGTATGCCGCGCCCGACAAAATAACCAAGCTGGCGCAACAAATCGCTGGAAGACCGCGGGCGATGCGCCAGCTATTCATCATCGCGCTGACTGTGAAGGGCGCGTTCAAAATTCTCGAGAGCCCTTCGATCGTGTTTGGTGGGCCGGCCCTTAAAAACGGGCGGCGGCAGATCGCGTTGCTCCTGCGCGAGGGCTGCGCGGGCGGCTAGACTCTCGGTTGTTTCTTCATAAAGACTGCGCGCAATGACGGCTGAGCCGCGTTTTTCAGAGATACTTTTTACCATCAGATGAAATGCAAACGGCGGCTTTCGCAATAGTAATAGATCGTGCAAGTGAATTGTTTTGGCAGGCTTGGCGCGTTCGCTGTTCACATCGACTCGGCCAGCATTGATCGCATCAATCGCCATTTGCCGAGTCTTGAAAAAGCGCGCCGCCCATAGCCATTTATCAAGCCGCGCGGTTGGTGCAGAGTCTTCATTTACATGATCCGAGTGGTGTACGTTCATCCGGCAATCGTCCTGCAATTATTTCTGGATCGTTGATTTGACGGTCGCCAATTTGACCGTCGCCATGTTCAGCGGCAAGGCCGTTCCGGTATCGTATTCAGCGCCAGCGGTCACGCCAAGTCGGGCAATCGATTCAGCTGTCTTTTGCTTGCTGGCGCCTTTTGCTTGGTCGTAGGCGGCATACATCGCGCCGAGGGCAAAATCGCGTCCGGAGCCAATCGCCCAAAAGCGATCAAACTCGAACACTTCGCGCATTGAGTACACACCGAAGATGCCGCTGGGGTTGACTACCAGTGCGGTCAATTGCGACGACTCGTACGCGTCATCGTCATCTTCTTTGGTGTTCAAAAACGCCTCATCTTTCAGCAAGGGGTGTATCTTCCGAAAGCTCTCATAAATCTCTTCGCGGCCATGAAATTTAAATTCAGGATGACGCTTCAATAAACTTTCAAGCACAAGCTGGTGCGCAGCTGAACCGGCAATGCCGAAATAGGTATCACCATGCTTCAACAATTTTTCTGGCGCAGCATCATGCGCGCTGCCCAATCGGGTCGAACCAAAGGTAGTGAGTGTGTCGCCCGCGATCACTGCCACCCCGTCTTTTTTTACCACTACGATTGTTGTCATGTTTGTTCCCCGATACAGTCGATTTGTTGCTATTACGTTGCTGGGTCGTTCTTTTACCGTTCTCTTACTATTCTTACCATTCCTAAGCGTATCGTAAATTCCGCTAATCCACTAACTCCGCAGCCTGTCACCAAAATTAACCAGTAATACGCCTGCAACAACCAGCACAGCGCCAATCAAGCGCGGGGTTGATAACTCGCGTTCAACCAGCCCCAAAATGCCAATACGATCGAACACGAGCGACGCCAAAATCTGCCCGGCAATCACCAAGCTGAGCATGGTCGCTACGCCAATGCGCGGTGCAATCAAGGTAGTGCCAAAAACAAAAATTGCGCCCAATATGCCGCCCGCCAATTGCCACGGCGCGATGCTATCGAGCTTAAGTACGCTGCTCCATTTTTCACCAGACAGAACACAAATCACACCCAAAATAATAGCGCCCACCAAAAAATTCATGAACGCGGCAAACACGGCACCACTGCCGACGGTGACGCGCAATGAGTTGTTAACCAAGGCTTGCAGGGGAATAATGCAGCCGATAAAAAATGCGAACAGCAATAACGATGAGTTCATCTAAGTCCTAATTGTTGAATCGGCACTCGAAATCTTGATTGCCGCACTTCTCGATCGCCCACACTAAGCGGGTAGGGCTGGGGCGGTGTGGATTCAGTCACTGCATGCCTCATTGCGCCTAATTAACGGCGCACGCGGTTTGTAGCTAAATCCACGATTGAAATCCATGATTGCAAATTCATTATTACAAACTACCGTACATTCTATTCGCTAAAAGTATCGTTGACTTCAATCACCCGCTTGGGCAAACTTCTCCAATTGGTAGCCCCCTTCGGCGAATTGTTGGGTAGTCAAAATTGAGTCAAATTGGAATACTTGGGAGCCACTCATGAAAATTGCATATATTACCTATCGCCGCGCCGTCGATTCCATGCGCGTTCGCAGCACACTAGCCGTTATCGCCGCCAGTTTTGCGTGTGTAGCCTGCGCCGCGTCGTCGGTTTTTGCCTCTACTGAGCTACCAGCGAAAAGCTTTCGCTGGTCAAGCCGGTCCGATGTTTTTTCAATGGACCCACACTCGACGAACAACGGCTTCAATAATACTATTTCGTCCTATGTCTACGAGCCGCTCGTCATACGCGGCAAGACCATGGCGATTGAGGGGGCGCTGGCTGTTTCTTGGTTACCCGTCGACGCGACCACGATGCGCTTCAAGCTGCGCGACAAAGTAAAATTCCATGATGGCGCGGCATTCAGCGCCGACGATGTGGTGTTCTCGATTACGCGAGCGTTGGAGAAAACCTCGGATTTTTCTGAATACATGCAAGGCATTAGAGGCGCAAAGAAAATTGACGCGTTGACGGTTGATATTGTCAGCGATGTCCAAAATCCAACGCTGCTTGATCAATTGACTGAAATTAGAATCATGAACAAAGCATGGGCGCAAAATCATAAGGTGTTGCGGCCACAAGACTATAAAAACGGTGAGGAAACTTACACTGCCCGCAACGCCAACGGCACGGGACCGTTTATTCTCAAATCACGCGAGCCGGATGTGAAGACGGTGATGATAGTGAATCCAAATTGGTGGAGCAAAATTGATGGCGCGATTACGGAGGTTATTTATCGTCCTATTAAATCCGATGCGACCCGCGTGGCAGCGCTCATCACGGGCGAGCTTGATTTAGTGCTCGATCCGCCGGTGCAGGATTTGGCGAAGCTGAAAGAAAATAGAGACATTAAAATATTGGAAGGTAACGAAAATCGCACTATTTTCCTCAACTTCGACCAGAGTCGTGAGGAGCTGCTCTATGGGAGCAAAGGCAAAAACCCGTTTAAAGATATTCGTGTTCGCCAAGCGATGCTGCTGGCGATTGATGTAAATGCCATTCATAAAACCGTGATGCGCGGCTTGTCGCTGCCCACCATGTCGATGATCGCGCCGCAGGTGCGGGGATACACAAAAGATGTTGAAAAACGTCCCGCTGTGGATTTAGTGAGAGCTAAGAAGCTTATGGCGGAAGCGGGGTTGGCGAATGGCTTTGAGGTGACCTTTGATTGTCCGAATGACCGCTACATCAATGATATTCAAATTTGTAGCGCGATTGCAGCTATGCTGGCCAAAATTGATATCCGGGTTAGGCTCAATGCCATGCCTGCCACTCTATTTCTGCCCAAAATTCAAAAGAGTGACACGAGCCTATATTTGCTTGGTTGGGGCGTGCCGACCTTTGATTCGCTTAATCCCTTGCAGGCTTTGCTGCGCACCAAAACTAAGGGCACCGATGGCAATTTCAATTTTTCTGGCTACTCGAATGCTAAAGTTGATGCGTTGGTTGAAAAGCTCAAAACGGAAACTGATTTCAAAAAACGCGCGGACTTAACCCGGGAAGCCTTGCTCATCGACCAGGCCGATGTTGGACATATTCCGCTGCATCATCAAGTGATTCCGTGGGCGATGCGAAAGAATGTCACCGTGGTGCACCGATCGGACAACGGAATGTGGGCGAGGTGGGCGGTTATCAACTAATTTGTCCTACCGATGGTATCGAGCCGATGGTTGATAGGTCCGTTGTTTACCGGTGTATCGCCAGCCTATAATTGAGATTGTATCTTTACCGAAGGCTAGGCCTCGCGATGACAAACCAGCTTCGCTGCCTTTACAATTTGCCGCCTTATGCGATGCCTGTTCCGCGATGGTACGCTTCCGGATTGTGCAAACTCAGTTGCTAATCGTGCTATGCCCGTTGGTGCGATGTCTTTTTTTGCTTTTTTTGGGATGATGTGGCCATGATGAATTTTGTCTTTAAATTTCACCCGCGCGCGGTTTTCGCCTCGCTGATTGCTTGCCTATGTTCAGCGATGCTATGCACGGCGGTGTCTGCCAACACACTTCGTTACGCCAGCCAAGACGATCCTCAGACCCTTGACCCACATGCGGCCAACTTGTTGCCAACGACCCGTGTCATTGCTCAGATTTATGAATCCTTGGTTGCGCGGGATCAACAGTTTAAAATTGTTCCCGGTTTGGCGTTGTGGTGGAGCAATCCCGATAGCAAAACATGGCGCTTTAAGCTGCGCCCCAATGTGAAGTTTCATGACGGATCGCCGTTTACGGCCGATGATGTGGTGTTTTCGGTAGAGCGTGCGCTCCACCCGCAATCCCAGCTGAAAGCATCGTTGGTCGGGGTCGCGACCGCTAAAAAAATTGATGATTTCACAGTCGATTTAATTATGAAAGACCCAAACCCAATTCTGATTAACAATCTATTTCTGTTTCGCGTGATGTCAAAAATATGGGCGACTAAAAATGGCGCATTGGCTCCGCAAAACTATAAGGCGAGTGAAGACACTTTTGCTTCGCGCAATGCCAACGGTACCGGCCCGTTCATGGTTAAGTTGCGCCAGCCGGATGTCAAAACTGTGTTGGTCGCCAATCCTAACTGGTGGAATATTGCCAGCACCGAAAAAGGCAATATTACGCAGGTAGAAATGTTGCCCATCAAATCAAACGCAACCCGCGTTGCGGCTTTACTCTCGGGCGAGGTTGATTTTGTTTTGGATCCGCCGCAGCAAGATGTCGCGCGGCTAAAAAAAGAGGCCAACATTCGCGTCTCGGAGGGTAGCGATGCGCGCATTCAATATTTCGCGTTCGATCAATTTCGCGACGAATTGTTGTACAGCAGCGTAAAAGGTAAGAACCCGTTCAAAGATTTACGCGTCCGCCAAGCAGTAGCACATGCGATTGATGCCAGTGCCATACGCCAAGTAGTCATGCGCGGTCTGTCGATCCCGACCGGCAGCTTAGTGCCGGAAGGCACACAAGGCTACACCAAGGATGTCGAGAAACGCCTTCCAGTTGATCGCGAAAAAGCCAAGGCATTGCTGACCGAAGCGGGCTATCCGACAGGGTTTTCAGTCACGCTGGACTGCGGCATTAACCAGCCCGCTGCCGATATCTGCCAGGCAGCAGCATCCATGCTGTCGCAAGTTGGCATCCGCACGACGCCCAATATCGTGCCACTTGCCAATTATTTCCAAAAACTACAGCGCTTCGACACGAGCTTTTATTTGTTGAGCTGGGGAACCAGCACATTCGACGCACTCGATACCTTGCAGGCCGTGCTTGAGAAAAATAGAGGCGAACAAACGACCGGTGGCGATTCCAACTATGGCCGCTACTCCAACCCCAAAATGGATGACATTATCGGCAAAATCAAAGTTGAAATGGATATGAAAAAACGCAATCTGTTGATCCATGATGCGCTGGTTCTGAACCAAACTGATATTGCAACCTTGCCGTTGCATCAGCCTGTGATACCGTGGGCAATGCGCAAGAATGTGACAGCGGTTTTTACGCCCAATAATGTGCCTTATTTTTTCCGCTTTAAAATGAATTAGTGTTTTACAGCGAGGGTAAATGTTGCGCCGACCGTCCCCGCACTTTTTCTAAAAACGAAGAATAAATAAAAATGCTCGCATTCATCATCCGCCGTTTGCTGCAAAGTATCCTTGTGATGCTGGCAGTTAGCTTCATCGCCTTCTCACTATTTAATTTCACAGGCGATCCGGTTGCGCTGATGTTGCCGCCGGAAGCGACCCAACTGGATCGTGAAGAAGTGCGGAAAACACTCGGTCTTGACCAACCGTTTTATGTGCAGTTTGCGGTGTTTGTGCAAAACGCATTACAGGGCAATTTTGGCATTTCGTTGCGCTTGGGTCGGCCAGTTTCACAATTGCTGATTGAGCGTCTGCCGGCGACACTAGAACTTGCCACAACCGCTGCCGCCCTCGGCTTATTGATTGGCATTCCGCTCGGTATCTACACCGCGTTGAAGCGCGAAAGCTGGACATCCAACCTGCTGCTCACCGGTTCATTGATTGGTGTCTCGTTGCCAAATTTTTTGATCGGGATATTTTTGATCCTAATTTTTGCCGTTTGGCTGGGTTGGCTACCGTCATTCGGGCGCGGGGAAGTAACGCAACTCGGCCTTTGGAGTACTGGATTTTTAACTGAATCCGGCCTTAAAGCATTAGTGCTGCCCGCCATCACGTTGGGTTTTTATCCGGTTACACTTTTTATGCGTTTGGTTCGCGCGCAAATGTTGGAAGTCCTGCGTGCCGATTATATTAAGTTTGCGCGTGCGCGCGGGCTTACCAACAACGCAGTTTATTTTGGTCATGCGCTGAAAAATACCTTGGTGCCTGTCATCACGATTGCCGGTTTGCAGCTCGGTGGTTTGATCGCGTTTGCGATTATTACCGAGACTGTTTTCCAATGGCCGGGGATGGGCTTATTGTTTATTCAGGCGGTACAGTTCGCGGACATTCCCGTGATGGCGGCCTATCTTTGTTTGATTGGATTTATTTTTGTGAGTATCAATCTTATGGTGGATGTCCTCTATTACATCGTTGATCCAAGGCTGCGCACTGACCGCGCGGGGGGGCATTGATATGGTTGCCTTGGTCAATGTAGTCGATTCATTCCGGCGTTTTTTTGACGGTGATGTTTGGTACAGCTTTAGACGCAATCCATTGGTGATCCTGGCAACCCTTGCGGCGTTAGTCGGTATTATTGGCGCCGCTTTCGCGCCATGGATTGCGCCGCACAATCCGTTCGATTTAAAGACGCTCAACTTGCTGGATGCGTTTTCTCCGCCCGCTTGGACAGAGCTTGGCAAGCCCCAGTTCTGGCTCGGCACCGATGACCAAGGTCGCGATGTACTCTCGACCATCATGCATGGCTCCAGAGTGTCACTGGTTGTGGGTATTTGTGCGGTATTTTTATCGATGGTGGTGGGTATCACGCTCGGCTTGATTAGCGGCTATGTGGGCGGCTCGGTGGACGCCTTCATCATGCGGGTGGCTGATATTCAATTGTCGTTTCCGGCCATCCTGATCGCGTTGTTGATCGATGGTGTGGCGCGTGCCGTGATTGGCAAGGAGCACCACGATCAGGTGGCGGTGTATGTATTGATTTTCGCCATCGCGGCATCGGGTTGGGTGCAATATGCCCGCACGGTGCGCGGCTCGACGTTAGTTGAGCGGAACAAAGAATATGTGCAGGCCGCGCAAGTGATCGGCCGTCGCTCACTCGCGATTATGTTCTCGCATGTGCTGCCGAATGTTATGGGGCCGGTATTTGTGTTGGCGACACTACATGTCGGTACTGCCATCATCACTGAGGCGACGTTGTCGTTCTTGGGCGTGGGTGTGCCGCCCACCCAGCCCTCGTTAGGCACCTTGATTCGTGTCGGCAATGACTTCTTATTTTCTGGCGAATGGTGGATTACTGTATTCCCCGGTTTGGCGCTGGTGATTCTCGTGCTCTCAATCAACATCATCGGCGATTGGCTGCGTGATGCGCTCAACCCGAAACTTCGCTAGTTGGTGCCGATATGAACCCCCCGTTATTGCAAGTCAAACATTTGCGGATTGAATTCCCCACCCGTCGCGGCATTTTAGTGGCAGTCGACGATATTAGTTTTGACATCGCTGCTGGTGAAGTGCTTGGTGTGGTTGGCGAGTCGGGTGCGGGGAAATCACTGACCGGTGCCGCGGTGATCGGATTGTTGGAGCCGCCGGGTCGTATTGCCGGAGGTGAAATTATTTTTAACGGCAAGCGAATCGATAATTTGCCGTTTGAAGAAATCCGTAAAATTCGCGGTCGTGAGATTGGGGCGATTTTTCAAGACCCGCTTACCTCGCTGAATCCTCTGTACACCATTGGCCGACAAATTACCGAGACCATTGAAACTCATCTGGCACTCACTCACGCGCAAGCGCGCGCAAGGGCGATTGAATTGCTGAACGAAGTCGGCATCCCTGCCGCCGACAAACGCATTGATCATTACCCGCACCAGTTCTCTGGCGGGATGCGTCAGCGAGTAGTAATTTCACTGGCTTTAGCTGCAAACCCGAAGCTTATTATTGCCGACGAACCAACTACGGCGCTCGATGTTTCCATTCAAGCGCAGATCATTACGCTACTCAAAAAGCTGGGGCGCGAGCACGGCACGGCCGTCATGTTAGTCACGCATGATATGGGCGTCATTGCCGAAACCGCCGACCGCGTGGCCGTGATGTACGCGGGGCGCATCGCCGAAATTGGCCCGGTTGCCGATGTGATCCACCATCCGCAGCATCCGTATACGATCGGCCTGATGGGCGCAATTCCCAACGTGGGGGACAACAATGAGCGCCTTGCACAAATTGACGGCTCGATGCCGCGGCTAACCGCGATTCCAAGTGGCTGTGCGTTTAACCCCCGCTGCACTCGAACCGCCGATGTGCCCAACCAGCGCTGCACCACAGAGCGCCCCGGTTTGATGCCTGCGGGGGCGACACGCGCTGCGTGCTGGCTCCATGCCAAACAATACGTTAAGCAAAACGAAGCGTTGCCCGTATGACTGGTCAAACAATGCCAATCGAAAAATCAAATATCCTCCTTGAAGTGCGCGATGTTGCCAAAGAATTCGATGTCTCCAAGCCATGGCTAAATCGCGTGATCGAGCGACAGGAGCGGCAAATTTTAAAAGCTGTTGATGGGGTTAGCTTCACGATCAATCGCGGCGAAACCCTTTCACTCGTCGGCGAATCGGGGTGCGGGAAATCGACGGTCGCGCGGCTCGTTTGCGGGCTCTACACGCCTTCGCGTGGGAGTATCCACTTCGATGGTATGGATATGGCAAAGGCTGAAGGCGACGTGCTACGCAAACTACGGGCGCGCTTTCAAATGATTTTCCAAGACCCATATGCCAGCTTGAACCCACGCTGGCGGGTGGGCAAGATTATTGCCGAGCCGATTCTGGTGCACGGGCTTGGCAAGCCCGGCGATGCGCTCAATGAGCGCGTGGGCGAACTGCTCACGCAGGTTGGCTTATCGCCGCTGGATGCTGAAAAATTCCCGCATGAATTTTCTGGCGGCCAGCGCCAGCGCGTCTCCATTGCGCGGGCATTATCGAGCAATCCTGAGTTTTTAGTTTGCGACGAACCGACTTCGGCGCTCGATGTTTCGGTGCAAGCGCAAATTTTGAATTTGATGAAAGATTTGCAGCGCGAGTTTGGCCTTACCTATCTATTTATCTCGCACAATTTGGCCGTCGTTTCACATATCTCTAACCGCGTTGGCGTGATGTACTTGGGGCGCTTGGTTGAGGTCGCCGATACCAAACGAATTTTTACAATGCCGCTGCATCCGTACACACAAATGCTGCAATCCGCGATTCCCGATTTGAAAATGACTGGTAAACAGCGTACGCCGGTGGCGGGCGAAGTCCCGAACCCGCTCACGCCACCGACCGGCTGTGCATTCCACCCGCGGTGCCCGCATGCCAATGAGCGCTGCAAGCGCGAGCGCCCGGAAATGATCGATCACCCCGGCGGTGGGCAAGTCGCTTGTCACGGGGTCGAGGAAAAGCGCATCAACATAATCAAACTGGCAGCTTAGTAAATGTAAAGGGCGCAGTGGACTTAGAGGGCATAAGGCTAAAAACATAAAATCGGGAGGCAGTATGCGATTGTTCTTTGCCGTTTGGTTGGACGTGGACACATTGACCGCTGTGGAGGGCGTACAAGAACGGTTGTTGGCCATTAGTGCCGGCCGCCCGATGGTGCCCGAAACGATGCACCTCACCTTGTCGTTTGTTGGCGATATTGACGAAGCACAGTCAGCGGATCGGCTGGCGGATTTAGTCCGCATTGGTGAGCAAATACAGCTGCCCGCATTTCTTTTCCATATCAACAAAATTAGCTGTTTTGAAAAATCAAAAGTCGCTTGGGCGGGCACTAAAAATGTGCCGGGTGAGCTGATCGCATTGCAGAGTGCCATCGACGGCATGGTGGGTCAAGCTGGGTTCCCGCGCGATCCGCGGCCTTTTCGGCCGCATATCACCTTGATTCGCAATTTGCCCGCGCCGTTAGAGATGATGTCTACTCAAGACATTATCTGGCCGATAAGCGCGTTCTCACTGGTGAAAGTTAACCAAAGCGGGGTTGGTTTGCCTTATGAAATTTTGCATGTTTGGCCGCTGACGGCTGGCCGCTGAAGCGTTAGAAAACGCCAAAACTGTGGTTCATTTTTTGCCCAATGGTGGCGTCGCAGTGGCTGCTGGCGGCGCTGATGAGGACGCCGGTCGTGCGGCCTGGCTCTTCTCAATTTGCGCCAGCCAGGTTGTCCAATCAACGGGTCCGTCGTCAAATCGTTTTTTCAAATTTGCCAATACCTTCGGCCACGCCTTGCCAAAGTAATCAAACGCTTTATCCCATTCGCCGTCGTTGCCCTCGCTACTTCCAACCACACCAACGCTGCCTCCAACACTACCTGAGCCCCAGCCAATGTGATGGATCGACACATCGGTCAGCGAATCACCTCGCGCCACGAAACGCACAATCACGATGGTGCGTTGCTTGCGTGCTTCCGGCAAAGATGGCGGCGCATTCCAGGTAAACGACAACATTTTTTTATCTTGGAAGCCGATAATTTTTGTATCATCCGCGCCCTTCAGCCCCGCCTCGGCCAGTGGGTTCATAAAAATTTGGAATGGGCCGTCAACCCGCAGCTCCACGTTTGCATCGGGCGCGAAAAATGTTTTGATTCCGGCTGACGTCGTCCACGCTTTCCAGACATCATCCACGCCGGCTTTGACGGTAATTTTTTCATCAATTGCGCGTTCTGTTACGGGGGATGTGCAAGCGGCGATCGGCCAAATCAGCATTACTAAGAACCACATACGATGCTTCATACTCTGTCCCTCCTATGATCCAGCACGATAGCCATACGGCCGATCGCCGCTTGCAGACGTGCAATGTTGTTGGTGTAAGCAAAACGAATATAACGCTCGGGCTGATTCGCGCCGAAATCTTTGCCCGGCGTAATCGCGACGCGGGCTTCTTGTAAAATTTGCCGGCACAGTTCGAAGCTGTCGTCTGTGAGGTTTGAGCAATCCGCATAAACATAAAATGCGCCTTGGGGCTCTACGGCAACGATGAACCCAAGTTCGCGTAGCGCGGAGATCAGGAAATTTCGCCGAGCTTCAAACTCGAGGCGGCGTTCCTCCAGTATCGCTAACGTCTCCGGCAGGAATGCCGCGAGCGCTGCATATTGCGCGGGCGTCGAGGGGGAAATAAATAAATTCTGCGCTAATTTTTCCACCTCGCGCACATAAGCAGGCGGCACGACCAGCCACCCCAAGCGCCAACCCGTCATTTGAAAATATTTACTAAAACTGTTGATGACAAATAAGTTTTTTGCAGCATCCGTGCCACAATTAAGCGCGGTACTTGGCGCGACCCCATACGTTAAGCCCTGATAAATTTCATCAACAATCAGGCTGCCGCCCCGGGCGCTCACAGCGGAATGGATGGCTTGAAGCTCAGATGGCGTAACCAATGTGCCCGTGGGATTTGAAGGTGTCGCAACAAGTGCGGCGACGCTGCGCTCATCCCAATGTGCACCAATTTGCATGGCGGTCAATTGATAACCATCTTTACTGCCCGACACAATCATATTCGGCACACCACCCATCGCTCGGACAAAATGACGGTTGCACGGATAGCCCGGGTCTGCCATCAGCACTTTATCGCCCGCGCTGAGCAGGACCCCCATCGTCAGTAACAGCGCGGCGCTAGAGCCAGCGGTGATGATAATGCGGCTCGCGTCAACGGTAACGCCATATTTTGTTTGGTAAAACGCGCTGATCGCGTCACGCAGTGGCGCAATGCCCAATGCCGAGGTGTAGGACATCGATTGCTCGCTTAGCGCTTTGATTCCAGCATCAATAATCGGCTGCGGTGTCGTAAAATCAGGCTCGCCGATTTCCATGTGGATCACATCGTGGCCTTGGCGTTCCAGTTCGCGGGCGGCGGTTTGAATCTCCATTACCTCGAAAGGCGCGATGTGGGACATGCGGTCGGCCAATCGATTGACGGCAATATCGGTATTGATCGTTTTCATTTCTGCATTTCATCCCAAACTCTACCCACCCGCTTCACGCTCACCGGCAGCGGTGTGCGTAATTCTTGGGCAAACAAACTCACCCGCAATTCCTCTACCAGCCAACGATACTCTCGGACGTTGTCGTCAAGCTGATTTTTGACGCGTAACCAATTCTGCCAGAGCGGGCGAATTTGTTTGAAGTTTTCCAAATCACGTTCCATCGCGCCTGCCTTGGCTTTGTTGATTCGCATCGCAATCGCTTTCAGATAGCGCGGGTAATGCAGCAGTTGTGCGCCGCGTGTTTCGCGCAAAAATTCCTTGCTGAATAATTGCTTAAGCTGGTCTTCTATATCGGGGCCGATATGTTCCCAGCCTTTGACGTAGCGTTCACTCAATAATTTTTTGATTTCCGCTGCAAGTGTGAGTGATTCATCAATTGCCGCCGCCAGTGCCTGCACATGGACATTCAGCTTCGATTTCATCGCGTCGCGTGTGCTGGCAAACAATGCCGCATCGCGGATCATGGGCTTGTCTAAATCAACAAACGTCATCGCAAACGCGGCATAAACCAGCTCGGTCTTCAACGCATCCTGCGCATGATTTTTAGCCTCCGGAAAATACTGCGCGAACTGAAATGCTGCAACTGGCGAAACCTTAATGGCGCGTTCAGCAAACTTGGCTTGTTCCGCCAGTTCCAGCATGAAAAGCCTTGTTAAGCCGCGCCGGTGCTGGAGCTTTGCCAACAGTGGCTCGTCGACGATCCGAATGGCCACATCGGTTTCATGATCCATCAGCGCGGGATAACCATCGTACCGGATGCCCGATTTTTCGAAGTTAATGGTCTCCGGAATCTCACCCAAACCCGGCGGCCACGCCGTCAAACCATCTTGCTCCATTCGGTTGCTATGCAGCGTCGAGAACACGGTGCGGGACGCATCGGCAAATTGTAGTTTCAACGCGGCGAAGTCGCGCGACATCGCCAGCTCTTTGCCGTCCGCGTCAACGATTTGAAAATTCATCATCAGGTGCGCGGGTAGCCGTGCCAAATCCCAAACGTCCTTTGGCGGATCAATCTGCTTGGCACGTTTTAAAAACGCAGTGAGTGCGTCGGTCAACGGCAATTCGGCGGCAGATAAATCGCGCATTCCGTCGGATTTTAAAAGATGCTCCATAAATTCACTAACGGTGTCTGGCACCGGTACGAGCGGGCTGCGCAGGCGCTGTGGCAGCGTTTTTATGACCGCGACTACCTTCTCGCGCAACATGCCCATCACCAACCACTCAAATCGCGCAGGGGGCACTTGGTTGAGGACGGCAACGGGCAACGTGATCGTCACGCCATCCATCGGATGTGTCGGCTCGAAACGATAGCTAAGCGGGTAGGTCGCGCCGCGGGTTTGGAGTGTTTTCGGGTAAAGATCAAACGTGATTTCCTGCGCGGTACGGCGCATCAGTTGCTCAATGCTGAACTGCAAAATTTTCGGGTTGGCACGTTCCGCATCTTTGCGCCAACGCTCGAAGCCGGCCATATTGACGATATCGGTGGGAACAATCGCGTCGTAGAGCGCCACCATTTCCGCTTCATCGATCAGCACATCTTGACGGCGGGCTTTGCTTTCGATGTCCTCAATTTCATCGACCAGCTGCAAATTGTGTTGCAAAAATTTGCCGTGGGTATCAACTTCGCCTGCCACCAAGCCTTGACGAATAAAAATTTCGCGCGATTCAACGGGCTTGATCGCGCCATAGTGGATGCGTTTGCGCGGGTTCACGATCAGGCCATACAGCGCCACTTGTTCAAATGCGACCACCTGCCCGCTCTTGCGTTCCCAATGCGGATCAAAGTGCGTACGCGTGACCAAATGCGAGGCGAGTTGTTCAATCCACTCCGGCTCAATGCTTGCAATGGTGCGCGCGTAAACGCGGGTGGTCTCGGTCAACTCGGCGGCCATCACCCATTTCATCCGAGTGGGCTTTTGACCGGCGTGTTGTTGTTGCATCCGCGGCAATTGAAATTTCAACGCACGCGTGCCGAGGTAGTGATCGCCCTCCAACGCTTTCGTGCCGACGTTCGTTAACAAGCCGGTGAGCAAGGCGCGATGAATATTTTCAAACCGTGCCGGCACATCGTTTAGCAAAAGCCCAAGGGACGTGACCATCTCCGACAACTGGGAATGCACATCACGCCATTCGCGCATCCGCAGCGGCGATAGGAAATTTTCGATCAGCATTTGATCGAATTTGCGGTTCGATTTTTTATGCTTCAGCGCTTCATCATAGAATGCCCACATTTTCACGAAGGCTAAAAACTCAGATTGTGGATCCGCAAATTTTTCATGCGCAACAGCGGACTCCTGCTGCTTATCGTGCGGCCGATTGCGCGGGTCTTGCACCGATAACGCGGCGGCAATAATCAATACTTCCGTTAACGCCGCTTCTTTGGCTGCTGCCACCAACATCCGCGCCAATGCTGGATCTACAGGAAATTTTGCGAGCGTCGTACCGAGCGGTGTGAGCGCTTTTTCGGCATCGACTGCGCCCAATTCAAATAGCTGGCGATAGCCATCTTCGATCATGCGTGATGACGGCGGCTCGATAAACGGAAAGTCAGCGATGTCGCCCAAATCAAGTGCCTTCATCCGCAAAATCACCGCGGCCAACGAAGTGCGCAAAATTTCCGGCGTGGTGAACGCAGGCCGTGCGTCGTGGTCTTCCTCGCTATACAAACGAATCGCAATGCCATCCGCCACCCGACCACAACGCCCTGCGCGCTGTTTGGCAGAGGCTTGCGAAATCGGTTCAATCTGCAGCTGATTAATTTTTGAGCGCGGCGAGTACCGGTTGATTCTAGCAACGCCCGCATCGATTACGTAGCGAATGCCGGGCACCGTGAGCGAGGTTTCGGCGACGTTGGTGGCGAGGACAATTCTTCTGCGCCCGCCCGTTTGAAAAACACGATCTTGCTCAGCGTTTGAGAGCCGCGAATAGAGGGGCAAAATTTCTAGGTGCGCCCGGATTCCGGCCCCTGGCGCGTTCACGGTGTGCTTGCGCAACGCCTCAGCGCAATCGCGAATCTCCCGCTCGCCGGGCAAAAAAATGAGAATGTCACCCTGATGCGATTCGTGGAGCAATTCGTCAACCGAGCGCACGACGGCATCTTCAATATTCACTGCGTCTTCAGCATCGTCTAAAAAATGTTCAGGACGGTAGCGAACCTCAACGGGGAATGTACGACCTGAAACCTCGATGATCGGCGTAAGTACAGCAGTGTCGCCATAGCCCAAGCCGAAGTGTTCGGCAAACTTACGCGGATCAATCGTCGCCGAGGTCACTATCACTTTTAAATCCGGCCGCCGCGCAATCAAGCGTTTCACGTAACCGAGCAAAAAATCAATGTTGAGCGAGCGCTCATGCGCCTCATCGATAATCAGCGTGTCGTATTGCCTAAGCGAATGATCGTTATGAGTCTCAGCGAGCAAAATACCGTCCGTCATCACCTTTACAAACGTTGAATCATCGGTCCGATCATTGAAGCGAATTTTGTAGGCGACGGTGTGGTTACCAGATTGTTTTAATTCTTGCGCCAAGCGCGTTGCTAAACTTCGTGCCGCAATCCGGCGTGGCTGGGTGCAGCCGATCATACCGTTCATGCCGCGCCCCAGTTCCAAACAAATCTTAGGAAGTTGCGTGGTTTTACCGGAACCGGTTTCACCGCAGAGAATCACAACTTGATGTTTGCGAATTAAATCCGCAATCTCGTGCCTGCGTTCAGCAATCGGGAGCGCATCATCGTATCTTGGGCCACCCTGCCCCAAGACCAAAGCGTGGCGGGCCTTTCGGGCCACATAACGCGCTTGCGCCGCTGTCAAATCGGCCGTAAATTTTTGCTCTAATTGCTCAACCGGCTTACCCTGCTTGATAAAATCGCGGCGCTTCCGATCCAGCGTGATAAGCCGCCCGCGATCAACGAGCAATAGATCGTCGGGGATGGCGTAGTGGCGTGGTGTTGCAGCGGGCGGGTTGAGGTGAACTGACATAGATAGTGCATTTTACGCGGTTGCAAGCCCAAACACTGAATGCGTAACATGCGGCAAAAGCGAGTTTACACATTAACGAACACGTCACAAGTGATACCCTTGCAGCCAGTGCACCTCTGATTTTTTCAAGGCTTAACGTATGACAAATGAAGTCCCGCCGCCGCACGTACGCCGCAAGCGTTACGTCGGCACGCACCCTAAAAAATTTGCCGAAAAATACAAGGAATTAAATTCCGAAGATTTCGCGGAAGATATTGAAAAAGTCATCGCGCGTGGGCAAACGCCGGCCAGCACCCATCGCCCGATTTGCGTGGATGAAATCCTCGCCATTCTAAATCCGCAGCCCGGCGAGATAGCACTCGATGCCACGCTGGGCTTTGGCGGCCATACGCAGGCGATATTGCCGCGTTTGTTGCCCGGCGGTAGGCTGTTTGCAACCGATGTCGATTCGGTTGAATTGCCGCGCACTGAGAAGCGTTTGCGCAAGCTGGGTTTTGGTGCAGACGTGCTGGTCGTTCGCAATATCAATTTTGCGGGTATCGCCGGATTGGTGCCGGAAACGGTTGCGGATGGCAGTTATGACAGCGATAGTGATAGTCATATAGATAGTGACGTGGGCGGCTTCGATTGCATCCTCGCCGATTTGGGCGTTTCATCGATGCAGCTTGACAATCCCTCGCGCGGATTCTCATATAAAAATGACGGTCCGCTTGACCTGCGCCTAAACCCTGCGCGCGGCGAGCCAGCCTCGTTGTTATTGCAGTCGGTTGATGAATTAAAACTCATTGAATTGCTGACAAAAAATGCGGATGAGCCACAGGCCGCCCTGATCGCGCATGAGATCAAAAACAATTCCGCCGTGATCGAAACCACGCAGCAATTAGCTGAAGCTGTTCGCGCTGCCCTCGATGGTATCGTTGAGGAAAAAGAGCATAAAAAAACCTTGGCGAGGGTGTTTCAAGCGCTGCGTATTGCCGTCAATGATGAGTTCGGTGTGCTGGATCGTTTTCTCGGTTTGCTGCCCTGGTGCATGAAGCCCAATGGCCGCGTGGCCGTATTGACGTTTCATTCTGGCGAGGATAAGCGGGTTGAACGGGCGTTTCAGCAATCGCTGGACGCGGGCGTTTTTTCCAGCATCAGCACCAGTGCGATCCGGCCATCGGGCGAGGAGCAGCGCAGCAATCCACGTTCGACTGCGGCACGATTGCGGTGGGCGATTCGGGCGGATTTTTCGGTTTAGGAAAACGAAAAAATACGCAAACACGAGTATTGGTGAGGCGTTTCGAACGTTTTTGGCTGGAACGCTCCGCTAATACTAGAGTTTTTACAATCGATTTATTGCCTTTTTCATCTACGCATTCTTGCGAATTTAGCGCAAAGAGCTTGCCCGATTAAAAGGCCTGAAGCGAAGGCCTGAACCGAAGGCCTGAAGCGCAATTGTGGGTGCAAAGTCTTTACGCTGAACGGATTCAAATGCCGCGCCAGTGCCGGGGCTTAGCGATTGTTAGCGGGGGCACGCAACGCGTAGCGCATGCATCCTTTTGAGGTTATCTCATCAACCCCGCGGCCAACGTAAAATTTGCCTTGAGCCTCCGAACATGCCCAAAGCGTAAAATACAACATTTTAAACTTGAGAAAAACAGCCCCAGCCGTCATTGCAACCGCCAAGCGGCGGTGCGTCGTCGGCGATTGCGTTCTCGTCACGAGAAACATTTCCGTGTCTTGGCATCATTATGCGATGCAGCTGAACCTGCCAAGGAAAATCATCGATTCCTTCGTATGATGAAAACGATATTTTTTGTTGATTGCGAAGCACATGCATTGCAAACTTAAGAGCAGCGTCTCCCATAGGAAAAATGACGGAAAAATCGATTTCCCTTCCCGTGCTGAGATTGTCTCCACCTTGGTTCATGTTCCATAAAATATCGCCATTTTCGTCATCCGGTAAATCTGTAAAGTTGCGTTGCATTTTTGCTGGCATAAATGATTTATTTGATATTTCGTACTTAACGATAGCGAGCAATGTTTAGACTCCTTACCAAACCCTCACCGTATCCCCGGCCGCCCTTAGCATCTTATCCCCCGCCTTGCACCCAAAGGCTTGCTGAAATTCCGGCAAATTACCCAACGGTCCGAGAACGCGGAAACGCGCTGGCGAATGTGAATCGGTCAGGATGCGGCGGCGTAATTCGGCTTCGCGAATGTTTTGCCGC
Organism: Burkholderiales bacterium; assembly: GCA_025360815.1. Lineage (GTDB taxonomy): Bacteria > Pseudomonadota > Gammaproteobacteria > Burkholderiales > Usitatibacteraceae > UKL13-2. Next base: position 41,220 of record JANYBL010000109.1, read on the forward strand.
CATGATTGCGCATAGTTGACGAAGAAGCGTTGTTGGTTCGTCAGGCCGTGTATTTTTGCATCAGCGTTATTATTTGCCGCAATGGCTTTTTGCAATCCCAGATAAGCGATCGTCAAGCCGCCAAAATCAGCAATATTTTCGCCCAGCGTGGCACGACCGTTGATGTTGAGTTGTGGCAGCGGGGCGAAGGCATCGTACTGTTTGGCGATCGCATCTGCCTTGGCGGTGTAGCGAGCAGCATCGTCGGCTGTCCACCAATCGCGGCGATTGCCAATGGCATCAAACTTTCGGCCACGGTCGTCGAAGCCATGCGTCAGCTCATGGCCGATCACCATGCCAATGCCCCCATAGTTTGAGGCATCGTCGGCGTTTACATCGAAAAACGGCGACTGCAAAATGCCAGCGGGGAACACGATTTCGTTAATGCTAGCGTTGTAGTAGGCATTTACAGTTGGTGGCGACATAGACCATGCGCTTCGATCAATCGGTTTACCCAAGCGATCTATCTGGCGTTGGAATTCCACACGTGTGGCACGCAGTACATTGCCCAGATAATCATCGCGTTTAATGACAACCGCATCGTAGTTTTTCCATACATCGGGATAGCCAATTTTTACATTCATCGCATCGAGCTTGATGATGGCTTGCTGCTTTGTTTCATCGCCCATCCAGTCGAGCGTCTGGATGCGATCGCGCAATGCCAGGCGCACGTTTTTGACCAGTTCTAGGGCTTTGTCCTTTGCGGCGGATTTGAAGGCGCGTTCGACATAGAGCTGGCCGAGCGCTTCGCCCATGGTGCGGTCAATTGTGGCGATCACGCGTTTTTCCCGCGATTCCATTTCTTCCGAGCCGGTCAACACCTTGCCGTAGAACGCAAAATTTTCCTTTTCAAATTCACCGCCCATTTGTGGGGAAAGCGTGCGCAAGGTGTGCCAGGTGCTGTAAGCCGCCCACGTGTCAGCAGGTGTTTCTTTGGCGAGCTTGGAGAGGGCTTGAAAAAATTTTGGTTGGCCGATGTTGATATCACCGGTCTCTTTAATACCAAGCGCTGCAAAAAAATCGGTCCACTCGATATTCGGCGCCAGTGTTTGTAGCTGGGCCAATGTCATCAGGTTATACGTTTTGTCCGGATCGCGCGCATCGGTGCGGATCATGGCGGCTTCGGCCATGGCGGTTTCCAATGTCATGATGTCGCTGGCCGCTTTGGTGGCGGCATTGGTGGGAACGCCGCCCAAAGCGAGTACTTTGGCAACATGGGCAACGTACTGATCGCGTTGTTTTTGGCTGCGCTCGTCTTTCGAAAAATAATATTCGCGTTCCGGCAAACCCAAACCGCCCTGCGAAAGCTGCACAATATAACGCGATGAATTTTTTTGGTCCTGGCGGATGCCGAAATTAAAGCCAACTGGCGTGCCTTGAGCATGAAGGAGGGCAAAGGTTGCAGCCATGTTCTTGTTGGCTTTTTCATCCTGCATGGCGGCGAATGCAATAGCAAGGTTGTCTTCTGGAGCGGCTTTCGAGCCGTTTTTCACATTCATGCCTGATGCATAAAAATCACCCATCTTCCGCTTGACGGTGCCAGCTTTCGCAGATGTTGGCGACATGGCGGATTCTAAAATTGCTTTCATCACCTCGCGATTCCGCGCCTCAATCTGGTCGAACGCACCCCAACGCGCTTTGTCCTTCGGAATCTCATTCGTGTCCTGCCAACGCCCAACGGCATAGCGATAAAAATCATCGCAGGCGCCAACCCTGGGGTCGAGATAGGCAGTGTCGACACCGGGTTTATCAGTGGTGAGGTTGCTGGGCGCCGCGTAGCTTGCGCTGCCAGTCAAGGCGAGCAACAAGGGTAGCGTGCGCAAGATGAAGTGTGGATGCGGATTCGTTTTCATGCAGGCTCCTCGGAAATTTGAACTCTCGAATATTGGCACAGAATTTAGTGAGTTAGAGTTTGGGCTGTTGCGATAGGGGTGTATGGATTGGGGTGTGCGGATTGGGGTGTACGAATTGGTGTGGGGTGTACGGATTGCTATTTCAAGGGCATGGTCGCTTCACCTCACCTCACCCGCGCGTTGCGATACCTGGCACCCGATTTCCGATGTCGCTGGGTGGTGGACGTGCTGCCCACTATAGCTGAGCCCGCTACACCGGCGAGCCTTTGCGGCGACTCCCGCTGTTAAATTGAGGGCGAGTGTGTTGTCCCACATGTTGCCCCTTATGTTGCGCCGCAACATAAAAAGTGATTGACACCGCCACGCTTGAGTAATACGCTAATTTCAAACAATCGTTTGATTGACTTTCATGTACATCGTTAACTAATTGATATTAAAAAACATATGGCTTTAAGTTCCGTCGTCCCTTCCGTTTCCCGATTGCCAAAATTGGCTGAGCAAGCCACAGAAAGGCCGAATGAAGTTGATACCAAGTCGCGTATTTTGGATGCGGCCGAAGAGCTGTTTATGGAGCACGGTTTTGAGGCGACTTCACTGCGCTTGATTACGACAGCGGCGAGTGTGAATTTGGCGGCGGCGAATTATCACTTTGGCTCAAAAGAGGAATTGTTCCAAGCAGTGCTCACCCGCCGGCTTGATCCGATGAATCAGGATCGCATGGCGCTCTTGACTGCCTACGAAACCGCCAGCGGCGGGACGGCACTGACTTGCGAAAAAATTATTTCAGCTATGTTTATTCCCGCGTTGAAATTAGCGCGTAATCACGATCAGGGCGGCAAAAATTTTCTACGATTGTTGGGACGCGCTTATGCCGATCCAGCGCCGTTTATTCGCGAATTTCTGTCGAATCAATATGCAGCGATGATCGCGCGCTTTCGCGCCGCTTTCGGCCGGGCATTGCCGCACTTGGAGCGTGAGGAAGTCTCTTGGCGGCTGCATTTTGTGATGGGTGCGCTGTCGTACACCTTGGCGGGAACCGACGCGCTGAAAATGATTGCGCAGTTTCATCCCGAAGAAATCAACAACGATGAACTATTGCTTAAACGCTTGGCGCCTTTTTTGGCGGCTGGGCTTCGCGCGCCGGTGCAGGCGACTGATTCGCACCAGTGGTTTCAGGAAACTTAGTATCGAATGCCGTAAGTATTCGTGCAGTTTTGGGACTTAGCGCCAAAGCACCCACATTAACTTTTAGCAATTTTTGCGCTTTCAGCTTTCAGTGTTTTATCAGTGTTTCATTTAACGAAGGAGTCATCATGACGATTCTAGTTTGTGTCATCGTTGCCATTGTCCTCATCTGGGCGCTGGCATATTACGCGGTTAGCGCCGCAATCTGGTCCGCAGCGGTTGGCGTGACGCTCGTGGTAGCGACCGCGACGGACGTGCTTTCCGGCGCGCTAGCCGGCTTGGTATGGTTTATATTTTTAGCCGTTTCGGTGGTGGCAAGTGTTAAATCGCTGCGCCTTAGCCTGCTCACGGTTCCCATTTTTGCAATGTACAAAAAAGTTTTGCCGCAAATGTCGGATACCGAGCGCGATGCCTTAGAGGCCGGCACGGTCTGGTGGGACGGCGATTTGTTTTCCGGCAAACCGGATTGGAACAAATGGCTGAACGTCCCTAAAGCAAAATTGACGGCGGAAGAGCAAGCTTTTATTGATGGCCCCACCAATGAATTGTGCGCGATGATCGATGAGTGGAAAACCACCCATGAGCTGCACGATCTGGAGCCGAAAGTCTGGCAGTTCATCAAAGACAACGGTTTCTTGGGCATGATTATCCCCAAGGAATATGGCGGCAAAGGGTTTTCAGCATACGGTCACAGCCAATGTGTGATGAAAATTTCCACCCGTTCCGCTACCGCGGCCGTTTCAGTCATGGTGCCGAATTCTCTCGGCCCCGGCGAATTGTTGATGCACTACGGAACCGCAGCGCAAAAAGATTATTATCTGCCACGCCTCGCCAAAGGGCTGGAGATTCCGTGCTTCGCCCTGACCGCGCCAGAAGCGGGATCTGACGCGGCTTCAATGCCCGATACCGGTATCGTTTGCACGCAAATGTGGGACGGCAAACAAACGCTTGGTTTGCGGGTCACATGGGAAAAGCGCTACATTACGCTAGGTCCGGTGGCGACGATTTTGGGACTGGCGTTTAAGTGTTTTGACCCTGATAAATTGATCGGGAGCGAAACCGATTTGGGTATCACCTGCGCATTGATTCCGACATCACACAAGGGCGTCAATATTGGTCGCCGTCATATGACGCTTAACGCCGCGTTCATGAATGGCCCAAACTCCGGTAAGGACGTGTTCATCCCGATGGATTGGGTGATCGGCGGGCAGCCAATGGTCGGCCAAGGTTGGCGTATGTTGATGGAATGTTTGGCTGCAGGCCGCTCGATTTCATTGCCCGCACAATCAATTGCAGCGGGCAAAGTGGCCGCGTTTGCGTCGGGTGCATACTCGCGGGTTCGCCAGCAATTCAAAATGCCGATCGGTAAGTTTGAGGGCATCGAGGAGCCATTGGCACGAATCGGTGCAACGACATACATGATTGATGCGATCCGTACTATCACGGCAGGTGCGCTGGATTTGGGCGAGAAGCCGTCAGTACTCTCGGCCATTTCGAAATACCATGCAACCGAAGCCATGCGCATCATGGTCAACGACGCGATGGATATTCACGGTGGCAAAGGTATTTGCATGGGGCCGAATAATTATCTGGGACGCGCCTATCAACAAGTGCCGATTGCCATCACGGTCGAAGGCGCCAACATTTTGACGCGCTCACTCATCATCTTTGGCCAAGGCGCGATTCGTTGCCATCCTTGGGTGCTGAAAGAAATGAAAGCTGCGCGTGAAGACAGCGTCGATGCTTTCGATCATGCATTCTGGAATCACATCAAATTCACGATCTCGAACGCGGCACGCTCGCTTTGGATGGGCATCACCGGCGGCGTCGGCATGCCCGCCCCGGCCTGTCCTGAAACCAAGCGTTTCTACCAACAGATGACGCGTTTCTCATCGGCCTTTGCGCTGCTTGCGGACACGTCGATGTTCATCATTGGTGGCTCGTTGAAGCGCAAAGAAAAACTCTCTGCACGCTTGGGTGATGTGTTGTCGAATCTCTATTTGGCCTCCTGCGCATTGAAGTTTTACGACGAACGCGGCCAGCAAAAAGATGAATTGCCACTGCTTAAATGGGCGCTCTACGACTGCTCGTTCAAGATTCAAGTGGCGATGGATGGTGTAATCGCCAACTTCCCAAACCGCCCCGTCGCATGGATTTTGCGCCGCCTAGTGTTCCCGAAAGGATTGACGCTGATTAAGCCATCGGATGAAATGGGGCATGAGGTCGCCAAGATTTTAATCAACCCATCAGCCGCACGGGATCGTTTGGTTGCGGGTATGTATTTGCCCACCGATGAGCGCGACATCATGGGGCATTTGAACGCCGCGATGAACGCGGTAATTGCCGCCGAACCGGTGGAATCGAAGGTCCGCGCCGCGCAGCGCGCGGGGCGCTTTCGCGTTGCCACACCGGATGCCATGTTCGATGAGGCGATGCAGTTGTCGATCATCTCTGAAACCGAATTGGCGCTCTGGAAACGCGCACGTGTGATGACCAAACAAGTCGTTGCCGTGGATGATTTTGACAAAAACTTTGGCTTGGCCGTCATGCCGGCAAACACGACTGCGGATGATTGGAAAAACGACCATTCCGAAGCGATGGCTGCTGAATAAGTTGGGATGCAAATATGAAAAAAGTTTATGTCGTCGACGGCGCACGCACGCCGTTTCTGAAAGCTAAATCGAAACCAGGGGCGTTTTCTAGCGGTGATCTGGCAGTCGGCTGCGGCCGTCCGTTGCTGGAACGCCAAGCATTTTCGCCCATGCAATTCGATGAGGTGATTATCGGTGCGGCCATGCCAAGCGCTGATGAGGCCAATATTGGCCGGGTTGTGTCACTCAGGCTCGGTTGTGGCGATAAGGTGCCTGCTTGGACAGTTATGCGCAATTGCGCCTCGGGCATGCAGGCGCTCGATTCGGCCTACATGAACATTTTGGCGGGAAAATCGCACCTCGTTTTAGCCGGTGGCACTGATGCCATGAGCCATGCACCACTGTTGTTCGGGCCGAAGATGGTGAATTGGTTGGCCGATTGGTATGGCGCGAAATCGTTCGGCCAACGCGCTGGCGTGGCCGTGCAGTTTCGCTTGGCCTATCTGGCGCCGGTGATTGCGATTCTCAAAGGCCTGACCGACCCGATCGTTAAACTCACGATGGGGCAGACGGCCGAAATTGTTGCCAAGCGTTTCGGTATTACGCGACAAATGATGGATGCGTTCGCCGCCGATTCGCATCTGCGGGTATTGGCTGGTAGGGCCGCCGGTCATTTCAATGAGATTGAACCGATCATCGATGCCAACGGTCATGTCTATACGGAGGATGATGGCGTCCGGACTGATTCAACGCCGGTGCGGTTGGCGAAGCTGCGCCCGGTGTTTGATAAGGTCTACGGCAACGTCACGGCGGGAAATTCATCACAAGTCACCGATGGTGCAGCACTGCTGATTCTGGCCAGTGAGGAGGCGGTGTTGAAACATAATCTCAAGCCGCTCGGCGCGATTATTGATTCCCAATGGTCGGCGCTCGATCCTTCGGAAATGGGCCTTGGACCGGTGCACGCGATTACGCCGATGCTGTTGCGCAATGGCATGACGCTTCAAAACTTAGATGCGCTCGAAATCAATGAGGCCTTCGCCGCCCAAGCGCTTGGCTGTTTGGCAGCATGGGAATCGGACGCGTACTGCCAAGAGAAGCTCGGCTTGGATAAAGCGTTCGGCGCGATCGATCGTGAAAAATTCAACGTCGATGGCGGCGCGATTGCGATTGGCCACCCTATTGGCGCATCCGGCGCACGGGTTGTTTTACATGCGCTGAAAACCCTGCAGCGCACTGGCGGCTCGCGTGCGGCCGCAAGCCTTTGCATCGGTGGCGGTCAGGGCGGGGCAATGCTGTTAGAGCGGGCGTAACGCCATACGATCCACACGACTCCTATTCCACACGACTCACACAATCCGCGCGACAAGAATAAGTAAGCAATCAAAAACTAGTGCTAGAGCGCGTTTCCAAGCATAAATGCCTGAAAAAGCGCTCTAATGCTAGTGTTTTACTGTTGCTGCGCACAAAAAAATTTCGACAACTCGGAGCACGCAATGCAAACTTGGAAACACTGGCGACTCGAATTTTCTCCCGAAGATAGTCTAGCGTGGCTTTACTTCGATAAATCCTACGCTGATCAATCGGAGACCACGAACACGTTTTCGAGCGAGGCGCTGCGTGAACTATCGGCTGTTTGCTCAGAATTAAAAGCCCGTCCGCCATCGGGCTTGGCTATCTTGTCGGCCAAAGAAAACGGCTTTGCGGCTGGTGCGGATATTGATGAATTCACCTCGTTCAAAACGCCCGATGAGGCCTATGCCATGACGGTATTAGGCAATGAAGTCTTCGACGACATTGCCGCGCTGCCGTTCCCCACGCTTGCCCTGATACATGGCTTCTGCATGGGCGGTGGCACTGAACTCGCATTGGCGTGCTGCTATCGCATCATGGATGATGGTCCGAAATCAAAAATGGCGTTGCCCGAAGTGATGATCGGCATTGTGCCAGGGTGGGGTGGCGCTAAACGCATGCCCGTGCTGATCGGCGCCGCGCAGGCGTTGGACTTGATGCTGACAGGTCGAAGTGTGGATGGAAAAAAAGCGTTGCGTATGGGCTTGGTCGACGCGGTGACACCGCGCCGTCATTTTATCAATGCTGCTAAAACGTTATTGCATAAACCGCCCGCACCACATCAGCCGGCGTTCAAAGACGCCATCACAAACTGGCCCGTAATTCGCGGCATTATTGCCAGCCAATCGCGCAAGCAAGTCGCTAAGCGAGCCCGCCAAGATCACTACCCCGCGCCTTACGCGATTATTGACTTGTGGGAAAACTTCGGCGGCGATCCGCGTCAGGTACCGCGCGAAAGTCCGTCGTCGCTGTTCAGTTTGGCCGCGCATCCGACGACAGCGAATCTGATCCGCATTTTCAAATTGCAGGATCGCATGAAGGCGCTCGGTGGAGATGGGAGTGGCAAAAGCGGAGGCATCCAACATGTTCACGTCATCGGTGCCGGCGTGATGGGGGGCGATATCGCTGCATGGTGCGCGATGCGCGGTTTAAAAGTGACGCTGCAAGACCTTGAACATGCCCGCATTGCGCCCGCGATTGCGCGTGCGGCTGCGTTATATAAAAAGCGTTTGAAGTTACCGCATTTGGTGCAGGCGGCGATGGATCGTCTGATACCGGACGTGGCCGGTAACGGCGTGGCGCATTGTGATCTGGTGATTGAGGCGATTGTTGAAAACGCCGACATTAAGAAAACGCTGTACGCGGCAATTGAGCCAAGAATGAGGCTAGGCGCCATTCTTGCGAGCAACACCTCGTCCATTCCGCTGCATGAATTATCGGTTGGATTAATGCGTCCAGAGTGCTTGGTCGGGATTCATTTTTTTAATCCGGTAGCGCAAATGATGTTAGTGGAAATTGTCGAAGGCGCACAAACATCTGCCGAAGTAATGAAACGTGCACAAGCGTTTGTGAAAAAAATCGACAAACTGCCGCTGCCCGTAAAGTCTGCCCCCGGCTTTTTGGTAAACCGTATCCTCACGCCTTACATGACGGAAGCGCAGATCATGTTGGAAGAAGGCATTCCAGCAGAAACCATTGATGCGGCCGCGAAGGAGTTTGGAATGCCAATGGGCCCGATTGAATTGGCCGATGTGGTGGGTCTGGATGTTGGCTTGGCGGTGGGAACAGAGCTTCACAAGCCGGGAAATCCACAGCCGAAGAAAATCCAGGAATTGGTTGCCGCAAAAAAATTGGGCAAAAAATCCGGTGAGGGATTTTATAATTGGATCGATGGTAAAGCGCAAAAATCGCACGGTTCCGGCACGGTCGATCTGGCACCGCTATGGATGCGCATGACATTGCCGGCGGTGAACGAAGCCGTTGCCTGTGTTCGCGAAGGCATCGTCGCGGATGCCGATTTATGCGATGCAGGTGTGATTTTCGGCACCGGCTTCGCGCCCCATCGCGGCGGTCCGGTTCAGTATTTGCGCTCGGTCGGTAAAGAAAAACTGCTGGCCGAGATGAAGGTGCTGGAAGAAAAATATGGCCAGCGGTTTACGGCAGACACGGGCTGGGCGACGATTTAGTTGTTTCGGTTCCCACCCCTACTTATGCAACCCGTCGGTGCGAAGGGTTGCTTTTGAAGATGGACTGTAAAACGCCGCTGTGCCGCTCAAAATAGGCCATAAATCCAATGAATAAAATCCAAAACCTCTGGCAAAGACTCTCGACAAAGCCGCTTGGAAAATGGCTTTTCTCGCGTGCAGTGTGCTTCAAGGCACCATATTTTGCGACCATCAAACCACGCTTTGAAGAGATGCGACCCGGCTACGCCAAAGTCAGCATGAAAAACAGGCGCAGTGTGCAAAACCATATCCAATCCATCCACGCGATTGCGATGTGCAATTTGGCCGAGGTTGGAGCAGGGACAATGATGGAAGCGAGCCTTTCCAACAAAATGCGCTGGCTACCGCGTGGTATGACGGTGCAATATCTCAAGGTCGCAAAAACGGACATTATTGCCGAGTGTGTGGCCGCCGATATTGCAGACGGCCCCGCACGCGACGTGATGGTTAAATGTGATATCAAGGATGCAACCGGGAACATCGTTTGCCATGCGGATATTGCGATGTATATCAGCCCGCGTAAAGAGGGGGCAGCTGCACTGAAAAGTAACACGGGGCATCTAAGAACGGCTAAGAACGTATAATCTTTTTCTGTTGTGCGAATAAAAAAGCGCTTTAAAAAATTGCACTTTAAACATTGCAGGAGAAGAAATTTGGCAGCTGTAAATTTGGAAAATCGGCGTGGCACGCGCTATCTAATGTTCGACGAAGCTGCGACGGTTGCTGATGTGTTCGCGTTGCGTTGCCGCACCTCGCCAAACGCACCTGCCTATCGCGATTTTGATGGCCCATCCAAAGCATGGATTGGCTGTAGCTGGCGCGAGATTGGCGATAAAGTGATGTTGATGCGCGAGGGACTGCGTCGCGATGGTTTCCAATCAGGCGAGCGCCTCGCCATCATGCTCAAAAATTCCAGCAACTGGGTGCTAGCCGACCAAGGCGCGTTTGCTCATGGGATGGTGCCGGTGCCGTTGTTCGCCGATGATCGCCCAGACAACGTCGCATTTATTTTGAACGATGCCGATGTGAAAGCCATTGTCATTGACGGCGAAGAACACTGGAAACGGCTCAAAACTGTTCGCGAGCAACTTGGTACATTGAAGCTGATTTTAACGATAAAACCGGTAATCGACGCAGATGAACCGCGTCTAAAATCGCTCGCCGATTGGTTGCCATCCAACGCGGGATTGATCGAGCGTGCGCCGACTAAAGGCAGCGATTTGGCAACGATTGTTTATACCAGCGGCACCACGGGAAAATCAAAAGGCGTGATGCTTTCGCATCGTAATATTCTCTCAAATGTGCAATCGGGCTTATGCGTTTACGATATTTATCCGGATGATGTTTTCTTGTCATTTCTGCCGCTCTCTCATATGTTTGAACGTACCTGTGATTATTATTTGAATATGGTCTCAGGTGCCTCTATTGCGTTCTCGCGCTCGATTCCGCAGCTTGCGGAAGATTTTCGTACTATTCAGCCGACGATTATTTTTTCCGTGCCGCGTATTTATGAACGCTTCTTGGCCGCTATCAACGACCAGCTTAAAAAGGCATCGCCCGCCAAACGGAAGCTGTTTGATTTTGCAGTCAAAACCGGCTGGACAAAATTTGAATTTGAGCACGGCCGCGGCAGCTGGAGCCCATCGTTTTTGCTGTGGCCAATTCTGAAAAAATTGGTTGCTGAAAAATTGCTGGCCCGGATGGGCGGCAAATTAAAGTTTGCGATTTCCGGTGGCGCGGCACTCTCGCCGGATGTTGCGAAAGTGTTCGTCGGCTTGGGGTTGCCGATTTGCCAAGGCTATGGCTTGTCAGAAGCTAGTCCTTTGTTGACTGTCAATTTGCTCGAAAAAAACAATCCCACGACAATTGGTCCGGCTGTGCCGGGCGTGGCGCTGCGCGTCGGTGAGAACGGTTGTTTGTTTGCGAAGGGCCCGAACATCATGATGGGCTATTGGAATAATCCGGAGGCCACACGCGCGGTACTAAGTGAAGACGGTTGGCTCAACACCGGTGACCAAGCGAACATTGATGCGCAGGGATTTGTTCGCATCACCGGCCGATTAAAGGAAATTATTGTCATGGGTAACGGCGAAAAAATTCCGCCGGTTGACATGGAATTGGCGATTCAACTTGACCCTTTGTTTGAGCAAATTTTGATTTTTGGTGAGGCTAAACCTTACCTGTCGGCCGTGGCTGTTTTGAACGATGATGAATGGGGACGGGCGGCGCATGAAAATAAACTCGATCCCAATTTATCCGGGGCTGGCCGCGATAAAGCCGAGAAATTTTTGGTGCAGCGCATTACCAAGCGTATCAAATGTTTCCCCGGCTACGCGCAGGTACGTAAGGTCGCGATTGCGCCGGAAAAATGGACTATTGATAACGGACTCATGACGCCTACGCTTAAATTAAAGCGCAATGTTATTTTCCAAAAATACGCCCCTGAGATTGATGAGATGTACAAAGGACATACTTTATGAGCGCCAGCGAAGCAATTAAAACCAACGACGAGGGTAGTTCGTTTTGCCCTCTCATCGAATTGCCAAAAGATCAAATTCCCACTATTCGCATCATCCCGATGCCGGCGGACACCAATGCCAACGGAACTATTTTTGGTGGCTGGGTGATGGCGCAGGTTGATTTGGCGGGCAGCGTGCCGGCGAGTGAGCGTGCGATGGGGCGGGTTGTGACGGTTGCGGTGAATTCGTTTTTATTTAAGGAGCCGGTTTTTGTCGGTGATTTGGTGAGTTTCTACGCAAAGGTCGTTAAAACAGGGCGCACCTCGATCACGGTTGACGTTGAAGTCTATGCGCAGCGCCAGCGCTTTGGTTCCGAGATCGTGAAAGTGACCGAGGCAGTGCTGACCTATGTGGCGATCGACGAGAACCATAAGCCGCGGGCATTGATTTGAAATCGGCAGGATAATTTTCTGCAACAATGTTTTACCAGTGCGGCATTTCGGCCATTATTGGCTTGAAACCCCAGCCAATACACATATCCATACCGAAAATATTCAGTCAACGAGAGAAAAATAATGGCAAATAACGTGAAAAATTTCCACATCAAAAAAGTCGCCGTGCTTGGTGCGGGCGTGATGGGCGCGCAGATCGCGGCGCATCTCACCAACGCGGGCGTGAAGGCGATTCTATTCGACTTGCCCGCCAAGGAAGGTCCAAAGAATGGCGTGGTCCTGAAAGCGCTTGATGGCCTCTCAAAATTATCGCCCGATCCGCTTTCGAGCAAAGCGCGCGTATCGATGATTACTCCTGCTAACTACGATGAACACTTGGCGTGGTTACGCGATTGTGATTTAGTCATTGAAGCTATTTCAGAGCGTATGGATTGGAAAAAATCGTTATATGAAAAAGTAGCACCGTTTCTCGGCGTCAACACGATTTTTGCGTCCAATACATCTGGGCTGAGTATCACCGAATTGAGCAAGGTGTTTCCCGAAGCGCTGCGCCACCGCTTCTGCGGCATTCACTTTTTTAACCCGCCGCGTTATATGAAACTCGTGGAGCTCATTCCCACCGAAACGACTGAACTGTCGATCATTGATCAACTTGAAACTTTTCTTGTCACCACCGTTGGCAAAGGCGTGATCCGCGCCAAAGATACGCCGAATTTTGTTGCTAACCGTATCGGTGTTTTCTCGATTGCCGCCACGATGCATCACACCGCCCAGTTTGGCTTGCCCTTTGATGTGGTTGATGCGCTCACGGGTCCCGCCATTGGCCGCGCGAAGAGCGCGACTTATCGCACCAGCGATGTCGTGGGTTTGGATACGCTGTCGCTCACAATCAAAACGCTCGCCGATGGTTTGCCGAACGATGCGTGGCACCAATATTATGTGAGTCCGGCCTGGATGACTGCGTTGATTGCCAAAGGTGCACTGGGGCAAAAAACCAAAGCGGGCGTGTTTACCAAAACGGGCCGCGACATCATGGTGCTTGATTTGGCGACACAAGACTATGTGATTTCAACGGGCAAGATGGCTGACGAAGTTGCGGCTATTTTGAAGATTAAAGAGCCGTCTGAAAAATTTGCTGCACTGCGGGCGAGTGCGCATCCTCAGGGGCAATTTTTGTGGGCAATTTTCCGCGATTTGTTCCACTACTGTGCAGTCGCACTGGGTGATATTGCCCACAGTGCACGCGATATTGATTTCGCGATTCGCTGGGGATTCGGCTGGAAAATGGGCCCGTTCGAGCTTTGGCAGGCAGCTGGTTGGGAGCAGGTGGCTAACTGGATTTCAGAAGATATTGCCGCTGGCAAAGCGATGGCGAATGTCCCATTACCTGTCTGGGTTTTTGAACGCAACCAGGGCGTGCATTCACAGACGGGTTCGTACTCTTCTGCGAACAATCAAATGGTGCCGCGCTCAGCTTTGCCAGTTTATCAACGTCAGCTGTTCCCAGAACGCATGCTAGGCGAAAAATCTGATTCGGGCGCAACGATTTTTGAAACCGATGCCGTGCGCATGTGGACTGCAATGGGCTATGACGATGTCGCCATTGTTTCGTTTAAAACGAAAATGCACGCGATTGGCAGCGACGTCTTGGCGGGTTTAAATCGTGCCATCGATGAAGCCGAAGCCAATTACAAAGGCTTGGTGATTTGGCAAACCGAGCCGCCTTATGCCGCCGGTGCGAATTTGGTAAAAGCCTTGGAAAGCCTGCAGGCTGGGCGCTTCGATGAATTTGAGGCGATGGTGAATCTGTTCCAGCAGACTTCGCAGCGCTTGAAATATTCCTACGTGCCGGTCGTTTCCGCGGTTGACGGCGCAGCGCTCGGCGGCGGATGTGAATTTGTGATGCATTCAGATCGTGTGATGGCCTCGCTCGAAAGCTATATCGGTCTAGTCGAAGCGGGCGTTGGATTGTTGCCAGCAGGCGGCGGGTTAAAAGAAATTGCCCTGCGTGCGGCACTATCTGTTGGCGGAAATGCGGGTGGCGATGTGATGCCAACTATCACTAAAATGTTTAAACAGATCGCTATGGGAGAAGTCTCAAAATCCGCGCTCGGTGCGAAGGAAATGGGCTATCTGCGCTGGCGTGACACGATTATTTTGAACAGCGGTGAGTTGCTGCTGGTTGCCATCGAAAATGTGCGAGCAATGGCTGCATCGGTTTATCGTCCGCCAATGCCGCCTACGTTGTTCCCTGTTGCGGGCGATACCGGCATTGCAACACTAAAAATGATCTTGATTAACATGAAAGAAGGCGGCTTTATTTCCGAACACGATTACGAAATTGGCTCCCGTATCGCGACTTGCCTATGCGGTGGGGAGGTTACGCCAGGCTCGATGGTGGATGAAAAATGGATGCTGGATTTGGAGCGCAAACATTTTGTCGAACTGGCAAAAATGCCAAAGACTCAGGAGCGGATCGCTTATATGTTGAAGAACGGTAAGCCGTTACGAAATTAAGCAAACCAAGAATGGTACAAACTTCCCCCGGATGACAAAATTTTGGGGTATGCAATTGCCGGGCAGATTATCAAGAAACCGTTGGCAATGCCAGACGATTTCATGACTTAAGGCCGACAGAAAACCTTCGACGTATTTACAAAAGCATTCAGGAGAATCAACATGAAGCAAATTCAAGAAGCGTACATTGTTGCGGTCACCCGCACGCCGGTCGGCAAAGCGCCGCGTGGGATGTTTAAAAATGTTCGTCCTGACGACATGCTCGCGCACGTATTGCGCGCCGCAATTGCGCAAGTGCCGGGGCTTGATCCGCACGACATCGGTGACGTGGTCGTCGGTTGCGCGATGCCTGAAGGCGAGCAGGGCATGAACGTGGCGCGGATTGGCGTGCTGCAGGCCGGGCTGCCGGATTCAATACCGGCGGTGACGATCAATCGGTTTTGTTCATCCGGCGTACAGGCGATTAGTATGGCGGCGGATCGGATTCGTTGCGGGGACGACGATGTGGTGATTGCAGCGGGAACGGAGTCGATGTCGATGGTGCCGATGATGGGTAATAAAATCGCATTGAATAGTGATGTGTTTAATACCGCACATCACGAAAACATCGCTATTGCCTACGGCATGGGGATCACCGCTGAAAAGGTTGCCGAACAGTGGAAAGTAAGCCGCGAAGAGCAGGATCAATTCGCGGCAGCATCGCACGCCAAGGCGACTGCGGCGATTGCCGCCGGCCATTTCAAAGCCGAAATTTCACCCTATGAAATCAATAACGCCGCGCCCGATTTGACCAGCGGCGCGATTAAATACAAAACAAAAACCGCTGATAACGATGAAGGCCCGCGTCCGGATTCGACGGCTGAATCGCTCGCGAAACTGCGACCGGTGTTTGCGGCAAAGGGCAGCGTAACGGCGGGCAATTCATCGCAAATGTCGGACGGTGCTGGTGCCGTGATTTTAATGAGCGAGGCGGCGCTAAAAAAATACAGTATCCAACCGCTCGCGAGATTTGTCTCATTCGCCGTGGCTGGTGTGCCCGCCGAAATCATGGGTATTGGCCCGATCAAGGCGATCCCGAAAGTACTGCGGCAAGCGGGGCTGAAGCAACAGGATTTAGGTTGGATTGAATTAAACGAAGCGTTTGCTGCGCAAGCGCTGGCCGTGACCAAGGAGCTCGACCTTGATCCAGCCAAAATCAATCCGCTCGGTGGCGCGATTGCGCTGGGGCATCCGCTCGGCGCCACGGGCGCAATCCGCGCTGCAACGCTCATACACGGCATGCGCCGCACTAAACAAAAGTGGGGCATGGTGACTATGTGTATCGGCACGGGCATGGGCGCAGCTGGGTTGTTTGAGGTACTTTGAGGTAGTGCATTTGCGATACTGCGTTTGCAGCGCTGCGTTTGAGGTACCGCAAGCTTGAATGGTGCGGCGGCGAGCGGCAATTGTCGCTTTATTTCCACACTTTTGATGTGGCGTGTCGGGTTATGCGGCTAAGTAACTGACTTGTTGTTCATTTTTACTGTTGTATTGTTGCAATGCAGCATAGGAAATTCGGTGTCTTGTCGAAAAATTTGCTGTAAAGTTGTAAACAGAAGTCATCGGGTAGCTATCGTGTGTTGATCATGTCGTAAAAGCATGAACACGGTGGCGTTGCGAAAGTCGGCAAAACGCCTAGCAATAGCCATGACTAAAAACGTAATTCAATAAATTCATCTTGAGGAGAAACCGCAATGAGTAGGTTCACTACCAACCATTCAACGAGCCGTAGCGCATTCATTCCCACCGTTAAAGTATGTGCAATGGCGGTTGGCCTAATGCTGGCATCCGCAGCTGACGCGGTGCAGTTTACTTATGAAAGCGGCGTCACCGGCAGTTTCGATTCCACGTTTTCATACGGTGTATCCCGCCGTTTGCAGGAGCCAGATCGCACATTGATTGGCATCACAAACGGTGGCTTATCGAGCTCCGTCAATGAGGACGACGGTGACCGCAACTACAAAAAAGGCAAGCTATTTGCCAATGTGCTCAAAGGCACGCATGACCTTGAAATTAAATACGAAGGCTGGAGCTTGTTCACGCGCGGCTCCTATTTCATTGATTTTGCCAACCGCAACAAAGCTTTCTTGGGTCCGATTGCCAATGATCGCCTGAGCCAAAATGCGCGTATTTTGGACGCTTTCGTGACTAAGTCATTTAACGTCGCAGATCGCAATGTTCGGGTGCGCGCCGGCAACCAAGTAATTTCTTGGGGTGAATCGACTTTTATCCCCAACAGCATTAATTCAATCAACCCGGTCGATTTGCCGAAACTCCGTACCCCGGGCTCCGAGGTGAAAGAGGCATTCTTGCCCACATCCAGCCTCTTGGTTTCTGCGGAATTGACCAAGAACGCCAGTATGGAAGCCTTTGTTTTGTTCAATCACGATAAAACCCGGATTGATCCCAAAGGTTCGTATTGGAGCAATAACGACTTTATTTCTGACGATGCCGATAAAGTTTACGTGGGTTTTGGCCGTCGTAAAGACAACACACTGCCAATCACCAATCCAAGCTCAGCTGCCGTCACATTTGGCACCTTTGGACCGTTCGATCCGGCAGCACAAGTGTGGGCGCCGCGCTCAGCTGACCGAAACGCGAGTGATAGCGGACAATTTGGTGTAACAATGCGCTATTTGGCACCTGAGCTCAACAACACCGAGTTCGGTATCTACTACTTGAACTACCATAGCCGAGTTCCGTTCGTATCTGGCTTTAAGGGCAGCACGACATCGGTGCTGACGGGAACACCGTTCTCGCCAATTTTGCCGACGACAGTACTGGCCAATTATTTTGTGCAGTATCCTGAAAACATTCGTTTGATCGGTGTTTCATTCAATACACAGGGTCCCTTGGGTGTCGCGTTGCAGGGCGAGGTTTCATATCGTCCAAACCAGCCACTAGCGCTCTCCGGAACAGAATTAGTATTGGCAACATTGGGCGCGCCAAACTTGGTCACCGGCTATCTCACAATTCCGGGTACCGTAAGCGCGGCAAATCCCTTCGGCGCATCAGCGGCGGCTCTTGTACCGAACGGCACTTATCTGCAAGGCTGGACGCGCGTCAAAATGACCCAAGCACAGATGACTGCCACCAAAGGCATTCCGAACGTCCTCGGCGCTGATCAAGCAACCCTGGTCGGTGAAATTGGCTTTACCCGATACGGCGGATTGCAGTCCGGTCAGAAGTATAGTGGTCCTGCTACATCGCTGCCTGCAACCCTGCAAGGCGCGATTGCTGGTCAAGCGGGTGCCGTGCAAGATACCGGTTTTGTTACCGATACGTCATGGGGCTATCGTTTGGTTGGCCGTTTGGAATATTCGAACTTAGTGTTCGGCGCTAACGTTGCACCGCGCATCGCTTTTAACCACGATGTCAAAGGTGTTTCACAAACTTTCAACGAAGGTGTTAAGTCTATATCAGTTGGTACCAACTTCGATTGGCAGCGCCGTTTCTCACTCGATTTTTCGTATTCTGGCTTCTTCGGTGGCCGTGACTACTGCGGTACTACCGTAATTACACCGGGTCAAACAACGCTGCCATTGGCGATCAACGGCTTTCCAGCGTTTGGACGTCCTGCGCAGGGTGCGGCTTATTGCTCAACTGCCAACCCGATCAAAGATCGCGACTTCGTGTCGGTTGTCGCAACTTATTCGTTCTAAACCCAAGCGGCCCGCTTCCATTTTTATAATAAGTGTCAGCGGGTTGATTGAAGTTGGCGTTTAATAGACAGGGATCCCCGAGCTTAGTTTTAGTATTTGTAGGATTTGTAAAACCTAAAATCAATCTGCGTATACGACAACAAGAACGTGGCGCTGGTTGTTCAAGAATTAATTTTAAGAATCAAACCCATAATTTGGAGGAAAAATGAAAGCGAAACAACTGACGATGTTGCTGTCGGCATCACTGGGTTCATTGGTCATCGCGACCGGTGCAACCAGTGTTTACGCCCAATTGGCACCTAGCGATATTGCTAAACTGGGCACCACCCTGACCCCGATGGGAGCAGAAAAAGCGGGTAATGCCGCTGGTACAATTCCCGCATGGGATGGCGGTATCACCAAGATTCCTGCTGGCATTACGGTCAAAGCCGCAGGTACCTACCCAGACCCCTTTGCAGCCGACAAATCTTTGTTCACCATCAGCGCGGCCAATGCCGACAAGTACAAAGACAACCTCGCTCCAGGCCAATTGGCGATGTTGAAGCAATATCCGACCTATAAATTGATGGTCTACCCAACACACCGCAGCGCTGCATATCCTGAGGGCCATTACAAAGAAACCAAAGAATGCGCGGCAAAAGCCAAGCTGGCAGCAGGTGGCAACGGTGTTCAAAACTGTGCTGGCGGCACGCCATTCCCGATTCCAAAATCGGGTGTTGAAGCTATTTGGAATCATGTGTTGCACTACAAAGGCGATACCTTTGCGCAGCATTGGTCACAAGCGGCCGTCACCGCGTCGGGCGACTTCGCCTTGGTGAAATTTGAATATGAATACGATCTTTCATACGGAAATCTTTCCAAGTCGGTCTCGCAACGCGAAAACAACAAAATTCTGAACTATCTGCAAGTCACCACTGCGCCGGCGCGTTTGGCGGGGCAAATTTTGCTGGTACACGACACAGTTGATCAGGCAAAAGAGCCACGCTCTGCATGGACGTATAACCCTGGCCAACGCCGCGTTCGTTTGGCGCCAAACGTGGCTTATGACAATCCAGGTACGGCTGCTGACGGTCTGCGCACCAATGATGATTTCGGTATGTTTAACGGCGCGACAGATCGCTACGATTGGAAACTGGTCGGTAAAAAAGAAATGTACATTCCGTACAACTCTTATCGTCTGACAGACCCCAAAGTCAAATACGCCGATTTACTCAAGCCAGGCCACATTAATCAGGACTTGTCGCGCTATGAGTTGCACCGCGTATGGGTTGTTGATGCAACCCTCAAGGCTGGTACATCACACATTTACTCTCGCCGCACTTTCTACATCGACGAAGATAGCTGGAACGTTGTCATGATCGATAAATACGATGGTCGCGGCCAGCTGTGGCGTTTTGCCGAGTTGCACAACGAGAACTGGTACAACGTGCCAATGTGGTTCGGTACGGTTGAGGTGCATCACGATTTGCAATCGCGTCGCTATATTGCGATGGGCTTGCGTTCAGAAGAAGCTAAGATTTACGAACCGATCAAGCGTACGCCAGCAGATTACACACCTGCCAGTTTGGCGCGTATGGGCGTTCGATAAGCGACTCGGCAAAGTTAGAAATAAAACTGCCTAGTTTATTGGAACTAGATTGGGGGATAACCGCGCAACAAGTTGAGAAGCTTGCGTCGTTATCCCCCAAATTTTTAGGCTGCTCAATGGAGTGCTTGCCGGATTTGTTGCACTAGTCAATTGCGCGAGTTGCTAGCACGACATTCGCTAGTGCAGTGGCGGCGAAATGCCGAAACAGCCTGCGGTTTGTTTGGCATTGCTCACTGTTCATCGTCTACTATTTTTTGCGCAACACACGAAATCTCTTTTTTGTATTTCCTGTTTGTATTTTTAAAAAGCCAGCCCATGCGCCCCTACCTGCCGAATTGTTTGATGACTAAAACCTCGCTGTCGGTACAACCAAATCCTGTGTTCAAGTGGGCACATATTTGTTTGGTCATGGCGATGTTTTCAACCCAAATTTCTGCGCAGACGGCGCAACCGCCGACATCTACCCCTGCTTCTCCATTAGTCGTAACGGCAGTTTCTGCCTCGTTACCACTGACGGGTCCGCTTTCCAAACAAACCATGTCGCGTCTGTTGATTACAGACGCCGCCAAAATCGGTAACCGTATGGTCGCTGTAGGCGATCGCGGCTTCATTGTCTATTCCGACAGCAATGGTGAAACTTGGGAGCGCGCGCAAACGCCTCCCAACGTACCGATGCTTACATCGATATTTTTTACGGATGCCAAGACGGGCTGGGCAGTCGGACACGATACGTTCATTTTGAAATCGGTTGACGAAGGCAATTCTTGGACAAAAGCGTTTTCAGCACCCGGTGAGCAAAAACCGTTGATGAGTGTACTGTTTACCGACGTCAATACGGGCTTTGCCGTTGGGGCTTATGGCGCATTTTATGCAACAACCGATGCCGGCCAGACTTGGATCGCGCGCAAAATCAACGATGGCGACAAGCACTTCAACAGCATCATCAAGCTCAAAGATGATCAACTTTTGATCGTCGGCGAAGCCGGTTCAATTTTGAAATCGGGGGATGGTGGCAAGAACTGGCTAGCCGTCGCCTCACCTTACAAGGGCTCGTTCTTTGGCGCGATTCAGGCGCAAGACGGTTCGGTCATTTTGTACGGCTTGCGCGGCCGTATTTTTCGCTCGGCAGACACCGGCCTGAAGAGCTTTGGCCAGATCGATAATAAATCGACGGCATCGATCATGGGAGCCACCAAACTGTCGGATGGCGCGTTGGTGCTCACCGGTTTGGCGGGTCTGGTGTTGATCTCCTCTGACAATGGGCTCTCGTTTACCCCACTCCAGACCGCTTCGACCAAGGCGATATCCGTCGCGCTGTTAGGTCCGCCGAATGCACTGGTGTTATTCGGGGAAACCGGCGCGCGCGACGTGATGTTGCCGACAAAAAAATAGTTATCCGGCAATTATTAAAAAGCCATCCAGGTTCCTAACCCGACCAATATACCCACGGTTTACGCTAACGCGAGCGCCCACATGAAAATCCAACAATTCATCAATACCTTCTCCGGCATTATTTTTAACAACCGAAAACTTTGGTTAATTGTTTTTGCCGTTGCGACCGCGATTTTCGCATTTTCGGCCAGCCAGCTAAAGGTTGATGCGGGCTTTAATAAAATGGTGCCCCTCAAGCACCCCTATATGCAGGTCTATAAGGACTACGAAAAAGTTTTTGGCGGCGCAAACCGGATTGCAGTCGCGCTTGTGCAAAAAGAAGGCGATATTTACAACAAAGAATTCATGACCAAGCTTAAGGGCTTGACCGATGATGTGCGTGGGTTAGACGGTGTCGAGCAGCCTAGTGTAAGGTCGTTATTTACGCCCAACACCCGCTTTATTGAGGTGGTGGAAGAAGGCTTCGCAGGCGGTAACGTGATCCCCGCCACTTTCCAAGGCAGCGATGCTGATTTGGCGATCGTGCGCGGCAACGTCCAAAAATCGACTGAAGTTGGCCGAACCGTTGCCACCGATTTCTCGGGTGCGTTGGTATCGGCGGGTTTACTCGAATTGATTCCAAAGGGCGACGGCAAGCTCGAAAAACTCAACTATTTTGAACTCTCCGAAAAATTGGAAGCCATTCGCACAAAATACGAAGGCCCAAATCACACCGTTCACATTATTGGTTTTGCGAAAGCGGTGAGCGATATTTCGGCTGGCGCAAAGGGCGTGATCACGTTTTTTCTGGTTGCATTTTTGATCACCGCGGTCTTGTTATATTTTTTCCTTAAAGATTTAAAGCTGACCGCCATCGCGCTCATTGTTGCGATGATGCCGGTACTCTGGCTGCTCGGCACATTGCCGATTATCGGTTTTGGTATTGACCCGTTGTCTATTCTTGTGCCGTTCTTAATTTTTTCCATCGGCGTTTCACATGCGGTGCAAATGACCAAAACGTGGGAGCGCAATGTGACTGCTGGGGCAGATAGTTTGTCGGCCGCAAAGCACTCGTTTGCCAGTTTGTTCGTGCCGGGCACACTAGCGCTGCTCACCAACGTATTGGGTTTTGCCGTCATTATGCTGATCCCGATTGATATCGTGCGTGAGTTGGGCATTACTGCATCGCTGGGGGTGGCATGGATGATTGTCACGAACAAAATGATGCTGCCGATTCTGCTGTCGTATCTAGAACTATCGCCACGCGCAAAAGAGCTTAGAATTCGCCAAGAGAGTCGTGTTGATAGGCTCTGGCGCGCCGCTTCACGTTGTGCCGATAAAAAGGTCGCTTTGTGGGTTGTCGCCTTTAGTACGATTGTGATGGTTGTCGGCTTGTTTCAAGCCCACAATTTAAAAATTGGTGATTACGGCACAGGCGTGCCGGAGCTACGCGAAGAATCGCGCTATAACCAAGACAACGCAACCATTATCAAAAAATTCGCGATCGGCGTGAATACTTTAGGCGTCGTCGCGCAGACCAAAAATGTGTCGGGTGCCTGTACCAATTACGACATCATGAACGCCATTGAAAAATTCGATTGGCATATGCAAAACGTGCCCGGTGCACAGTCGGTGATTTCACTGCCTGGCATGGCTAAAATGCTCAATGCTGGCTACAACGAAGGCAATTTACGCTGGCGGCAATTGCCGCGCGATCCGCAAGTGCTCGCGCAAAGCGTAACGCCGGTGGATACCGGAACCGGTTTGCTTAACCCTGATTGCTCGGCCATGCAGGTGTTGATCAACACCACCGATCAGCAAGGCGAAACCATTAAGGGCTTGGTGCGAGAAGTGAAGGCCTTTAATGAGTCAAACCAGAACGATAATTTAGAATTCAAACTTGCCACCGGCAATATTGGTGTAATGGCCGCCACCAACGAAGCCGTTGATAAAGCACGTTACGAAATGCACGGTGCTATTTTTGGTGCGTTGTTTTTGATGTGCTTCGCCACTTTCCGCAGCTTGCGGGCAACGATTTGTATTTTGATTCCGTTGGCGATTGTTTCAATCCTGTGTGAGGCACTGATGCCGATGTTAGGGATCGGCCTGAAGGTTTCTACCTTGCCCGTCATTGCGCTTGGTGTGGGAGTGGGTGTGGACTACGGGATTTACCTTTATGATCGGATTGAAGAAGATCTGGAAGAGGGCAAAGATCTGGCCACCGCGTTTTTTGATGCGCTGCGTGATCGCGGCACCGCGATGATTTTTACCGCCGTCACGATGACTTTAGGTGTTGCAACATGGGCAATGTCGGCGCTTAAATTCCAAGCCGATATGGGTATTTTGCTCGCGTTTATGTTCTTCTTAAACATGGTTGGGGCGGTGTTTTTGTTGCCGGCGCTGGGTGCTTTCTTGTTGAAACCGCATAAAAAATAGCGTACCAAAGACAAAGCATACGTTCGTCATTTAAAACAAAGCGCCCCTCGTGGGCGCTTTGTTTTTGTCAGAATGCAACGACGAGGCGTCTGAAGACGCATTAAGGCGCCGCATTTACGAAACATAGCGACTGTACATTTACATTACGCTTTAGCAGGTTAGAAAAATGAGAAGGATTCAATAGAATGGCTCGAATGAATAGTGCAAGCCGCCATACTGTCGCGATGGGAGCAATCCTGATGTTGCTCGGCGTGCTACTGGGCGCGTTTGGCGCACACGCGCTGAAAACTCGGTTGTCGTCTGAAATGTTGGCTGTGTACCAAACTGGCGTGCAATATCATTTGTTGCATGCACTCGGTTTGATGTTGATCGGTGTGTTGCGTCATTTGCAAACGGGCGCAATGCTGCTAAAGGCTTCAGCGTGGCTGATGGGCTTCGGTGTCGTCCTGTTCAGCGGAAGCCTATATGCATTGGCGATCACCAACATAACCATGCTGGGTGCGTTGACGCCGGTTGGCGGCTTATTTTTTATCGCCGCCTGGGTATTGGCAGTTTGGGAGATGATTCGGAAAAATTGACCGTTTGTTGCCGTGAACTTAATTTGTAAACGTTAGCGCATCTCCAGTCCGTACCATCCCTAGGGTCACCGGCAGAAAATTCATCCCAAACCGCACACCGCTCGGCGAATCACGATACGTCGCCAACGTGCGCAATGGTTCGGGTCCACGCATCTCCCCGGTTGTTTGATCGGTCGTCGTGACCTGACAGCGCGTGCAAGGTTTTGCCCCGCGAAGCGTGGGTCCGTTAATGCCGCCAATCTGAAAATTTCCCCACGTTTCTTCCGCAAACGCGTCGCATCCGCGCACGACAACATTGGCGCGAAAGCGATTCATCGGCACCGCAGCACCACCGCCCGCAACAATTTTTGCATTCAAATCGGCCAGCGACTCTTCCGACGCAATCAGTAGCGGATAACCATCGGCAAAACTCACTATTTCGCCATTCTTGGCATAGTCAGGCGAGACGTGGCGCTCGGCGGTATCGGGCATATAGACCAATCGCGCACCGATACCCAAATAGTCGCTCAGCCATTGGTCGGCGTCGGCAGACACCGTATGCGCATGAACAGGGCTCGACCATACCGTCACTGTGCGAGTGGGCAATGGCCGTGGTGCGAGCGGCACGGAAACGCAATCATCGAATGGCGAGGAAAGAATCAGCTGTTCTCCATCAATGGCAGTTTTAATGGTCGCCATCAGCGAATGATCGCGCTGGGTCAAAAATTGGTGATGGTCGTCAATCACCATAAAGCGACGGTCATATTGCAGGCCGCGCGCCGTACAGTGACTTGCGGCAACTGAAATGCCGCTCAACGATTTAACTGGAAAGATATTGATTTCAGTCACTGTCGTCGCCATATTCACTAAGCTTTCTAGTTTTTTACCGTTGTCATACAAACGTCATTATCCAACACAAAAACGTGATAACGTGTGCCGTTGTTGGCGATAGACAACGCAAAAGGTAACGCAAAAAGCAACGCAACATGCAATACAGCAAGCAACACTAACACACGCACCAAAGCAGCAAGTAGTTAAGACTCTTTATGTTACATTTCGCATATTTTACGCACTTCACAAGGAGCACTACATCATGATCGACTGGGTAAAAAAACTCACCGGCGAATTTATTGACATCATCGAATGGCTCGATGACTCAACCAACACGCTGGTTTACCGGTTCGAGCGGCACAACAACGAAATCAAGTACGGTGCGAAACTCACCGTGCGCGAAGGGCAAATGGCGGTCTTCATCAACGAAGGTCAAATGGCTGATGTTTATAAGCCCGGCATGTACACGCTCAGCACGCAGAATATGCCAATTTTGTCTACGCTACAAGGCTGGAAATACGGGTTTGAATCGCCATTTAAAGCCGAAATTTATTTCATCAACACCCGCAAATTTACGGACTTAAAATGGGGCACGCCGGGCCCATCCACCATGCGCGACAAAGAGTTCGGCATTGTCCGCGTGACCTCGTTCGGTATCTACTCGATCCGCATCAAAGACCCCGGCATTTTCATCAAAGATATTTCCGGCACGGAAGGGCGTTTCACCACCGAGCAGATTCAAGAGAACCTGCGCGGCAAAATTGGCATGCGTATTAAAGAGGTCATGCCGGAGCTTGGCTTGGCTGTGATCGATCTCGAGGCCAAGGTCAGCGTGATGGGCACTATGCTCAAAGACCGTATCCAGCCTGATTTTGAGGCCATGGGCTTGGAATTAGTTGAAGTGCAAGTGCAAGATATTGGCTTGCCCGAAGAGGTTGAAAAAGCGATCGATAAACGTGGTGCGATTGCCGCCATCGGCAATATGGCCGCCTATACCCAATACGAAACCGCCAGCGCGATTCATGATGCTGCCACCACGCCTAACAGTGCGGCAGGGGCAGGCATGGGGCTGGGTGCGGGTTTTGCGATGGGCGGCGGTATGGTTGGGCAAATGGCCGGCGCAATGGGTGCAATGAACGCGGCACCTGCCGCTTCTGCCGCACCGCCTCCACTGCCGCCACAAGCGGCGTACCACGTCGCAGTCGGTGGGGCGCAAGCCGGGCCTTTTGATATGGCCATCTTGGCGTCGCAAATCAATGCAGGCACTTTGAAACGCGATCAACTCGTGTGGACAGCCGGAATGGCACAGTGGACAAAAGCAGGTGATGTCGCCGCGCTCGGCAGTTTGTTTGCAAATTTGCCGCCACCGTTGCCGCCAGTATAAGCCTGCATAGACTTGTATGGACTAGCTTGGGCTCGCACAGGTTTATTATGTAGCATTAAAAATAGAAACAATCCAAGCCGTATGATCGGCTTGGATTGCTTTTTTGCGGCTCAACTCAACGAGTAAGCAACAAATGGAAAATCCAAACGCTTCCCAAACGACGCTCGATCAAATGACCTCCAAGGTTCGCACTTTCCCCTGCGTATCTTGCGGCGCGAAGCTGTCGTTTCAACCGGGTAGCAAAACCTTGAAATGCCCGTACTGCGCGGCTTCCAACGATATTCCAGAATCCGATGAAACCGTTGAAGAGCTTGATCTAAACACCTGGCTCACCAAGCTAGAAGCCGAGCACGAAACACATGAGCAAGAGAATATCAAATGTAGCAACTGCGGCGGCGCACAGACCTTGGCGGCCAATATGTTCGCGACGAGTTGCACATTTTGCGGCACGCCGATTACCTCCAAAAGCTACGCACAGCGTCTCATCAAGCCCAAGGCACTTGTTCCCTTCAAAGTCACCAAGCTCCAAGCACAAGACAAATGGCGCAACTGGATCAAAGGGCTTTGGTTGGCACCGTCAGCACTCAAAAAATTCGTGCAAAGCGACGGCGGCATCAAAGGCATTTATATCCCCTACTGGACTTATGATGCCAACACCTATACCAATTACACTGGTCAGCGCGGCGATGATTACACCGAACGCTACGAGACCACCAATTCCAACGGCGAGCGTGTCACGCAATCCCGCACCCAAACGCGCTGGACAGGCGTCTCTGGCAATGTTTCGTACTTCCATGATGACGTTCTCGTCCCTGCCAGCAAAACCGCTTACGGCGCCTCCGGCGCAACGGGAGGCGCAGCACTGAACAACATTCCCGTCCTCAATATGTTCGGCTCCAATAATCTACGTAACTGGAACACCAAAGAAATCGTCCCCTATCAAGATGAATACATCACCGGTTTCCAAGCCGAAGCCTATCAAATCGACCTCAAAGAAGGCTTCGTTGCGGCCAAACAAATCATCGACAATAAAGTGGAACAACTGATCTGCGCTGATATCGGCGGCGACCACCAACGCATCGGCTCCGTCAATACCCAATACAGCCACTTAACCTTCAAACACATCCTGTTGCCGATGTGGGTTTCCGCTTATCTGTTCAGCGGCAAAACTTACCGCTTTGTGGTCAACGGCCAAACCGGCGAAGTACAAGGCGAATCGCCGAAGTCTGGCTGGAAAATATTCTTCTTGGTCATGGGGATACTGGCGGTGTTGTTTATTTTCTTGGTTTTGTTTGGCGGGAAACATCGTTGAGTTTTCGGATGCGATGATGCCAAACGCTAGGATCGGCGCGGCGTTTTGTGCTTTTTACGTGAAAATGAAATGCCCATAAAAGCCCTGCTCCTTCCCGGCCTAGACGGCACCGGCAAACTTCTTGATGATTTTGCGCAAGCTGCGCCAAGCAAGATGATCTGCGAAATAGTCCGCTATGAAAAGCATTTCACCACACTAGATGATTTCGTTACCGTTGCAGCTTTAAAGCTACGCACCGAAACCAAAACGGTCGTCATTGCCGAATCATTTTCTGGACCAATCGCCACGCAGTTGGCATCGCGATTTCCCGAACGCATTGCGGCAATCGTGTTCGCCGCCAGTTTTGTCGAGCCTCCCTATGGCTCACTTTTGCGGCTGATTCGTGCATTCCCCAAATTGGCTCTTAACAACCTCATTTCAGACAACCTCACTTCTGACAACCTCACTTTTGGCAACTTAATTTTTCGCAGGTGGCTAGTCAAGCATTGTTGCCTAAACGGTGTTCAGGATAAAAGTTTGATTGATAAAGCGCTGACAGTCGTTGAATCGCTCGATGCTGACGTGATTCGAAGGCGGGTAGCGCTGTTGAGTCGTGTTGAATCTGTCTCGTCAAGTGCAATACCGGTTCTTGATTTTCAAGCGACACATGATCGTGCGCTGTCACGTACCGCTACGACGTCTGTGGCGCAGACTTTCCCAAACGCCACAACCGTCAAATTTGATGCCCCCCATTTTTTGCTATTGGCGCAGCCGGTGCAATGTTGGATTGAAATCGAGAAATATTTGGCCAATATAATTGGCAGTGAATAGCACTATCGTGATGATGTGGACCCTAGATTTCCGCCCTAAACCCCTCGCCAGTGCTAGAGTTTGCCGTATTGTTGTGTTACCGAGTGCCAAAAATAAAAATCTATTTGCGCTCCACAAACTTCTTGTTCCCCTCAACCGCCCGCTTCGCCATGCCATCAATCATGCTTGGCGCGATCAGTTTTAGCCATTGTCCGAGCCTGCCTTTGAGTGTCATGATTTCTTCGCGTTTGCGGCCTTGTATCGCGCTCAAAATCAGCGTCGTGCAATCCGCCACACTCATCACGCCTGCTTGGTCGACAGGATCGATCAACGCCGGTTTACCATCCGCGCCAGTCGCGTTTTCGCGGATGCCAGTGGCGACGAAGCCGGGGTAGACCATCGTCACCGTCACCCCAGTTTCTTCCAACTCGATCCTGAGCGAATCAAAAAATCCGCGCATCGCGTGCTTGCTAGCCGCATAGCCGGTGCGTGTCGGCACGCCGACCAAGCCAGTGAGGCTGGCAATGCCGACGATGCGGCCTTGGCTTTGCTTCAAATGTGGCAACGCGAAATGCGTGCAGTACACAGCACCCATGTAGTTCACTTGCATAATGCGGTTGATAATCTCAACATCCGCAATATCGGCAAAATTCGCCCACATCGTCATGCCGGCGTTGAGTACGATTGTGTCGATACGGCCGAACTCTTGGATAGCCGCTTCGATGATTTTTTTGCAATCGGCTTGAACGGCAACATCAGCGCTGACGATAATCACCTTCGCGCCTTTGGCCCTTACGCCCTCAGCGACTCGCTTAAGCTCCGCGATCCGCCGCGCAGTGAGAACCAGCTGCGCGCCCTGATCGGCAAGGCGATAGGCGAGCGCTTCGCCGATACCGGTCGATGCACCGGTGATGATGGTGACGTTGTTTTTGAAGGTCATGATTTTTGATCAGAATGATGTGAAGTGCTTGGAATAGAGCGACAGCATAAGGTGCGCACGGTGTAGCGGCTAGTTTAACCCTCCGTCTCCACATCTGGAATATGGTTAAACGCAATCGCCATTTTGCCGTGATCTATCGCGCGGTGTGCGCCGCCGAAATAAACAGCCCGTTTGCCGTATTTTAGCGATACCGCATCGATGACAGAATTGAGTTGTTTGTTGTCATTATCGACATCAAACAGCGATGCAGTGTGGCCGCCTGCGGGCGCTAAATCCCAGAACGTCACGGCCACTTGCAGCGGTATGAGGTGTTTTTTCTTTGGATATTTTTTCCACATTGCGTCAATCGCATGCAATAGCGCGAGCGTATCTTGCGTTTGCATCAAACGGGTCTCGTATTCCCAAGACGGCGCATTGATAAACTTAACTTTGATTGCAAGCCGCCCGACAAAATAATCCACCTTTCGCAGCCGCATCGCGGCCTTTTGCGTGAGCCGATCCAGCACTGCGTAGGCATCGTTTTTATTCCGCAAGACCGGCGGCAATACGTGAGAATGGCCAATCGAGCCTATCTCGCTTTCATCAACATGAATCTCAACGCCGCGTAGCTTTTGATAAAACCGGTCACCGCCCACACCGCCCCACACGGTGCGAAGCTGATCCGATGTTTGGGCATAGAGTTGCGCAATAGTGTGGATGCCGTAATGATTCAGCCGCACTTCCATGTTGTGGCCGATGCCATTCAACGCGCGCAGCGGCAGGTTCTCGATTTTTGCGGGGACGTCATTCGCCTGCAAGATCACCAGTCCGTCTGGCTTTTGCATATCCGAAGCAAGCTTGGCTAAAAATGTGTTGGGCGCGATGCCGATTGAAACCTTTAAATACGCGCCTACTTTTGCCGCCAAATTGCGTTTAATGTCGTTCGCCAATTCCGTCACACGCTCAACTGTTCTGTAGCCCGCCGGTAAATCGCAAATCATTTCATCAATCGACAATACTTCGCGCACCGGCGCGATTTCATCCACTGCCTTTATCGCCTTATGATGAAAATCAATATAAATTTCGTGCCGCGCTACCACGAGCAGAATATCTGGAATCAGCTTTTTGGCTTCGCCGACATTGGTTAGTGTTTTCACGCCAAATTTCTTCGCCTCATAACTTGCCGCAATCAGGCAAGTCGAATCCGCCAGCATCGGCACTACGCCCACTGGCTTGCCGCGCAACTCCGGGCGCACCTGCTGCTCGCAGGAAGCGAAATAAGAATTGAAATCGACCAAGAGTGCCGACAGCGGTGGTCGTGGAGGAGGATGAGATGAGGGCATGGCGTCACAAAGTTTACGCCGTTTTACGAATGCTGTAAGAAGTTACAGCGATGGCCAAAACGCCGCGCCAGTGCTTGTGTTTGGGGTGATCGTCTAGGTCGTACTAAAGTCAGTCATCGCCAGCAGCGTCATCGCCAGTGCTTCTAGTCCAACACGATCTTCGTCATCAAACCGCGCCAGCTTCGGACTATCAATATCAAGAACGCCAATGACCTTGCCGTCAACAATAAGCGGAATCACGATCTCAGAGTTGGAGGCCGAATCACAGGCAATATGGCCGGGGAAATCATGGACATCTTTTACGACATAAGTCTCACGATGAAACGCAGCATTACCGCAAACGCCGCGCGGGGCGGGCATTACGGGGATACGGACACAGGCGGGTTTGCCTTGGAAAGGGCCCAGTACCAGGTCGTTCCCCCGCAGAAAATAAAACCCCACCCAGTTCAAATCGGACAGCATTAAGTAGACGAGTGATGAAAAATTGGCCGTATTCGCCATCACATCCCGCTCACCCGTCAACAAGCCTTCAAGCTGTTTATTGAGGTCTGAATAGAATTCTATTTTCGATGCGCTGCTGCTAGTGGCGGTGGCTTCAAACATATTGGTTCCGATGCGTTGCGGGTGCCGTAAACGCGTTAAATGGCTGACGAGTGCAATGCCTGAAATATATTAGGCAAGTTCTCAAGTGTATCAATGCCCGCCGCAAATAAAAAGCCCGGCCCTCACGAGGAAGAGCCGGGCTGAGGAGATTTGCTAAAGCTGTTTACTGTGCTGGTGCTACAGCAGGCTTAACTTGCTTGTCGTGCTTTTGGCGATGAATCCGCTTGCTGTCTTTGTTTTCCATTCTAGTCAATTTGGCGCGTTCTTTTTTTGTTACCACGCCGTCGGCTTTGGCAGCGGTTTCGGCCTTGCTCAGATTGGCTTCACGCTTGTCCAAGCGGGCTGCTTCTTTGTCGGTCAACTGGCCGGATGCCACGCCTTGTGCGATTCGCTTTTCTTGGTTAGCTTGGCGCGCGTCGATTTTTGGCGTGTTGGTGCCGGGTGTGGCTGGTGCTTGCGCCAAAACGGATGCGCTGATGACGGTGGCAAACAAGGCGGCTACGAGGGATTTTGTGTTCATGGTATTTCCTTTTTGGTTGGGGGTGACGTACTTTTGTCGTGCTTATGTCGTATTTTTATCGCATTTTAGTTTAAACGGTTAAAGGTTTTTTTTGCTGCTGTGCCCGAATAACGCTTGCCCCCTAGGCGCGTTTACGCCAAATTCTGTGAACTTTGTATCAATGTGTTGCAGGCAATAACAGCGGGGTTGTTTATAATGTGGAGCTTAACCCTGAATGGAGCGTTTCATGTCGAATCGATTTATTGCCGCCGCCGCAATGTCATCAAGTTTTATTTTCTCGCTAATTTGCTGCTTTGCTCAAGCCCAACCAACAACCCCGTCAATTGCGCCTATGCCACCCATTGCTAAAAAAATTCCCAAAACAGCCGAAAATTTTGGTGACAAGCGTACCGACGACTATTTTTGGCTACGCGAAAAATCAAACCCGGAGGTCGTCGATTATTTAAAAGCTGAAAACGCTTATACGCAAACCGTACTCGGCCCGATGAAGGATTTTCAGGCGCAGCTATATCAAGACATGCTCTCGCGCATCAAAGAAACCGACGAAAATGTCCCCTATAAAAAGGGTGACTATTTTTATTACACCCGTACCGAGATGGGCAAGCAGTACAGCATTTACGCACGTAAAAAAGGCAGCCTGACCGCCCCCGAAGAAATTATGCTTGATGCGAACGAGCTGGCGAAAGGCAAGCCGTTCTTTGCTATTGGCACCATGGATGTCAGCCCGGACGGCAAACTGGTCGCGTACTCGACGGACATTACTGGCTTTCGCCAGTACACCTTAAGTTTTAAGGATTTGGGGTCGGGCAAAACGCTTGATGACAAGATCGAACGCGTTACCTCAATCGCTTGGGCGAACGATAACAAAACTGTTTTCTATGTCACCGAGGACGCGACCACCAAACGCAGCGATAAATTTTTCCGCCATAAGCTAGGCGAAAAAAATGATCCGATGTTGTTTGAAGAAAAAGACGAGCTCTATGGCATCGGTGTAGAAACCACCCGCAGCCAAGGCTACATCATTCTGACTTCCGCCAGCTCCGAAACGACCGAGCAACAACTGCTCGATGCGAACAAACCTGACGGCAAATTTGCTGTTTACATGAAACGCAAAGACAACATCAAATACGGGATCGATCATCACGGTAAAGATTTTTTTATTGTGATTAACGACAAAGGTCGAAACTCAAGGCTCGTTAAGGCACCTGAAGGCAAAGCCGATAAGGCAAAGTGGGTGGAGATCATCCCTCATCGCGCCGACGTGAAGCTTGACGGCGTAGATATGTTTAAAAATTATTTCGTTGCGATTGAAAAATCAGGCGGCCTACCGAAGCTGCGTGTGTTTGATTTAAAGGGTGAGTCAAAAGGCGGTGCGAAGAAGGCCAAACCGCACGACATCACCTTCCCGGAGGCAGCTTACGAAGCCTCACCTGGCCAAAACGCCGAATACGATTCTGCACAGTATCGTTTTAACTACAGCTCGCTCGTCACGCCCAATTCAGTGTTTGATTACGATATCAATACGCGCGCCCGTGACCTGAAAAAGCAGCAGGAAGTGTTAGGCGGCTATAAGCCGGAGGATTACCAAGCTGAGCGCATCATGGTCAAAGCCGCGGACGGCGCGATGATCCCGGTCTCGCTCGTTTACAAAAAATCGTTAAAGCGCGCAGGGCCACAGCCGTTATTACTTTATGGCTACGGCTCTTACGGAATCTCCATGCCATTGGGTATGCGTTCGTCGCGCCTGGCCTTGATTGATCGCGGCATGATCTACGCTATTGCCCACATTCGCGGCGGTGGCGAAATGGGCAAAGCGTGGCATGACAACGGCAAAATGATGAAAAAGAAAAATACCTTCACCGATTTCATCAACGTTGCCGAATATCTGGTCGCCAATAAATATACCTCGCCCAATCAGCTCGCGATTCAGGGCGGCAGTGCGGGGGGGTTGCTGATGGGCGCGGTCACCAATATGCGGCCAGATTTGTTCAAGGCCGTTGTTTCGCAGGTGCCGTTCGTCGATGTTATGAACACGATGCTCGATGCGACCTTACCGTTAACAGTCGGCGAGTATTTGGAGTGGGGCAATCCGAATGAAAAGCCAGCGTACCAATACATGCGTTCTTATTCACCCTACGATAATTTGGCCAAGGGCGCATACCCCGCGATGCTTGTTGAGACCTCACTCAACGATAGCCAGGTGATGTATTGGGAACCAGCCAAGTACGTTGCCAAGCTACGCACATTGAAAACCGATAACAATGTGCTGCTGCTCAAAACCAATCTGGACGCGGGGCATGGCGGCGCTTCTGGGCGCTATGATTATTTGAAAGAAATTGCGATTACGTATTCGTTCGTGCTTTCGCAGATGGGGATTGTCAAATAAGCCACGTTTGAGTTGCGGAGTGGAGGGGAAGGAGGAAGGAATTTTCAGCGGCGGATATTTTGACGTTATCGAAAATTTGATTGCCGCTCCTCCTCGCTCTGCTGCCCCCTCACATCCCTTGTCCCCAAACGGGGAAGCGAATCGCGCGACTGCAAATATCGTAAAAATCATCAACATCTCATGACGACCGCCAAACAAACCCCAACTCTCCAGCTCTTCGCCGTCTGCGTAATTATTTGGGGCACAACATGGCTGGCGATTACTTATCAGCTTGGCCATGTCGCAGAGGAAATGTCCGTCGGCTACCGTTTCATGCTGGCAGCTGCTGCGCTCTTTGCGTACTGCACTTGGAAAAAAATTCCACTCAAATTTAGCGCAAAGCAACACGGCGATTTCGTCTTGTTGGGCGCGGCCATGTTTTGCATCAGCTATATCTTTGTTTACTACGCCGAAACCTACATCGTCTCCGGCATGGTTGCTGTCGCTTACTCCGCCAGCCCAATGATCAATATGCTCGGTGCACGACTGTTTTTTGGCACACCGATGACGCGGCGTGTTGCCGTAGCCTCGCTGTTTGGTGTTGCGGGCATCGTCGCTGTGTTCTGGCACGAGTTCAGCCACATCTCGGACAGCCGCAATGCCGAATTGGGAATTATCCTGACCATAGTCTCGGTCATAGCCTCCTCCGCCGGCTCAATGGCGGCCACGCGCAACGCCAAGTTTGGCTACAACACTTGGGCGAGCATGGCCTGGAGCATGCTGTATGGCGGCTTCCTGTCGCTGGTGGTTGGGGTGGCGATGGGCAAACCATTTGCGGTTGATCTTACCGCCGGATATTTTGCCTCGCTCTTTTATTTAGCAATCGCCGGCTCTGTCATCACCTTCGGCTGCTACTTAACCCTCATCGGCCGAATCGGCCCCGCGAAAGCAGGCTACGTCGGTGTGATGGTGCCAATTGTCGCGTTGGTTGTGTCGTTCTTTTTTGAGAAATTCGCGTGGGGCTGGTTGACGACGCTGGGAGTGGCATTGTCAGTTGTGGGGAATGTCGTGATGCTGAGGAAGGGCAGGTAGGAGAAATATGAGAATGGCGACGTGTGGAATGCGCTCGCCAAAACGTACCCCATAACACCATAGTTTGGTATTTATATCGACGGTGTCCGACTTCGCGATACTTGCCGTCGATGCCAAGCCGTATGGCCAGAAAATTGGTGGTATCCTCAAACCGTTTATTGATTGGAATGCCTTGTTTACACTTATCGAATTTTCTCACATGCGAAAAAATTTCGTCAGCCTCGCGATTATCCTGGGTTTGTTTTTTGTAGCGGGCTGCGCAACGGACGCACCGCTATCACGTGCCGCCAATGATCCATTGCTTAGAAAAGCGAATGTCAACGTCAGGATCGATGCGTCGCCGGGAAAATATCAGCGCTTCGAATCTGGTTTCGATTTTATCGATAAGACCAAGCCAAATTCAGCAGATCTTCGAGCGACGCTGCGGGCAACAAAATTACAGCCATCGCAACAATGGGGCTCAGACATCACATTCTGTGTGCGTGGCACGCAACCGCGGGCAAAAACTTGTATTTTGTTTAGTCAAACTGAAGGCGGCAAGCAGTTTAGCGTGCGCAGCGCTACCGATAGTGACGATAAAGCCGTCAAGACGGTTGTCAACATATTTCCGCCATCACTGAACATCGCCGAACCGATTGACTTGCGAATTCAGATTGAGCCCAACCTGGCGATATTCGGTGTTAATGGCAAAGAAATTTATCGTCAGTCGTTCGTCGATAACCCGAAGATATTTGAGTTTCGTTGTTCTTCGGTGGTTTGCGATATCGAGTTCTATGAGCCTTTGATGAATTAATGCCCTTTTTGGAAAGTGCCCTTAGGCTCGCCACCCAAAGACTACCTTATGGTGAATGGCGCCTCTATAGAAACCTGCACCAACCCTAGCGGTTGAGCCAATCAGCCCGCAAAACCTTATGCCTTAGGGTACTGCCCTTTTTCCATAAACTGCGCCAACGCAGCCCTCGCTTTTTCCCGTACTGCAGCCTTTATTGGCGACGACCAACCAAACAATAACCCGATCGGCCCGAGTGCTTGGCTTGACCAGTTCGCGGGTGCAATAGCCTTTGGCGTTGCGCTGTAAATCTTCTCCGGGATCGAAATCGTGTACTGGGTCAAATGAAAAAATGAAAAAAAGCCGTTTTTGACACAGGACTTTTTGTTGGACAGCAGTGCTGGGGAGCAGCAGCCAAGCTTGTATAGCTGGTTATTCGCGCAACAAAAATTTTCTTGTTGACAAATTAATATTATCGTCGCAACATTAACCCTTAAATTGGGTACGTTCCCAATTTGAATCCAAAACCGATAAGCGGCATCACACTAACCGCACAACATAACGTCAAAATTACATAACTCTGGAGGAGTAGAAATGAATAAGTTCGCCAAGAACGGCTGGCCAAAAAACAGCAAACGGCATCCAATATTGAGACTTACACCCATTGCGGCTGCTTGTTCTGCGCTACTCTTCACAGCGAGCAATGTCTATTCGCAGCAAACCGTTAGTGATGTCAAGCCCGGTACAAATGCAGACGCCAGCAAAGATACTGCAAAGGATGAAGCTGCTAAACGCGAGGCCGATAAAAAAGAGGCAGAAAAAAAAGAAGCCGCTAGAAAAGAGGCCGCAAAGACTGCTCCACAAACGCTGGAAGCTGTTGTGGTTACCGGCCTTCGCCGCTCTATTGAGACATCGGTCGCCGCTAAGCGCAATTCAGACTCTATTATTGAAGCAGTTTCCGCCGAGGATATTGGCAAATTGCCCGACACAAGTATCGCTGAGTCGTTGGCCCGGCTGCCCGGCTTAACCGGGCAGCGCGGCCCAGACGGTCGCGTCAATGTGATTTCAATCCGTGGCCTTTCACCGGCTTTTGCGGGCGCGTTGCTGAACGGGCGCGAAGTCGTTAGTTCCAACGACAGTCGCGCTGTTGAGTACGACCAATTTCCCTCTGAACTTGTCGGCTCTGCCGTCGTCTATAAAACGCCGGATGCTGCGCTGATCGGCCAAGGGTTGTCTGGTACCGTTGATATCCGTACATTGAATCCACTAGATGTTCGCGGCCGCACCTTCGTCGTGAATATACGAGGCGAACGCAATTCAAACGGCAATCTCGTCCCAGGCGTGGCGAACCCGACCGGCTCACGCATCAGCTTCTCGTACGTCGATCAATTTGCCAACAACACCATCGGTGTTGCGGCGGGATTTGCAAGGCTCGATGTATCGAGCCAAGTGAAATTGACCGAGCTTGTGCAATACGGCGATTTTACGCCGTATGGCCTGCCAATTAGTGGCAACGTGCCCTCCAAATTTCCAATCACACCTGGCGGCGCGACCGGCCAATCGCTGCTGCCGATGTTTTGGACTGCAACATCGTCATCAAAAAAGAACACTCGCGACGGTTTGGTGTTGGCGCTCGAATATAAGCCCAATGCGGATCTACATAGCCAGCTGGATTTGTATTATTCCAAATTTGATACGCATGAAGTTGGCGGAAAATTCCTCACAAGCATGTTTGGCAACTGGGGCAACTTGACACCCAATCTGTCAAATGTGGTTACTACTCAAGGTGGTTTGAATACCTATACAACAAGCGCCACCGCAGATCAGCTCGCGGTCACCACGGGTAACTTTGATACCAAGCGCAAAGATAACATTGCCGCCCTCGGTTGGAACACATCGGTAAAACTTGACGATAAATGGCGCGCGGTCGCTGACTTAAGTTTCTCCCGCGATACGCGCGATGAAACCTATAGCGAAGTCTATGGCGCACCGTTTAACAATGCGAATCAGCAGTGGCTCTATGGTGCATTCAAGTGGAACGTGCCAATTGACGGTGGTCATCAGACTTACACGCCATTGCAAAGCAATTTTCTCTCGGATCCGTCGATTGTTAAACTTGGTGATCAACCTGCATTTAATTTTGTGGGTGACCAGGACGCCTATACCGGTGCCGTACGAACGCCACACATAAAGGATGAAATAAAATCTATTCGTCTTTCGGCAAAACGCACCATTGATGACGCGTATTTAAGCAAGGTTTTTGCGAGCGCAACGTTTGGTGTGAATTACACAGCGCGTGATAAAGATGTCGCCAAAAACGAATCACGGTTGTTACTACGGAAGGATAGCAACGGCAATTACATTCGTGATGTTCCTTCCGGCGCGATCGGGAACCCATTTGATTTTTCATGGGCAGGCATTCCGGGAATTATCCGCATCGATGTCCCGGCGCTTGTTAGTAGTGGCGCGTTGAGTCAGCAAACACTGTTTGCGCAGCAGGTTGACAATAATTCAAGTGTGCATGAAAAGGTCACAACGTACTACACCAAGCTTGATATTGATACCGATCTCGCCGGAATTCCGCTCCGCGGAAATTTAGGTTTGCAAGCTATGAAGACAAAGCAAAATGCGGATGGCTTTGAGTATCGGGGCAACAATGCCAACCCAGACATTACCCAATTGTTCAAGCGTACTGGCGGGGCAAGCTATACCGACTATTTGCCAAGCTTGAATCTAGTGGCGGATCTAAGCAATAACTGGATTGCGCGTCTTGGTTGGGCAAAGACAATTGCACGCCCCAATATTGTTGATTTGCGCGCCGGTACGAGCACGCCCACCGTGGTTGGGGATCTAGCCGGACCAAACGTTGGCAAGTGGACAACCGCGTATTCAGGCAATCCGGCGCTCGAACCATGGCGTGCAACATCTGGTGATCTCTCAATTGAAAAGTATTTTGGTAAACGTAGTTACATTTCGGTTGCGGCGTTTCGCAAAAACTTATTGAACTACATCTTCAACGGCGAGAGCTCGCGAGATAATTCTGGCTTCCCGGCAATTGCCCCACCAGGCGTTACGCCATTGCGTTTTGGCCCTGTCGTACAGCCGCTCAATGGCTCCGGTGGCAAGGTCGAAGGATATGAGCTGTCGGCAGCGTTGGAAGCAAACTTTATCCATCCAATATTGGACGGCTTTGGAATTGTCGCAAGCGTTTCCAAACTAAGCAGCTCTATCAAAGAGAAAGACAATGGTAATGTCTCGCTCAACGGTTTGTCTGGTCGCGCAAACAGCGTTACGGCTTACTATGAAGCGAACGGGATCTCTGCTCGGGTAAGCCAGCGCTATCGTTCGCCGTTTACAGCAACAACGCGCGACATTTTCTTCAATAGTACAACGCGTCAACAGGATGCCGACAAGGTGATGGATTTACAGTTGGGCTATGCGTTTGAAGAGGGTATGTTTAAAGGCCTTTCAATTTTATTCCAAGTCAATAACGTATTGGATAAAACGACAACAAACCGTGTCACGCCGGGCGACAACGCACCTGATAAGACAGTATTACTGCCGAACTACACTTATTATTTTGGCCGTCAATCGCTGCTTGGATTAAATTATAAATTCTAAGCGTAGTATTGCATTGAACAAGGCACTGCCGATCCCCAATTATTGGTAGTGGCCTTGTATCACTGACGATTGCAAACCGGCGAGATATGGCTAAATGATGGTTCAAACTCTTGTGCGCAATATCGTCGTTGTTGGCGGCGGTACTGCTGGTTGGATGACAGCGGCAGCACTTTCAAAACTGCTTGGCGGCGCGTTCAATATCTGTGTGATTGAGTCAGACGAGATCGGCACCATTGGTGTCGGCGAAGCAACTATTCCACACATTTCCGAATTTAACCGCGCCTTGGGAATTGACGAAGATGAGTTTCTACGCGCCACCCAAGGCACGTTCAAGCTGGGGATCGAATTCGTCAATTGGGGCGCGATTGGTGATCGATACATTCACGGCTTTGGCAGCGTGGGGCAACCCACTGATGCATTACCGCTGCATCATTTCTGGCTGCGCATGGCCAAGCTTGGCCGAGCGAGCCCATTGGAAGCTTATTCGATTAACACCGCCGCACCTCGCCATGCCAAATTCATGCGGGCGCACAAAGGCATGGCAGGCTCACCATTGGGTGATATCGTCCACGCATTTCATTTTGATGCGAGTTTGTACGCGCGATTTTTGCGAACCTTCGCCGAAAAGCTCAGTGTAAAACGCACGGAAGGCAAAATAAAACGGGTCATTCAATCTGAACCTGACGGATTCATTGATGCTGTCATTATGGAAAACGGTGAACGGGTTGGCGGCGATTTTTTCATCGATTGCTCGGGGATGCGCGGCTTGCTGATTGAGGAAACACTAAAATCAGGTTATGAAGATTGGTCGCATTGGTTGCCTTGTGATCGTGCCGTTGCCGTGCCTTGTGAATCATCGGGCCCACTTCTGCCGATGACCCGCTCGACAGCGCACACCGCAGGTTGGCAGTGGCGAATTCCTCTGCAACACCGAACAGGCAACGGCCATATTTATTGCAGTAACTTTATGAGCCAAGATGAGGCTACGACCATTTTGTTAAAAAATTTGGATGGTGTCCCGCTAGCCGATCCGCGTCCTCTCAAATTTGTTACTGGCAGGCGCAAACAATTCTGGAACCGTAATTGTGTCGCGGTGGGGCTATCGAGTGGTTTTCTCGAGCCGCTAGAATCAACCAGCATTCATCTAATCCACACCGCAATTTCGCGCATCATTAATTTTTTCCCGCGGGCTGGTTTTGATGCTGCGGATATTGCTGAATATAACGCCATGACCAATTGGGAGTATGAACGTATTCGCGATTTTCTCGTGCTTCATTACAAAGTCACTGCGCGTGAGGATTCCGATTTTTGGCGGTACTGCCGCAATATGAGCATCCCCGAATCGCTACAGCGCAAAATCGATCTTTTTAGCAGCAATGGACGCATCTACCGCGATGGCGAGGAGTTGTTCGCGGTCCCTAGCTGGTTGCAGGTCATGATTGGGCAGGGCATTTCGCCGCGCGGTTACCATCCACTTGCAGATTTGCGGCCAGAGGACGAAGTTGCTGCTTTCCTAGGTAATGTTGAACACGTCATTGCCAAATGCGTCAACGCGATGCCGACGCAGACAGAATTTATTGCCAAGCAATGTCAGGCTAGTTTGACGCGATGATCATCCTTTCATTAGTCCAGCAACGGTTGGCACGCTAATGCTGACACGTCGCACACTGCTGGCAATGGGGCTGATGTCAACCATGCCCGTTTTGGCTAGTTCGTCCAGTCAACCTCGTAAGCTCACCGTGGCGGCATTTCCAAATGTTGACGCCATCATCAAGGCCGCCATTCCGAAATGGCAACAGCTACATCCCAATATCGATATCGAAGTCGTTAGCCGCCAGTATGCGGATCACCACACCGCGATGACGACCGCACTTTCAACGTCAGTCTATCTACCTGATGTGATGGCGCTCGAGAGTAGTTATCTTGGCCGCTTTGCGCAAGGTGGCGGCTTAGAGGACTTGTTGCGAGAGCCATACCGTATCGACCAATATCGCAGTCGCTGTGTCACTTACGCGTACGAGCAGGCTATCAACCGTCGTGGCGCGGTCGTGGCAATGCCAACGGATATCGGGCCCGGCACCATGCTCTACCGAACTGACCTGCTGGCTAAAGCAGGTCTCACTGCAAGCGATTTGGCCGGCTCATGGGATGCCTATGTTGATGTAGGCGTTAAGATTAAAGCGGCTACCGGCGCATATTTAGTTTCAAACATCCGTGCAATTAAAGATGTTGTCATTCGCAGCGGTATTGGTCCGGGTGAAGGCCTCTACTTTGATCAAGAGTCACGTGTATTGGTAACTGCACCGCGCTTCCAACGCGCATTTAAATTGTCGCAGAAAGTGCGACGCAATAAGCTCGATGCAAAAGTTAACGCGTGGTCGAACGAGTGGGCCGAGGCTTTTAAACGCGGCAAATTATTCACCGAGCTGTCCGGTGCATGGATGGCCGGGCAACTGTCCACGTGGGTGGCACCCGATACAAAAGGGCTTTGGCGTGCCGCTCAACTCCCGGAGAGCACCTTTGTCAGTTTTGGGGGCACTTTTTACGCCATTCCAAGACAGGCCGCCACCGCAAACAAATCGCTGGCATGGGATTTTATCCAACTGCTCACGC
Organism: Burkholderiales bacterium; assembly: GCA_025360815.1. Lineage (GTDB taxonomy): Bacteria > Pseudomonadota > Gammaproteobacteria > Burkholderiales > Usitatibacteraceae > UKL13-2. Next base: position 83,708 of record JANYBL010000109.1, read on the forward strand.
TGAATACAGAGCGGCAGTTCGCCGCGTTCAAATCTCAGGATGCTTTCCCGGCATTACTTGCGACGCATGACGATCCGTTTCTCGAAGAGCCATTGCCATTTTTAGGAGGGCAACGCGCCCGATTGCTGTGGCGCGATGCGGCGCGTCAAATCACGGCAACACAAGTACATAAGCAAGATAGCTTTGCCGAGGAAGTAATTAATAACGAACTCGATAATGTTCTTGATAACGACAAAGATATCGGTCGTGCGCTCGCCGATGCGCACCGCTTGCTTGAACGCCGTTCGCACCGCTGAACCAAGCCGATCAAACCGCATTTGAGAATGAGACATTTATAAATATGCGATTACCAGCCACATTCCGAATCTCACCCCGCTGGGCACCGTACATTCTCATTAGTCCGTTCCTCGTGTTGTTCGGGGTGTTCAGCGTGTTTCCACTCTTGTTCTCGTTTTATCTTGCGTTCCATTCGTGGGAGCCGACGGGTGGCTTGCAAGCAATGGAATACGTCGGCGTTGCGAACTTTGCCTTCGCGCTACAAGATGAGTGGTTTTGGAAAGCCTTGGGCAACACAGCGTGGCTGGCGCTGGCTTCAGGCCTGCCGCAGCATTTGGTGGGGATACCGCTTGCAGTGTTTATTCACCTATCGTTCAAACGGCTTCGAGTACGTGACAGTGTTGCAGGCATTTATTTTTTACCATTTATCACGTCAACGGTAGCCATCACAATTCTGTTCAGTTCACTTTATTCTACGGACTATGGCCTGATAAATGCCGTATTGCATACACTCTTCGGTACCGAAAATATAGACTGGCTGGGCAAGCCCGTGTACGTGAAGCCGACCATTGCATTTATCGTGTTCTGGCGCTACCTTGGCTTCAATGTGGTTCTATATCTGGCCGCATTGCAGGCCATTCCAAAAGACCTATACGAAGCCGCTGAAATGGATGGGGCAGGGCGCTGGCATCAGTTTTGGTGCATCACCCTGCCCAGCCTCAGGCCGATGATTTTTTTTGGCGTTACGCTCAGTGTAATTGGCGGGCTACAGCTTTTCGAGGAGCCCTTCATCCTTACAGACAAGGGGCGCGGCGGCCCCGACCAGGCAGGCATGACGTCGGCCATTTATCTTTATCGTATGGCGTTTGATTTTAATGACTTCGGTGGTGCCAGTGCCATGTCATGGCTGCTGTTTATCATTGTGGCACTCATGACTTGGCTTACTAATCGCGCATTCCGCCCGCACAAGGGATCCGTATGAAAGGCGATTTGCGCAGCGCTGTGTTTGTAACCTCGTGGCCTGCTTATCTCATTGTTGCCGCTGGCGCGCTGATCATGCTCACGCCGTTTTACTTCATGTTTGTGTTTGCCACGCATTCACGCACAGAAATATTCAACCTGCCGCCCCCGCTGTGGTTCGGTGATCATCTTATCGACAATTTAACCAATCTTACTGAGCGCCTGCCTTTATGGCATAACTTGGGCTGGAGCATTTATGTCGCGCTTGCCTCCACACTGCTTACTTTGCTGTTTTGCTCAATGGCTGGTTACGCCTTCGCACTATTCGAGTTTCGCTTCAAGCGTTCGCTATTTGCACTGGTGATGGCGACGATGTTGCTACCTTCGTTTATGAACATGATCCCGACTTTCATGATTATGGACGTGCTGGGCTGGATTGATCAGCACCGTGCACTTTATATTCCCGGTGCAGCGAGCGCATTCGGCATTTTCTTGATGCGGCAGTTTGCGTTAACAGCAGTGCCCAGGGAGCTGATAGAGGCTGCACGGATGGACGGCTGCGGAGAGTTCGCAATCTATTGGCTTATTGTCTTGCCACTATTAAGGCCTGCGCTCGGCACGCTAGGGTTGATCACCTTTATTGCCTCTTGGAATAATTTCATCGGGCCATTGATTGTTATGCGGAGCGTTGAAAACTATACTTTGCCGTTAGCGTTGCGCAGCATGCAAAGCACCACCAACACAGAGTGGGGCGCGCTAATGGCAGGCGCCGCAATTGCCACCATTCCATTGATGATTTTATTTGCCGTCTCTTCCCGCCAGCTCATTGCAGGTCTCACGACTGGCGCAGTGAAATGACCGCTAGCCTTGAAAAACTATGACAGACTACAAAAACCTACACCGCCATTTTCCTGCTGATTTTGTCTGGGGAGTGGCAACGAGTTCTTTCCAAATTGAGGGTGCCGCATTTGAGGATGGCAAAGGCGAATCTATCTGGGATCGATTCTGTCGGGCGCCTGGTGCGATTGCCGATATGAGCAATGGCGATGTGGCTTGCGACCACGTTCATCGTTTGGAGAGTGATCTTGACTTAATCGCCTCATTGGGTGTCAATGCCTACCGATTTTCAGTCTCTTGGCCACGCGTACAGGCGCGCGGTTTCGGCTCGTGGAATGAGAAGGGGCTTGGTTTTTATGATCGTCTTGTTGATGGCTTGCTTACGCGTGGCGTACAACCTTATCTCACGCTGAACCACTGGGATTTGCCGCAGGCCTTGCAAGATGTTGGCGGTTGGGCGGCGCGCGATACGGTTCATCATTTTGTTGATTATGCAAGAGGCATACAGAAGCGCTTGGGTGATCGGCTCGCCGCCATTACAACCCATAACGAACCTTGGGTCATTGCCGAACTCGGGCACGAAACCGGCACGTTTGCGCCCGGGCTAAAAAATCGTAAAACGGCAATACAGGTTGCCCATCATCTTTTGCTTAGTCATGGCCTCTCGCTGGAGGCTTTACGCGCTGATGGTTGTCAGGCCAAGCTCGGCATAGTGCTTAACCTATCCTCTACAATGCCTGCAACTGAATCGTCGGCGGATGTCGCGAAGGCGCACATGGATGACGCAAAAACTAGACGCTGGTATACCGATCCGCTATTCAGTGGCAACTATCCTCAAGAAGTGCTTAGTGAGCTTGGATCGGACGCACCGATAATTGAGGCGGGCGACATGGGGCACATTCAAACGCCGATGGATTATCTTGGTGTAAATTATTACACCCGATATGTATCTAGTGCCGGTGAACCGTTTGATGCCAAAGCGCTTGGTTTACCGGTCAACGATATGGGCTGGGAAATTTATCCCCAAGGTTTGACCGACCTGCTAGTACGGCTTCATCATGAATACGAATTGCCGCCGGTATTGATTACCGAAAATGGCGGCGCGTTCAAGGATCTGCTGGTCGACGGTAAGGTCCACGATGCAGAACGCACCGATTACATACGCACGCATATCGCCGCTGCGGGTGCAGCCTTGGCGCAAGGCGTTCCGCTGGCTGGCTATATGGCATGGAGTTTGATGGATAATTTTGAATGGTCCAGCGGCTATACAAAGCGCTTCGGTATTGTGCACGTCGATTACGCCACTTTAGGCAGAACATTGAAGGACAGTGCAATCTGGTATCGCTGTTTTCTGGCGGATTGTCGAGCGGCTCAATTGGGCATGGTGGGAGATTGAGATGAGTTTGATAGAGCCAACAACTCCAACGTATCTAAAAAAGCCTGCAATCCAATTGAGTCTACGCGGCATCCGAAAGCGCTACGGTTCTATCGAGGTGATTGCCGGAGTTGATCTGGATGTACATGACGGTGAGTTCCTCGTCTTTGTTGGACCATCCGGCTGCGGCAAGTCGACGATGCTGCGCATGATCGCGGGCCTCGAGAATATTACTGAAGGCGAGCTGTGCATCAACGGTGTGCGCGCCAATGAGATTCCTCCAGCAGATCGCGGTGCGGCCATGGTCTTTCAAAGCTATGCGCTTTACCCGCATATGACGGTGGCTGAGAACATGGGCTTCTCCCTGCGCATGTCAGGTTTGCCCCGTCCTCAGCGCAACGATCAGGTGCGACGCGCGGCACAGGTGCTGCGGATTACCGAACTGTTGAGCCGTTACCCCAAAGAGTTATCGGGTGGTCAACGACAGCGTGTGGCGATTGGCCGAGCGATCGTGCGCGAGCCAAAATTGTTCTTGTTCGACGAACCGCTGTCGAATCTCGATGCCGCACTTCGGGTGAGTATGCGTGTCGAGCTTTCACGTCTTCACAAAGAGCTGGGTACCACCATGATATACGTTACCCACGACCATATCGAGGCGATGACAATGGGGACGCGCATTGCGGTATTCAATGAAGGCCGCATTGAGCAGATAGGCACGCCGCTTGACCTTTATAATTTTCCCGCCAATATATTTGTTGCGAGTTTCCTTGGTGCACCACGCATCAACCTGATCAACCAACCTGCATTTGGCGCAAGCGAGCAGCACCAAGAATTGTGGAATGCATTGACTCGGGAGGCAGCGCCACATGTTCGACATGCCGCAGCGTATGTAGCGATACGCCCGGATCACCTTGGAATTGGCGCGATTGGGCAGGGCATTGCCGCATCTGTGGTGATGGCAGAGCATCTGGGTGATTCATCAATTCTTTATTTGTCCGTGGATGGCATAGGCGGATTGATACATGCCAAAGTGGGCGCGGGGCACGACTACCTAGTCGCGGGAAAATCAGTCGGACTTATGCCTGACAACGCTAAAGTTCTAACGTTCGATGCGGCAAGTCGTCGAATAATTTGATGGGAGGATACATGCGCTTTGGCAATATAAAAACTCAATATTTTTTTAGCGATGTTGAGATCCACCGTAACTGGTTGGCGGCAGCGTTGATTGGCTTGGTATTTCTGTGCGGAGCCACCATGGGCGCGCGTGCCGAGCCTTTTGCGGTGCCCACCAACTATAAGTTAGTTTGGGCGGATGAGTTTGATGCCAGCGGTGTGCCGGATGCCCGTAAGTGGAGTTACAACACGGATCGGAACAAAGTTGGCTGGCACAACCATGAGCTGCAGTATTACTCGGCTCAACGTGCTGAAAACGCTGTTGTCAAAGACGGTTTCCTGCTGATTACTGCCCGCAAGGAGAAACTGTCTGCGGAGGGCGACTGGGGCGGCCAACGCTACACCTCGGCGCGTCTCACTACGCAAGGTAGGGCCGAATGGACATACGGTTTTTTTGAGGTGCGTGCCAAGATGCCTTGCGGCAAAGGTACTTGGCCGGCGATATGGACCTTGGGTAATAAAGATAAATGGCCCGATAGTGGCGAGCTCGATATCATGGAGCATGTGGGTAGCGATCCTGCTCGCATCTCTAGCGCCGTTCACACACTGGCCGGACATGGCAGCCAAGTTGTATATGGAGCCACTCGCATTACCGATGCCTGCAGTGAGTTTCATCGCTATCAAATGCATTGGACTGCGGATGCAGTGACCTTCGGGGTGGATGGATTTGCGCATTTAAATTATCCGCGCCTCAACGTGGATTCACGCGCGTGGCCCTTCAATCGACCGCAGTATCTGTTGCTCAATGTTGCGATCGGTGGTGACCTTGGCGGTGAAGTCGACGATGGTATTTTCCCAGTCGCAATGCAGGTTGATTATGTGCGCGTTTACCAAGCGATAAAGCCCTGAGTGGATGGGTACTATAAATATCTGATGCCCGAGCGACTTTACTGCACGCGAGATAGTCATGTCGTAGATAAGCATCCCGCCACAACTGGTAGCAATTCCTTAGACGACTAAAAATTGTTTTTGATTGACAAAACAATAACTTCGACTCATTATTTCTAAAATTGGGTACGTCCCCAATTTTATAATTCCGGATTAAAAAATTTCGACATGTCTAAAAAATACCAACGGGCTCAATGGTTTATCGCCGCGATCGTTTTGTATGGACTACCGGTGAGCGCCGCGCAGATGCCGCTGAGAGACTGGCCGCGTATTGTCAGCGCAATTGGCAAAGACCCAGCGCTCGAAGCTCGGGTTGCCAGTATTGTTTCTGGTATGTCATTAGCGCAAAAAATTGGTCAGATGACGCAGCCAGAAATCAAAACTGCGAAGCCTGCCGACGTCACACAGTACTTCCTGGGGTCCGTGCTAAACGGTGGCGGGAGTTGGCCGGCGGGTAATAAATACGCAACGGCACATGAGTGGCTTGCCCTAGCGGAACAATATTACGAGGCATCGATGGCAACCGACATGGCCATCAGAGTGCCCGTTATCTGGGGGATTGATGCGATCCATGGCAATAGCAACGTCTACGGGGCAACCTTATTTCCACACAATATTGGGCTGGGTGCGGCGCATAGCCCTAAACTTGTTGGGCTGGTGGGCGTAGCAGTTGGCAAGGCTGTGCGGGCGACCGGGATTAGCTGGGTATTTGCGCCAACTCTGGCAGTGGTGCGAGATGATCGCTGGGGGCGAACCTACGAAAGTTTTTCTGAAGATAGTGCGCTGGTGAAAGCGTACGCAAGCGCCTATGTAACCGGCCTACAAGGCAAATTTGATCGGGATGAAAATGTCGTCGCGACGGCTAAGCACTTTATCGGCGACGGGGGTACGTACCGAGGCAAAGATCAGGGCGAAACAAAATCCACCGTGGCGGAAATGATTAATCTGCACGGACAGGGCTATTACAGCGCACTCTCCGCAGGTGCGCAAACTGTTATGGTTTCCTATAATAGCTGGAGTGACGTAGCCAGCGGCGTTGACCACGGCAAAATGCACGGCAACAGAACATTGCTAACCGATGTGCTCAAAACGAAAATGGGATTTGACGGGTTTGTCGTCTCAGACTGGAATGGCATTGATCAGGTGCCCGGGTGCAGCAAAGACAGCTGTCCAAAAGCGATCAATGCGGGTATTGATCTCATTATGGTGCCCGACGACTGGAAAGCGTTCATTGCCAACACCATCAGGCAAGTTGAACGCGGCGAGATTCCGATGTCGCGGATTGACGATGCCGTCACACGTATTATTCGCGTCAAATTGCGTGCGGGCTTGTTTGGCAAACCGCCGTCGCAAAACGCTTTTGCGGGCAGAGCCGAGGCCTTGCAAGCGCGAGCGTTGGCACGTCAGGCGGTTCGGGAATCAATGGTGCTGTTGAAAAATGATGGTGGCGTATTGCCCCTGCTACCGGGAGGCAGAAATAAGATCCTCGTTGTCGGCAAGAGCGCAGAAAGCCTTCCGAACCAGACAGGCGGCTGGAGCTTGACATGGCAAGGTACCGACAACAAGAACAGTGACTTCCCCAACGGCGATACGATCCTGGCCGGTATTGTCGAGGCCGCTGGCGCTGCTAACGTCACATATAGTGAGACGGCGACGGGTGTTGAGGTTGCCAAATATGATGCAGTGATTGCCGTTATCGGTGAGACACCCTACGCCGAGGGTGCGGGCGATATTGGGCCGTCGGGGACACTGCGGCACAGTATTCGCTATCCGGAAGACTTGGCAGTCTTGCAAGCTGTAGCAGGACGGGGCAAGCCCGTTGTTACGGTGCTGGTTGCTGGACGTGCTCTATACACGAACGATCTTATGAATCTCTCCGACAGCTTCGTTGTCGCTTGGCTGCCGGGCACGGAAGGCAAAGGCATAGCTGATGTACTGTTTAAAAAAGCAAATGGACGAATCAATTATCCATTCTCAGGTTCGCTTTCATTTTCATGGCCTAAGGCACCTTGTCAAAGTGCGGTCAATGCGGGTGATAAGCCTTATGCGCCGCTGTTTGCGCTGGGATACGGCTTAAAATATGTCACAAAAACGAAAATCGTCAGACTCGGTCAACTTAGTACTACCGATTCGGCGGGCGGATGCGTCGCAACCAAATCGTACCCCGTATTTAATCAAGCGGACCGAACCACCTGGCCGCTCTATATTAGTAGCAGGGCTGCGCGGATAGCGCTAGGCGCAGATGTGAACAGAGTCATCGACTTGCCAACCGTAAAAGTCGAAACAGTACAAATCAATACCCAGCAGGACGCAAAACAGATCACCTGGTCTGGTTCCGCACGGCTTGAAGCGCGTGCAGCTGCCGCGGTTGCGTTGCCCGCCTTTGCAAGCGCTGATGGCGTTTTGCAATTTGACACCATCGTGTCAGTGGAACCCAAGTCAGACGTCACCATGTCGATGGGATGTCAACAAGGAGGAACTTGTGCCGGCACTATTGATGTCACCGCGCTATTTAAGCGCTTGGCAGGCAAAGCTAGGCAGACCGTAAAGATTCCGCTTTCCTGTTTTGTAGCGGAGGGTGCAAATTTATCCAAAATCGAGACACTGTTCAGTATCGAAACCCATGATGCGTTCACGGCCGCATTTGCCAATATCCAGGTTGTCGGCGGCGCTGCCATAGACGCCGATGCACAAAACTGTAGGGGAACGAAATGACATTATTTAACTCTGGGCCGCGCCTGCTGGCAGATATTGGCGGCACGAACGCTCGTTTTGCGCTTCAGACATCGCCGCAACAATTTGAAGCGGTAACGGTCTACTCAACTGCCGACTTTACCAACGCTCGCGCGGCAATCCAAACATATTTAAGTAGCGCAGCTGTGCAGGTGGCCTGTCCCGATCAAGTCAGACACATGGGCATTGCGATTGCGAATCCTGTTGACGGCGATACCGTCAATATGACCAATCACCATTGGAGCTTTTCGATCAATCAATTGCGAAACGAACTAAATCTTGAGACCTTGTTGGTTGTGAATGATTTTGCAGCGCTGGCAATGGCGCTTCCGCACTTACTGCCATCGCAGCGTGTGCAGATTGGCGGTGGCGTTGCGTTGCCTAACCGTACCGTAGGGTTAATTGGACCGGGCACTGGATTAGGCGTTTCAGGCATCGTCCCTATTGGCGACCGCTGGGCGGCATTGGCGAGTGAAGGCGGGCACACGACATTCGCACCCAACAACTCAACCGAACTTGGCATATTGCAGTTGTTGTGGCGAGAGCGAGGAGATGACCATATTTCTGCCGAGCGCATTCTATCTGGGAGCGGCCTTGAGACTATATACCGCGCGCTATCCAATCAATCGCTGAGCGCGGCAGACATTACGCGTCACGCAATTGATGCAAGTTGTGATACTTGCGCCAAAACAGTCAGTTGTTTTTGCGATGTGCTCGGTGCTGTGGCGGGCAATGTCGCCCTCACGTTAGGCGCTACCGGCGGCATGTATATCGGCGGTGGCATCGTCCCGCGGTTGGGTCGTTTGTTCGACCAGTCATCATTTCGCAAGCGATTTGAGGCGAAGGGAAGATTGAGCCCGTATATGGCTCGTATCCCAACCTATCTTATTACCGAAGAACATCCCGCATTTACTGGTGTAGCCGCAATGTTGGCCGACCAAATGACCACATCACGTTAATTATTGAGGAGGAAACGAAATGGAATCAACTTCGGCAGCGACGCCAGCGTCAGGATCGCCGAGCAGCGTGAACCACACGCGCTCTCTTATTATTGTCACGATACTTTTTTTTATGTGGGGGCTGCTTACCTCGCTAAATGATGTGCTGATCCCGCATCTAAAATCAATTTATACCCTCAACTACCAGCAATCTCAGCTAGTGCAGTTTTGTTTTTTTGGCGCTTATTTTTTGGTGTCGCTGCCTGCGGGTATGCTAATCAAGCGCATTGGCTATCAAAGCAGCGCTGTCGCAGGACTTGTCATTGCCGCGATGGGCTGCGCGTTGTTTTATCCAGCCTCACAGAGCGGTTACGGGCTATTCTTGTTTGCATTATTTGTGCTGGCCGCGGGTATTACCATTTTGCAGGTCGCGGCCAATCCATATGTAACGGTATTGGGTGATCCGCAAACAGCGTCAAGCCGCCTTACGCTAACTCAAGCATTTAATTCATTGGGTACAACGATCGGTCCTTTTTTCGGCGGTTTAATGATTCTCACGACTGCTGTTCTAACGGCCGATCAAATCAGCGCTTTGCCCGAAGCGGCGCAAGTGCTACATCGTGCAACAGAGGCCGCAACAGTGCAGGGTCCCTATCTGGCACTTGGTGCTGCGTTACTTGCATTGGCAGTTTTTTTTGCTTTTGCTCGACTGCCAAAAATTACCTATCAGATTGATCCCGGTGCCAACGGTAGTAGTACCGAAAAAAAGTCGGCGATGTCTTATCCGCATTTAATATTGGGTATCATCGGCATTTTCCTCTACGTCGGCGGAGAGGTTAGCATTGGCGGTTTTCTTGTTAATTTCTTGGGCGAAAAAGATGTTGGCGGGTTACCTGCCGCAACCGCCGCAGGGTATGTCAGTCTCTATTGGGGCGGCGCAATGGTGGGTCGTTTCGTGGGCTTCGCGGTAATGCGTCATGTGAGTCCGGGCAGGGTGTTGGCTTTCAACGCAATATGCGTGATGGTATTGATCTTGACTGCGATCTACACGCAGGGGGCAGTTGCGATGTGGGCGATTCTCGCGGTGGGTTTGTTTAACTCGATCATGTTCCCAACGATCTTTAGTATGGCGCTACATCAGCTTGGCAAGCACACAGGTCAGGGATCGGGCTTTTTGTGTATGGGTATCGTCGGCGGCGCGATTGTTCCTAGCGTGCAGGGCTTGGTAGCGGATCGTATTGGTTTACACATGTCATTTTTTGTCCCTGCAGCTTGCTATGCCTTTATACTATTTTATGGTCTCAAATATGCCAGCTTGTACAAGCATCAGGGCAAAAAATAGTGAAGTAATGGTTAGCCATCATCTTGGCAAACTTGCGGACGTTTGATTCCGGTTGCCACTGGTTCAGCCAGGAACTGGCGACAATGTAAGTTGATGACCCTGACATAATAAAGGCAAATCGTGGCAACTATTAAAGATGTGGCGCGTCTCGCTGGTGTTGGACATGGAACCGTATCACGGGTGGTAATCGGCACAGGTTCGGTGTCCCCAAAAACATTGGCGCGGGTGAAAAAAGCGATTGAGGAATTAAATTACCGACCTTCCCATGCGGCACGCTCGCTTCTATCTGGCTCCTCGCAAATGATTGGGGTATATATCCCCGTTCTAAGCGGCACGTTTTACACTCCGATACTGCAAGCGATTACAAATGAATTGCGTGCCGCGGGGCTGCACATGGTGGTTGAATTTGGTGCTGGTTCAGGCGACGAGAGGCGGCAGGCTATTGACGGAATTGAGTTTCTCATAGAGCGCGGCTGCGATGGCCTTATCGTAATGAGCAATGCTATTTCCGACGAAGACATTGCCGCGCTTGGCCCCAAAAAAAACAAATTAGTGGTGTTAAACCACACCCTAAAGACAATCAGGGATCAATGCTTTACCGCAGATCACGAGCAAGGCGGCATAATGGCCGCGCGAACACTGCTCGACCTTCAGCACCGCAAAATCGCCGCGATTACAGGCCCAGCTAGCTACCCTGACAACGTAGACCGCATGACAGGTTTTTTGGGTGAGCTGATGAAATCAGGTATCAATTCATCAAAAATATGGGTTCGCGACGGCGGGTTTTCGCCTCAGGGCGGATGGGCAGCGGCAGAGGCGCTCATTGAGTCCGGCTTTAAATTCACGGCATTGTTCTGTGCTAACGATGAAATGGCTGTTGGTGTGCTTTCGTACTTCCAGCAGCAAGGTATCTCTGTACCACACCGAGTCTCCATCATGGGTTACGACGACACGCCGAGCGGTGAGTTTACGGGGCCGCGTCTGACGTCAGTCCATATTCCTTGGCGCGATATCGCCTTCAATGCGATCAATGCACTGCTCAATCGGTGCTACGGCTTTGACCGTCCGGTCGAACGAAAATTTACGATTAGCGTGACCCATCGAGCGTCTCTGGCTAAAGCGCCAACGGTAAGGCAAAAAAAATCGTGAATTCCTGGCGCGACGAGTTAGATGCCGCATGAAGTTTAGCGCCCCGGCGCTAAAGTACAATGTATCCGCTAGCAACATAAGCACGATGCCGAGCTCGTCGCTAAAGTCATTCATGCCTCAGGCAATACGCCACTTGCAGGCTCGCTGTTTGGCGCTCGGAAACCCTCAAGGCTTAGGATACTGCCCTTTTTCCATAAACTGCGCCAGCGCAGCCTTCGCCTTTTTCCGTACTACAGCCTTAATTGGTAACGACCAACCAAACAATAACCCGATCGGCCCTAGTGCTTGGCTTGACCAGCGCCAAAACGGGAAGCGGTCTACGTGTCGGACAATCTTGCCGTCGCGGAAAGCGAACACAGCCGAGATTTTGTTGTCTACTTTTCGGCCGGTTTGGCTGAATGTGTATTTGGCCTCCCATTTGGCTGTGCCGCCTTCTGCATTGGCGGTATCGTTGTAACTGGCTTCGACCAAAATAATTTCAAAATCATCTTTCGCCCGCGACGTCAGCATCGCCCACATTGCGCTGGCTTCTTCGCCGCGCAGCATCGGGAATGCCGGGTCGGTGAAGGCGATGTCCGGGTGATAGCACTTCGCCATGCCATCAGCGTCGCGTTTAGCGAACGCCGCGTAAAAATTGCGAATGCATTGTTCGTTAGCGTGCATGTGCTCTCCGTCGTATTTACCTTTTAAAATCGATTATCTTGTAAGCGCAACATCAGCCACCTGCGCGTTGGCGATCTGAACTAACGTTAGGGGCGCGATTTTAAACATCGTATTCGGATGCCCTGCCGCTGGATACACATGGGTAAATGCTTGAAGATCCGCATCCAGCAAGGCGATTGAAGGCGTAAGGTGCGCAATCGGCGCAACCCCGCCAATGACAAAACCAGTTTTTTCTCTCACAAAATCTGCATCCGCTTTGCCGATTTTTTGGCCGATGATGGCCGTGATTTTTTTATCATCCACGCGATTTTTGCCGCTGGTAATGACCAGCACGGCCTGGCCGTTCTCAGCGCGGAAGATGATGGATTTGGCAATCTCAGCCACATCGCAGCCGAGCGCATCGGCGGCAGCTTGTGCGGTGTGGGTGGCGTCATCCATAACAATGATAGCGGATGGCAAGCCTGCGCTCTTCAATGCTGCTTCCACACGCAACACACTGGGGTGTTGGCGAATCGAACCGGTAATGTCATTCGTCATGTTGTTGATGGGCATTAAACTGTGGAGTAAGTTGTTATTCTACTTGACGGCTATCAAGGTGACGCGGTGGCGCTGGGTTACATACTTTTGCACACAAAACCGAAATAGCTTTTCCGCATCTAAAATCAGTTTATTTTCTAAGCCATACTATTCGTAATCCCATCGGAGAAAAACATGTTGAGTGATATCGAAATCGCCCAAAAAGCGGTGATGCACAAAATCCAAGACGTTGCAGACAAGCTCGGCATTCCCGAGGACGCGCTGGAGCCCTATGGCCGCTACAAGGCCAAGGTATCGCTCAATTACATCGAAGGCTTGAAAGCCAAGAAAAACGGCAAGCTCATTTTAGTCACCGCCATTTCGCCGACGCCTGCCGGCGAGGGCAAAACAACCACGACCGTCGGATTGGGTGATGCGTTGAATCATATCGGCAAAAAAGCGATTGTCTGTCTGCGCGAACCATCGCTTGGTCCCGTTTTTGGCATGAAGGGAGGCGCTGCGGGCGGCGGCTACGCGCAAGTGGTGCCGATGGAAGATATCAACTTGCATTTCACCGGCGACTTTTCAGCGATTGCGTTGGCAAACAATTTGCTCGCCGCCTTGATTGACAACCATATTCACCACGGTAACGATCTCGGGTTTGATGTCCGCCGCATAGCTTGGAAACGCGTGGTCGATATGAATGACCGTGCGCTACGCCAGATGACGATAGCACTTGGCGGTCCGGCGAATGGCTTTCCGCGTGAAGATGGCTTTGACATCGTTGTTGCATCTGAGATCATGGCGATTTTTTGCTTAGCGACTTCGATTAAAGATTTGAAAGAACGTATTTCAAAAATCGTCGTTGGTTATACCCGCGATTTGAAGCCGATCCTCGCCAAAGATTTGCAGGCGCAGGGCGCGATGACCGCGTTGTTAAAAGATGCGATGGCGCCGAATCTCGTCCAGACCCTGGAGAACACGCCCGCCTTCATCCACGGCGGGCCGTTCGCGAATATCGCCCACGGTTGTAATTCGGTAATTGCCACGCAAACCGCGCTCAAGTTGGGTGATTATGTGGTGACGGAAGCAGGCTTTGGCGCCGATTTGGGGGCTGAAAAATTCATTGATATTAAATGCCGAAAATCGGGCCTGCGCCCTGACGCGGTGGTGATTGTGGCGACAATTCGCGCTTTGAAATTCCATGGCGGCATGGATGTGAAAGAAGTGTCGAAAGAAAGTGTTCCCGCGCTCGAAAAAGGCATCGTTAATTTAGAGCGCCATGTCCATAACGTGATGCAAAACTACGGCCTGCCTTGTGTAGTCAGTGTGAATCACCGCACGCACGACACCGAAGCTGAAGTGAAATGTTTGATGGATCGCTTGGCGCAATTGGGCTGCAAAGTGGTGGTCGCCAAGCATTGGGCAGAGGGTGGAAAAGGTGCGACGGAAGTGGCGCAAATTGTGGTCGATTTATGTGAGCAGCCGAGCAACTTCAAGTTTGTCTATGAAGATACGTTGCCACTGTGGGACAAAATGAAAACCATTGCCACCAAGATTTACGGCGCATCGGATGTCACGGCGGACGTAAAAATTCTCGGCCAAATTAAAAAGCTGCAAGATGATGGTTACGGCCACTATCCGGTTTGCGTGGCAAAGACCCAGTATTCGTTCTCCACCAATCCTGCGCTGCGCGGTGCGCCTAGCGGGCATGTCCTCGCTGTTCGCGAAGTGCGGTTGGCAGCGGGGGCTGAGTTTGTTGTCATGGTTTGCGGCGATATTATGACCATGCCGGGCTTGCCAAAAGTACCGAGTGCTGCGGCAATTGACGTGGATGACAACGGCAAAATTATCGGATTGTTTTAGGCTGGTGCGTTGATGTTTAGTTGTTTAGTTGTTTAGTTGCTTGGTCGTTTAGTCGCCGCGCAAGCGGTGTGGCGTTGGTGTAGCGCTTGGTGGCGCCGCGTAGCAAACTGGTGCGGTTGCTTAAGTAATTCGTACCGTAATCGCGGTATTTCATGCTGCCAGCAGCTGCTGATGTTGGGTTAAAATTGGCACATCGAATGGGTTTTTACGTGGGGACGCGGAAAAGCATATTTTTTTGCGCCAGAAGCGCCGTAGTGCCCGCAAATAAACAATCAATAAGCGGGAGGTTAAGGTTGTAACGCAACATGCTAAAGAATTATTCTGCAGGGCCAGCCACGGCATGGGAAAGCCTGGCAAAATCAGCTTTGAGCATTGGCAGGAAGGGTGACACCAAATCCGCGTTGGCGATATTGAACGACGCGCTTGACGCGGCCCGGCGTTCGAACGAGCCGCGTGGAGAAGCGCTCTCGCTCAACTGTGCCGCGATCGTGCATGTGATCCGTGGCGATTATTGGACATCGCTGGCAACCAGTATCGATGCATATTCCCTAGCGCATCAGCAGAATTTACCGGCCGATCAGGCAAACGCGATGGTTAACCTCGCGGCGGCGTTCGTGTTGCTGGCGCCAGATGATGCGCTACCGTTCCTGCGCGAGGCGCACCGCATTGCGCAGCGCGTGGGCGACGCTGGATTGTTGTCGCGTGCGCATAATATGCTTGGGGTGGCGCTGGGGGATATGGGTAGGTTTGACGAGGCAGAACTCAATTTTGATATGGCGCAGGCTATGACCGATGGTGTCAACGGCGATGATGCGAATAACAATGCAGATGAGCTAAATCCTTTCAATCACTTCAATCCTTTTAACCCGCTGAATCCAATGCGCCTCCAGACGAATCTAGCCAATCTCATGCGTAAACGAGCCAAAGCAGCGCGGCGGACGGGTGGCGCAGATGCGTTGGCATCTTGCGTGGCGCTGTGTGCGCATGCACGAACCATCATCAATCGTATCGAAGGCGAGGCCGAGGCAAGTCAAAAATTGCCGTTGCTCATTGATATTCTGATGGTGGCGGGACTGATTGATCTTGCCGATGACAGGCCGGGCAGCGGCTTGCGGAAGCTGGAGCAATCATGGCAACTATCAATTGCCACAAAGCAGCGGGCTGCGTTGCCGACGCTGGGCGTGCATATTGGACGCGTGCATATCGGACGTTTGGAAATGGCGGCAAGTCGCGCACAAGCAGTCGAACAAACGCTGACGGTGGCGTTTAACGAGTCCCTAAATTATCGCCCATCCCCCAAAGCCGAGGCGCTATGTCTATTGCTGGCGGAAGTGCGTGCCGTAATGGGTGACGCTACGGGTGAATCCGGTTGGCAACGCGAGGCATTGAAGGCGCGGGTCATCTTTAACGGTATTAAAAGCGATGCGTTGAGACAGCTGGAGAAATTGGCGAAAATATCGCCGAGCTTGTTTCTTGACTGCCAGCTAGCCGCCCGGCCGAGCACCGGTCGTTAACGCTGATCAAGCGCGATCATTGCCTGTGTTGATTTTAGCCGCCACAATTGATGTGCTTGAACCAAAAAAAGTGGGGTCTGATAATATTCAGGATGGGTCCGATTAAAATTAATCCGAGTACAACATGGCGCAAATAATCAAACAGCCCGAAACCATCGGCAAATACCGCGTGATCCGCGAACTCGGACGTGGTGCGACGGGCGCAGTCTATCTTGCTGAGGATAGTTTTAACCATCGCAATGTCGCCATCAAGCTGATGTTCCATGACATGCTGCAAGATAAAGAGGACGGTGCACTTTATAAAAGCATGTTCTTAAGCGAGGCATCCCTCGCGGGCAAAATCATTCACCCGCATATTGTCACGATTTTTGATGCGGTTGTTGAAGATGCGATGAGCTATATCGTGATGGAATATGTTGAAGGCGGCACGCTCGAAAAATATTGCAAACCCGAGCACCGGTTTGACAATCACACGATCGTTGAGATCATTTTTAAATGTGTTCGCGCACTTGCCTTTGCCAATATGGAGGGTTTGACCCATCGGGATTTAAAGCCCGGTAATATTTTGTATAAAAGCGGCTCCGATATTAAGGTGGCCGATTTCGGCGCAGCCTTGAGCAAGGTGTCGGATCGCACGCAAATTGCCGCGGTCGGCTCGCCGCTCTTTATGGCGCCGGAAATTATTACCGGCGCGAAAGCGACGGTACAATCCGATATCTACGCATTGGGCATGGTGATGTACATGCTGCTCGCCGGACGTCCACCGTTTGAGGCCACCAATGCCGCGAGTCTCGCCTATCAGATTGTCAACCATGAGCCAGAACCGCCTTCGCGCTATAGTAGTGATGTGACGGCTGCGATTGAAGATATCGTCAAGACCGCGATGGCAAAAGATATTGCCCACCGTTACGCTTCTTGGGAAGCATTTGGTAAAGACTTGGCCGAGCTTTGGCAGGGCGAAGGTACGCCGCAAAAAACCAAAGGTGAAATGTCTGATACCGAGCAGTTTAGCTTTCTCAAAACCCTTTCGTTTTTTCGTGGCTTTCCGGAAAACGAATTATGGGAAGTGCTCAAAATCAGCAAATGGCGCTCGTTTAAAGCTGGGACAGTTCTGATCAAGGAAGGTGACCAAGGCGATTCATTTTTCATCCTCGCCAGCGGCAGCGTGAAAGTGATGCGCGGCAAACGCTTGCTCAATGTGCTCGGCACAGGTGATTGCTTTGGCGAGATGTCTTACTTAGCAAGACGCGATCTTCCGCGTTCGGCAACCCTTTCTACCGCGACCGATTGTGTGGTGATGAAAGTACGTTCACAAGATTTGAGCGAAGCCTCGTTTAACTGCCGCCAGCTATTTGACCGCAAGTTTTTAGAGACGCTCGTCGAGCGGCTGGAGACGGCCAACCAGCAGTTGGCCGTGACTTGATTTTGCCCAACATAAAATAGGAAACCAATGCCACTCACCATCACCGCGATATACGGCTCATTTTTGGCGCTGTTTTTAATCGTACTGGCTTTACCAGTAATCAAGCTGCGTCGTAACTTGAAGGTGGGGCTGGGCGATGGTGGCCATCCAACGTTGCGGCAGGCGATACGCGCGCATGGCAACGCGACCGAATTTATTCCTATTTTTGTGATCTTGTTGGCGATATTTGAATTGAATCATGCGTCGGCGCTAGCGGTACATATTTTCGGCGCGGTGTTTTTGGCTGCTCGGTTGGCGCATGCCTGGGGACTCTATGGCAATACCGGCGTTTCGATTGGTCGAATAATCGGCGTGCTGGGCACGTTTGGCGGCATCATCGGCTTGGCGATTGCAAACCTGATCAAATCACTGATGTAGGTGGTAAAAAGCTCACTGGCTAGCCGGGTGGCTGTGCGGGAAGCTTAGATGGACGCTCATAGGGCAATTAGCGCAACCGCTTACAGAAAATAAGCAATCACAAACACGCCAATCATCGTCAGCGCCAATGCCAACTTGGCCAATGCACCCAGCAGCAATCCCAGCCATGTTGCAAATCCCACTTTGCCCGCTTGGGTCATTTCGCCGCGAGCGATCAATTCGCCAATCACAGCGCCAATAAACGGAAAAATAAATATCCCCACCAAGCCAAAAAATAGTCCAACGATGCTACCAATCGCCGCGCCCAACAAAGCTAATTTAGATGCGCCAGCCCGCTTCGCGCCGAGGACAGTTGCCAATAAATCTGCCGCGATTGCGAGTGCGGTAAGGATAGCCAAAATCGTTAAAGTCTTCCAACCGATATGTTGAAAATTGGCGACCCACGCGGCGATCAGCAAACCACCAAACACGAACGGCACGCCCGGCAACGCAGGCAGAATGGTGCCAATAAGCCCGACGAGGACGAGGATCGCTGCAAGTGCCCACAATAAGTAAACTTCGCTACCGTTCATGTTGCGTCCTCGAGATTAGGTATGGTTGACAATTGAGCCTAAGTGCTGCCATGCAAATGGTGTAAACGGCGTAAATGGTGTGGGGGCGCCATCGTCTCAACAAAGCGAGTGCCTAATCTGTCCGCCGTTGGGCACCCATCAGCCTGCCGACCGGCGCAATGCACGCACAAAAGTATCAGTGTATTTCAATTTTTCGGCGTTAGAGAATCTGAAAAATCGCCCGCCAAACGGCCAAGTTAGCCTATGATTAGCCGTGATTGTTTGATGAACAACATACCACGGTGAACCAATGGCTGCCCTAGCAAAACCTCCTGAATCGATATCAGCTGCTCCGCGAAACGCAATCATTGCCAAGCTTCGAGCATTCCTGCCCACAGAGGCCGTCCTGACGACTAACGAGGCACTGCGCCCTTATGAGTGCGATGGCTTATCGGCCTATCGCCAATTGCCGATGCTGGCGGTGTTGCCATCGACAGTTGAGCAGGTCCAATCGATCATGCGGCTGGCCCGCGAGACAAATACCAAAGTCGTTGCGCGTGGCGCAGGCACTGGGCTCTCTGGCGGCGCCACGCCGTTAGGGGATGGTATTTTAATGTCACTCGCTAAGTTTAATCGTACCGTGAAAATCGATCCGTTGGCGAGAACCGCCGTGGTGCAGCCGGGTGTGCGTAATTTAAAAATCTCGGAAGACGTCGCGGCTTTGAATTTATATTACGCGCCCGACCCTTCATCACAAATTGCCTGCTCTATCGGCGGAAACGTCGCCGAGAATTCTGGCGGGGTGCATTGCTTAAAATATGGTTTGACGGTTCACAATATTTTAAAAATTGAAATCGTTACCATTGAGGGCGAGAAAGCCATCATTGGCTCCGATGCGCTTGATGCGCCGGGCTATGATTTGCTTGCACTCATGACTGGCTCGGAAGGCATGCTGGGCGTTACCACTGAAGTCACAGTGAAGCTCACGCCGAAGCCACAGCTTGCACGGGTCGTGATGGCTAGTTTTGATGATGTCGAAAAAGCCGGAAACGCGGTGGCAAACGTGATCGGTGCAGGCATCATTCCGGCGGGTTTGGAAATGATGGATAAGCTCGCTACCGAGGCTGTCGAAGGTTTTGTAAACGCGGGCTACGATTTACAAGCACAGGCCATTTTACTGTGTGAATCCGATGGCACGCCCGAGGAAGTTGCCGAAGAAATCGCCAAGATGGAAGCCGTCATGGTGGCGTCGGGTGCTACCAGCATTCGTGTTTCCAACACGGAGGCCGAACGCCTTAAATTTTGGTCCGGTCGTAAAGCGGCTTTCCCGGCGGTCGGGCGCATTTCGCCCGATTATTATTGTATTGACGGATCGATTCCGCGCCGCGCCTTGGCGGCGGTGTTACGGCGTACCGAAGAATTATCGATCAAATATAGCCTGCGATGCGCCAACGTGTTTCACGCGGGCGATGGCAATTTGCACCCGCTGATTTTGTACGATGCGAACAATCCCGGCGAACTCGAAAAAACGGAAGAATTTGCCGCTGATATTTTGGAGCTATGTATCGAGTACGGCGGCACGATTACGGGCGAGCACGGGGTTGGGATTGAGAAAATAAATCAAATGTGCAGTCAATTTTCAGATGCTGAGCGCGACACATTTTTTGCGGTTAAGCGTGCGTTCGATCCTGATATGTTGCTCAACCCAGGCAAAGCGATTCCCAGTTTGGCGCGCTGTGCGGAATATGGTCGGATGCGTGTTCATAGTGCAACAGCAAGCCAAATGCCGCACGCGGATATTCCGCGATTTTAATTGTTGGCGCGTCCGATTGCCTGTTAACAAGAAATACCAACTATAATTTTATGCAAGCATTCATCAACAATCTTAGCCAATGCATCAAGGACAATGCCCAGAAGTCCGCGCCAGTAGCCGTTCTTGGCGGTGGCACCAAATCGTTTTACGGGGGAAACATTGTTGGTGAAGCGGTCGACATGTGCCTCTACGCAGGCATCATCGAATACGAAGCCAAAGAGTTGGTGCTCACCGTTCGTGCCGGTACAACCCTCGTTGAAATTGAAGCCGCAATGGATGCAGAAAACCAAATGCTGCCCTTTGAGCCACCGCATTTTGGTGGTGCCAGCGATGACGCAAAGGCAACGATTGGCGGCACTGTGGCCGCCGGGCTTTCCGGTCCGCGCCGTGCCTACGCCGGTTCGGTGCGGGATTTTGTGCTGGGGACGCGGATCATGAATGGTCGCGGTGAAGACTTAAGTTTCGGCGGGCGGGTGATTAAAAACGTCGCAGGATACGATGTCTCACGCCTGATGGCGGGCGCGATGGGCACGCTCGGCGTGTTGCTCGATTTGTCGTTCAAAGTGCTGCCAAAACCGGCGGCGGAAGTGACGCTGCGTTTTGAGCTGGATGAGGCTGAAGCGATTCAACGCATGAACGAATGGGCAGGCAAACCGCTGCCGTTGTCCGCAACCTGTTGGTTTGATAATACGCTTTGGGTCAGGCTTTCCGGTGCGGTGTCTGGCGTGAAAGCGGCGCAGGAAAAAATGGGGGGGGAATGCCTCTCTCCGGCCGGGGCTCTCCATCGCGAAAGCCAGCATGCAAGCGCCTTCTGGGCCAGTTGTCGCGATCATCGGCATGCCTTTTTTCAGGGCAACGATGATCATGTGCCGCTCTTGCCACACCAACCGCTCTGGCGCCTATCCGTTCCGGCAACCACGCCACCGTTAAAACTCGATTCGCCACAGTTCATCGAATGGGGCGGCGCGCTGCGGTGGGTGCGCGGCAATCTTGATGCGAAAGCCTTACGAGCAAAAGTGGAATCCGTCGGCGGCCATGCAATCCTGTTTCGCGGCGGCGATAAATCTGCCGGCGTTTTTCATCCGTTGCAAGCCACGCTTGTGCCGATCCATCGCCATTTAAAGGCGGCGTTTGATCCCGCCAATATTCTTAATCGCGGTCGTTTGGATAACTTCTAAAAAACCATGCAAACCAATCTCGCCCCTGACATCGCCGCCACGCCCGAAGGCATCGAAGCTGAACGCATCCTGCGCAAGTGTGTGCATTGCGGTTTTTGCCTTGCCACGTGCCCAACCTACAACTTGCTCGGCGATGAGCTTGATAGCCCGCGCGGTCGAATATATTTGATGAAAGAAATGCTCGAAGGCGCTGCGGTGACGGTCGAGACACAGCTGCATTTGGATCGTTGTCTCAGTTGCCGCGCGTGTGAATCAACTTGCCCGTCTGGGGTACAGTACGGGCGGTTGATTGACATTGGCCGTGAGATGGCGGAGCAACGAGTCGAACGAACCGCAATCGATAAACTCAAGCGTACCGTGCTAAAAAAGGTGCTGCCGCAAACTGCCTTATTCGGCGCGGGTCTCGCGGTGGGTCGATTGGTCAAGCCACTGTTGCCGACGTCACTAGCCAAAAAAATTACCTCGAAGCGCGACGTCGGCGTTTGGCCGATCGCATCGCGCACGAGGCAGATGTTGGTGCTAGAAGGTTGTGTACAGCCTGCGATGGCACCGAGTATCAACGCCGCTACTGCGCGTGTTCTCGACAGGCTTGGCATCTCGATCATCAAATCACCAGGCGCGGGCTGCTGTGGCGCGATTCCGCATCACCTCAACGATCCGCATGAATCGCATGTGATGATCAAACGTAACATCGACGCGTGGTGGTCGCACATAGAGCGCGGGATTGAGGCAATTGTGGTCACGGCTTCGGGTTGCGGCACGATGGTTGCGGAATATGGCTACACGCTGCGCAACGATGCCGTCTATGCTGAAAAGGCCGCGCGTGTTTCAGCGCTATTTAGGGATGTGAGCCAAGTGATCGCGGCTGAAAGTGAGGCGCTTTCCGAGCAGCTCGCCAAGACACTGAATGCCGATCAAAAGCCCAAACAAAAACTCGCCTTCCATTCGCCATGCAGCCTGCAGCACGGACTAAAAATTAAAGGTGTGGTCGAGGATTTACTACGCGATGCAGGCTATGAATTAACCGCTGTGCCGGATGGCCATTTGTGCTGCGGCTCGGCAGGAACTTACTCGATATTGCAGCCCGGCCTCTCGCAACAACTACTCGCCAACAAAGTCAGCGCACTCGAATCCGGCGCACCGGAAATCGTAGCAACCGCCAATATCGGCTGCTTGGCGCATATTGAATCGGGGTTGAACGGAAGTTCGAAAACGCCAATCCGACACTGGATTGAGTTGTTGGATCAACGGTTGGCGGGTTGAGAACCAAGGCGCGAATCAAAAGGGCCATCGCCGCGATATTTTCTGACACTACGTTTTGATGCCGTAGTTCTGCTCGGAGCAAATGGATTTTTCAAAATTGCAAATCCCTGAAACTCAGCGCCAATACGGGCGTTCAGCGCAGACACTCAGTGACGGTCAATGATAATGTGCCGGCGTCAAATTAGAATCATCGGGCATGTGCGGGTGGACCGCTTCAGCGTCAGCGTCATAAAATAGCGGTGCGCCGCAGTCTTCGCAAAACTCTGGCGGTAGCACGCCGGGCAGCTTGGTGATTTTGCCGACGTTGGATGCTTTTAGGATCGCCTCGATTTGTTCGCACGGGCCGGGATTAGCATCGTCATCTTCTTGTGCAACCAGCGGCCAGATCATGCCGTTCACAACTTCGCCAGAATCTTTAAGCGCAAACGCGACGCGATATTCATCAACCTGAGCCTCACCCACACCAGCGATGATGGCGTGTAGCTGGCTGGCGCTCGTGCTGAGGGCGGCCTCGAGATGTTCAACGGCACTGCTGACCATATAGGGGCGTACACGGCGATCACATTCGCGGCAGCTGCGGAAGAATGCATCAGGCAGGCCAAGTTCCAGGGAAGCGCCGGGGACGAGCTTGGCGAGGTCGGGCGTGGCGTGTTTTGCCCACAGCGTTAAGCATTCGGTGCGGTTGAGGATAATGTTGTTGGCGGCAACTGCTTTAGGCAATGTTGATGAAAGCGATGTCTTGGATTTTGCAGCCGCTTTTAACGTGGTTTTCAACAGGGCTTTTTCAAGGGCCTTCCCAGGGGCTTTCGATGCAGCTTTCGAGGCCGCCTTCCCCGCAGTTTGCGCAGACGCGCTCGATTCTTGCCACCGGAAAAGTGGCTTGTCGACTGGCACCACCACCACGGATAGCAACATGCGGGTATCCGCGGGCATGTCAATAGCTTCGACCTTGATTTCTTTGATGGCGAGCGTAGTTTCGCCAACGATGGCGTTGGCCATGTGTTGCAGCAATTTTCGCGTCTCGGAAAACGATTGCGGCAAGTGGTCAATTGAGTATAAAAATGGATTAACAATCGATCGTGATTCAACGGCAAAAATAAAGTCACGTAAATGTTGATGAATCGCCGCCACATCGGCTGGTTTTAAATGGCCGGCCGCTATCGAATATTTCGACCATACGATCATCGGCACAGAGACGAGCAGCGCTTGGTGTGGTTGGTCGAGGACATTGAAATAATATGTTTCCGATACCGCCTCAACTGATTCTGCTAGAAGGTCGTGGGCTTCCGGTGCCTTTTCAAAGCTAACATCGAGTGCCATCTCGACTGCGCCATCGTTTCCGGCGTTGAGCAGCTCGGTCGCCAAGGTTTCAAGTTGCTGACCCCAATACCGGTCTTCAACACGGCAGCCGGAATCAAAAGCGTCGCTTGTAATTTGGAGAAGTCGCTCGGCATCTTTGGAGATGCGAGCCGAAGGGTTCTTGCGGACACGTTTCATGGCGGGTGGTTGCTCGGCGCAACTTCGATAAATAAAGACCCAATTATAGTCCCCTGTTTGCCGCTCGCCCGCTTGGGTACCCTTGCGCCGCGCTTTAGGGCACGATAGGGCACGAGCTTCGGTTGCGACTTGTGGTGTCGTCTTGCGGGCGCGAGGGTGCTTAGCAAATTTACTAAACGGGGGTGCCGATCACGGCAGAAACGCGTATGACGGACTTTTTTCGGAGCGTGGCCTCGTGATGACGGCGCATCGATTCACTGAACGCGCTGATCGCTGAATTTGTCAATCGTGCAAATTCGAGACGACGAAGGGCGCGCGCCTTGGTTTCGAGATCTATTCTGGTCTGGGTGTTCATGCTACTTTCCTTGGTAGGTTTGCTATTTTTACGACGTACTGGTCGCGTAACGAAGACCGTAACCAACAAGCGTCGAAAAGAGGGTTGATACTGTCTGAGTTGTTACACAATTTATATGTTATTCCCTTCGCCAGAACAACAATGATTCAAAATGGCATAATATTGCGGAAATAAATTCATTAATAGGATTGAACTTTTTCATTTCTATCGGTTGGCGTCGATTTGCCTTAATTTGCTTCAACCTAAAGCGCAATAATTCAAAAATTCAGAGGAAAAATGGACAAACCCGGAGAAATGCGTGCCTTTGTGCGCTCTGTCGAATTGGGCGGCTTTTCTGCGGCCGCGCGGGATCTTGATCTCACACCATCGGCATTGTCAAAATTGGTCACCCGTATGGAGGATCGGCTTGGCGTCAGGCTCATGAACCGTACTACGCGTAAGCTTGCGCTCACCGCCGAAGGTGAGGCGTATTTTGCAAGCGCCAAACGAATCCTCGTTGAAATCGAAGAAGCCGAAGCCGAAGTCACCCGTTTTAGCGATCACCCGAAAGGCATGTTGCGCATCAACGTCGGCGTCGCGTTTGGCATGCACCAATTAGTGCCCGCACTCCCGCGGTTTTTAGAAAAATATCCGGAGATTGAATTGGATATTACCGTCACTGACCGGCTGGTCGATCTGGTGGAGGAGGGCGCGGACGTGGCGATTCGCACTGGCGTGTTGCGCGATTCGAGCTTGATCGCCAAAAAAATCTGCGATATGCATCGGGTTATTTGTGTCTCACCGATTTATCAAAAAAAGCACGGCACTCCCGAAACTGCAAAAGATTTGCTGAAACACAACTGCATCTCCATCAGCGGTGCCTCGCAATTGCGAAAATGGCCCTTCACCACCGCCGATGGCATGGAAATCGTTGATGTTGTCGGCACGGTGAATGCCAATAATGCCGAAACGCTGTTGCAAATGGCGGCGATGGGTGTGGGCATTATTCGGCTGGCGGATGTCATTGTGGCCGACGGCATTCGCGCCGGTTGGCTGGTGCCAATTCTGACCGATATTCATCACGCCGAGCCGTTGCCGTTGTCGGCAGTGTACCCACAGGGAAAACACAAAAGCCCGCGGGTGGCGGCGTTCGTGAATTTTTTGGTGGAAACATTTTCTTCTGCGCCATGGCGGCACGGAGCGGCAGCCGCTGACGCGGCCGGTTCAAACAACAGGGGCAATAAGCAAAATAGGGACAATAGGCAATTGGACAGGGTCAATGTGGCTGCTGTGGCTGCTGAAAAAGCGCCTGTCGCAAAATCAAAAACATCAACTCAAGACAAATTGGTTAAACGCAAAAAAGTTTAGGCCCAATGGTTTCCGCTTCAATATTCATGGCGTATAGTTTTGTTTCGTTAATCATTTTGAGGAGCCAACGATGGGCATATTGATTAAAATACTGCTGGGTTTTTTGGTTTTCGTGGTGGCGATTGCGATTGTGGGGTTTCTATTGCCCAAACAATTTAAGATTGAACGCTCAGCGGTGATTGCCGCCTCGGCAGAGAAAATTTATCCGCTGATCGCCGAGCCAAAAAACTGGCCGAAATGGGGCGTGTGGAACCAGCGCGATCCGCAGATGAAGGTTTCATTTTCGGGCGCGACTAGCGGCGTGGGCGCGAAGTGGTCGTGGGAATCCAAATCGGAGGGCAACGGCGTGATGGAATTCAGCATGGCCGAGTCGAATAAACAGATTGGCTACATCCTCACCTTTCCCGACATGGGCATGGAATCCAAAGGTGTTTTGAGCCTTGCAACTGAGGGTGTAGGCACGCGTATTCGCTGGACGAACGAGGGCGAATTCGGAGGCAATCCATTTTTGCGTTATTTGGGCTTGATCATGGACCGCATGGTGGGCAAAGATTTTGAAGCTGGCCTGAATAATTTAAAAGCATTGGCTGAAAAGCCGTAGCGGATGTCGCGCACTTTTTCTGATTGCAGCGTAAATTGCAATGTAAATATCAAGGAATAGTTTGGGTGGCGAGCCGTATAATTTGTATTCAATTGTTGTTAACTTAATGGCATGAAAAAATGAAAACTAAATCCTATCTCACGCTGGATGATTGTAAAAAAATTGCCGCAGCCTCAGAGGCAGAGGCGCTAAAAAATAATTGGGCGGTCTGCATCGCGATTGTCGATGATGGCGGACATTTGCTGTGGTTCCAGCGATTGGATAAATGTGCGCAGGCAAGCGCTGCGATCGCGATGGGCAAAGCAACCAGTTCGGCCTTGCGTCGCCGCCCCACCAAGATGGATGAAGACTTGATTGCGAATGGTCGTATTGCCGCGCTCTCGATGCCGGGCGTGCTCTTTTTAGAAGGCGGTTTGCCGATTCTGGTTGATGGTGAAATCATTGGCGCGGTCGGTGTGTCAGGTGTGAAATCGAGTGATGATGCGGCCATTGCGCAAGCGGGCATTGATGCGTTGTTAAAATAAGATGCATTGCCCCAGCTGCAAAACTGGCATGGAAGCAGTGGCCTTGGCGTCACACATTGGCACTGATCTCGTCATCGATGTGTGTTGGCCTTGCAAAGTGATTTGGTTCGACCATATGGAGAGCACGTCGCTATCGGCGGCATCCGTCATCGTATTGTTCAAACGCATTCACGAAGCCCGGGATGGTGATCGCAACTCGGTGAGCCTAAATATGCGCTGCCCGACTTGTGCCGGGGGGCTTAAGCTCACCAACGATCTCGGAAAAAACGGACGATTCTCCTACTACCGTTGCGAAATGGGTGACGGACGCGTGATAAGTTTTACGCAGTTTTTGCGCGAGAAAAATTTTATCCGCAGCTTAAACGCAATCGAAATTAAGTCACTCTCGGCGCAAGTAAAACAAATTCGTTGCTCTAGCTGTGGCGGCTCGATTGATTTGGTAAATGACACCGCGTGTAGCCATTGCGGCTCAGCAATTTCAGTGTTGGACCGCGATGCGGTTGAAAAAGCGTTAACCGCCTTGGCCGCCAAGGATGCGCAACAATTGAGAGCTCAAGGCGATGGCCAAACCACGCGACAAGAAATAGATGCGATTGCGGCCGTTTTAGCGCAGCGCGCCGGTAAGTCACAACCCGGACTACCAGCCACCGTCTATTCAACGTATTCCGATAACGGCTGGCTGCTCGAACTCGCCAGCCAAAGCGTTTCGACTGATTTGATTCAAGAGGGCATCGGCGCCTTGGTGTCGAGCCTGTTCGATTGATTTTGGATTGCTGTCGATCGCCGTGAATTATTCTGAACAGTCATCGATAGTCTTTTATCGTCCTCGATCGTCCTCTATGGCAGTTGATTTGTTTTCTAGAAATGGTTTGAGATGAATTTAGTCATTGTTACCGGGACGACCAAAGGGCTTGGCGCGGCGCTGTATGCAGCACTGGTCAATGACCAGAACAACGTGGTTATTGCTGTTTCACGCGGCATTGGCAATAGCGTGGATGGTGACGTTAGCGAAACGATGAGTTCTTCAAACGCCAGTATTGGCGCGGACTTTGGCGATGTTGTGTCGGTTGAATTGGCATTCAATCGCATTGCATTGCACCTGTCGGGTATTGGTAAACATCATTTTGAACGCGCTGTTTTGATTAACAATGCGGGCGTGGTGTTGCCGGTGGGAGCGTTCGATCAGATTGACGGCGAAGGGCTCAAAAACAACATCCATGTAAACCTCATCTCACCGATGGTTGCCATGCGCCGATTTGCCGAACTGACGCGCTCAATTGCCCGGCAGCGGCTCATTATCAATATTTCCTCAGGCGCGGCCAAGCGGGCGATTGCCGGTTGGTCGGCTTATTGTGCGGCAAAGGCCGGTTTGGAAATGGCGGCCCAAGTCGCGGCGCTGGAAGCGGCAGTTAACGATCCGACGCTTGCGATTTGCGCGTTAGCGCCTGGCGTAATTGATACGCCGATGCAAAGCCAAGTGCGTTTGGCATCGGCAGATGCGTTCCCCGATGTCGAGCGATTCCGCGCCATGAAAATAGACGGCATGCTCCGCCCGGCTGACGAGGTGGCGCACGATATTATTCGACTGATGGCGTCGGGCAAGCTCACCAATGGTGGAAGTTTTGATATTCGCACCTTGGTCTAATCTCTTTTCAGTACGCTTCGTGCGCTGGCCTTATGACTGAATCCAGCGTGCTCTCCAAAGTGTAACCGGACGCCCAACCGTCTGGCCTGCCCCTAAAATTCAACCCCACAGCTCAACCCAAAGCCCTACTCAAATAATGAATACCACCACCAAGTCTGCCGCCAAGAAGAAATCGCATACTAAACTACACTATTGCGATTTGAAAGTTTGTGAAGGAATCTGCTGTAGCGACGGCGCGTTTTTGCTGCCTGAAGAAGAGCAGGCAATTCATGATGTCGTTGCGAAATATCCCCAGCACTTCAAACACCTGCCCAAGAATTATATTTTTGATGGTGAATGGGAAGGCAATCTCGGCCGCAAAACAGCCGTTTATAAGTTTGGCTACAAGAACAAACCCGCCCATTTCGCCAATACCCGCTGCGCTTTTTCAGAGAGCGATGGCAAATGCTCTCTGCAAACACTTGCCGTGAAATTGGATAAGCACAAATGGCACTTTAAGCCGATGGGATGCTGGTTGTTCCCGCTGTCGGCTGATGATAAAGGCCTGATCGCGCCGCCTCGTTCGCGCCGCGAAGACCCGAACAATTTAGGCAAAGACTATCCCGGCTTTGCGTCATTTGCGCCGTGCGGCAAGCATGAGGCCAAAGGGAAAGTTTGGTGGATTCAGCTCAAGGAGGAGGTGACCGAATATCGCCGCCTCGCGACTGAATAGGGTTTGGTTTCTACTGTAAAACATTAATCCTGGCAAGCTTTGATTCAGTCGAGCGAATCGAGAGTACCAATTAAGGATGGCTGCGGCGCAAAAAAAGTTGGAGGCTCGATACGCCTGACGTGGCGACAGAAATTTTCGTGTTTTTCCCGCAGAATTTTGTTTGTCATGGAAGCCTATGGGGGCTACCTCGAATTTGTCGGCGGTTCCCTAGGCGTATATTGTGAGATCGCTTAAACTAAACCTATATGTCCCTAACAACCACTGACTTTGCCAAGTTTGTTCAGCAGCTCGAGCTGGCGCAGCAAGCGGTCGGCCGCAATTTAAAACAAATTGTGGAGGCATTTGATCATCTTGAGTCAGGCGTTGTTCTCTACGGTCCTGACGATCGCTTGGTGTTTTGCAATCGGCGCTTTCGCGAAATTTACGCCGAGGTGAGTGATTTGCTGGTGCCGGGAACCCCGTTCGAAGCGATTCCGCGGGCACTCTATCAGCGTGGATTTGAGAAGCGCGTGCAACTTGATGAAGACGAGTATGTCCGCTCCTGGGTGGCAAAGCACCTCAACCCCGACGAAAGTGATTACGAGTTTCAACTCGGCGACGATAAATGTATCTGGGCTTCTGACCGTAAAACAGCAGACGGCGGGGTAATTGGTTTTCGCCTCGATATCACCGACCGGAAAAAAGCCGACGTCGCGTTGCTCGAGAGTGAGGCGCGTTTTAAAGCCCTCTTGGGAATGTCCAGCGATTGGTATTGGGAACAAGGCGACGAATATCGATTTACGATTATTTCCGGCGTTACGAGGCAATCCATGGGCATTGACCCAAGCGCCCGCTACGGGGTTACGCGCTGGGAGCTTCCGTATTTGGGAATTACCCGCGAGCAAATGGAAGAACACCGCCAACAATGCGAGGCGCATGAACCCTTTCGCGATTTTCAGTACGCATCTGCCATGGCGGATGGGCAAGTTCGCTGGGTGAGTATTTCCGGCGAGCCGATGTTCAATGGGGTCGGCAAATTTATGGGCTATCGAGGCGTCGGCGCCAATATTACTGAGAGGCGTCGCACGGAAATGCTCGTTCGTGAGTTGGCCGAATACGATTTCTTAACTGGATTGCCAAACCGGATGCTGCTAGGTGCGCGATTTGAATTTGCGATGCGGCAAGCGAAACGTCGCGGTGCCGGCAGCGACGCAGGAATGTCGTTAATGTTTATTGACCTAGATCGGTTCAAGAATATTAACGATTCATTAGGCCATGATGTCGGCGATCAAATATTGGCGGCAACCGCCCGCCGGTTGACCGATGCTACCCGCGCGACGGATACGGTGGCACGCCACGGCGGCGATGAATTCATTATGTTGTTGCCCGACGTCACCAATGCCGCAGATCTGGCGATAGTGGCTGAAAAACTGGTGGCGACGCTTGGGCAGCCCCACCAAATTAATGGTGTTGAACTGACAGTGACACCATCAATTGGCGTCACCATTTGGCCCGCCGATGGCGACGATATTAATACACTCATCAAGAACGCAGACTTGGCCATGTATCACTCCAAAGCAGAGGGGCGCAATCAATTCAGTTTCTTCCGTACTGAGATGAATGCGCGGGTAAATGAACGTCTGATGATTGAAAATGCCTTGCGCCGCGCATTAGCGCGCGATGAATTTTCATTGGTGTATCAACCCATTTTTCGCCTGCCTGATCGTCATATTATCGGTGCTGAAGCGCTGCTCCGCTGGAACAGTGCCGAGTTGGGAAGCATTGAGCCATCGCGTTTTATTCCGGTCGCAGAAGATAGCGGCTTGATTGTGCCGATTGGCGAATGGGTCGCAAGAGAAGCGATCGCGCAGCTACGCCGCTGGCGCGATGCAGGACTTGATAATTTCCCGGTCACCATTAATGTGTCGGGCATTCAGTTTAAGACGCGTCGTTTGGTGGACGTGTTGTTGACAACCTTGGCTGAACATCGGCTGGAAGTGAGTGATATCGAAATTGAACTTACCGAGACCGCGCTCGTCAGCGAGGGTGACGCTGCCAACAGCACGCTGGGCGCGCTATCCGCTGCGGGCTTTCGCTTGGTCGTGGATGATTTTGGGACGGGCTATTCCAACTTGGGTTACTTAAAGCGATTCGATATCGCCAAGCTGAAAATCGATCAGTCGTTTGTCCGTGATATTACAACCGATGCCAACGATGCCGCGATTACGCGCGGCATTATTGGCTTGGCCAAAAGCTTGGGCTTGCGGGTGGTGGCTGAAGGCATTGAGTACGCCTCGCAGCTAGACTACTTATTGGCTAACGGCTGCGAAGAGGGGCAAGGCTACTTGCTTTCAAGACCATTGGCACCCGCTGTTTTTCAAATGCAATTTTAGAAAGTGTTAAGTTGTGAAGTTGCTGGGTCGCCAAGAATTTTATGGACCACAAAGGATAATAATGCCCACCTACAAACTGCAAGTACAAGATGACGATGCTCAACCGTTACAATGGCGCGATGTCAAAAACGACGACGGCCGCTTACTCGTTTTTGACAAAGAACCCGCCGCCCGCGACAAGTTGGCGCAATTGTTTCCGGTGCTGGTGAAGCTGGAAAAATTTGCCGCAGGACCAAAGCGCACCCGCGTCGTAGTGGTGAACGCATATTTAGATGTTGATAAAGAAAAGGAATCGTAACCATGGAATACCGTCGTTTAGGAAAATCAGGCCTCAAAGTATCAGCACTTTCTCTCGGTTCGTGGGTGACGTATGGCAATCAGGTCGATCAAAATTCTGCCATCGAATTAATGAGTGCTGCGCGTGACCACGGCATCAATTTTTTTGATAACGCCGAAGTATATGCGTCAGGAAAATCGGAATTGCTGATGGGCGCCGCGCTCAAAAAACTCGGCTGGGATCGGTTAACCTACGTGGTGTCGACCAAATTTTTCTGGGGTTTGCCGACCAAATTTGGTGACGGTATTAACGAGCGCAACACGCTTAACCGGAAATATCTCATGCAGGCGATTGACCTTTCTTTAAAGCGCCTTGACCTTGATTTTGTTGATCTTGTGTACTGCCATCGCCCCGATGTCAATACACCGTTGGAAGAAACAGTCTATGCCATGCACGATATGGTGAGCAGCGGCAAGGCGCTGTACTGGGGCACGTCGGAGTGGAGTGCGGCTGAAATCGCGGCGGCGTGGCATATCGCTGACAAACATCATTTGCATAAGCCGGTGGTGGAACAGCCCGAATACAATCTTTTCCACCGTCATCGCGTTGAAACCGAATATGCGCGGCTATACGGCGATATCGGCTTGGGTCTGACTACATGGAGCCCGCTTGCCTCTGGTTTGCTTACCGGTAAATACGCGAATGGTATTCCGGCCGACAGTCGGGGGGCCCTTAAGAATTTAACGTGGATGCAGGAACAATTGCTAGATGGTGATAAAAATGCAAAGGTCGCCAAGCTGGCAGTCGTTGCGCAAGAACTCGGCTGTACCACGGCGCAATTGGCAATTGCTTGGTGCTTGAAAAACCCGAACGTAAGCACGGTCATCACAGGCGCTTCACGTGTTTCGCAATTTGCTGAAAATATTAAAGCGCTGGAAATTTCAGGCAAGCTCGAGCAAACCGTGATGGCGCGGATGAGTGACATTATCGGCAATGCGGCCAATTAGGATGGCTGATCGTGAAACAGTCAGCGCGGAAAACGTCTTGAGCGCCCAGTATGCGGACGTGCTCAAGCGCAGCCCGTCCCGCTATGACGCGGCCTCGCTGACGATCCGGCTCGACCAAGCTTGGCGTATTTTGAATTTGAACCAAGATCTGATTCGCTCTGCCGATCAAAAAGTCTATTTGTTGATCGTCATGTCGACGTTATTGGTAACGTATGTTTCGGCGAACTTGGACAAAATCATGCATCTGGGTGTGCGTGAAAAAATTTGTCTGATTTTGTTTTTAATTGCCGGTGCTGGATTTTTTTACTTTGCTTTGACGACGGTATTGGCACGTGCCCGCAATATCAAAAAGGAGGCGCTTAAAAATACCGCGCACAGCCAGTGCGCTCCGAGCGTTCAGCATCGTCAACCAAGCAACGCGCAAAACCAAGCGCAAGCTGCCCATATCCTCAGCCTAATTTTCTTTGGCGACATTGTGCGGCGAAGCGGCCCAGCCGACTATGCGAGTGCTTTTCATCAAGCCGATCTGCATGAGGTTTTGGATGATGTCTGTCACCAAATTCACCAAGTCGCCGAAATTGCCACCACTAAATACGCTGCTTATCGCCGGGCGTGGCTTGCTCTGGTTATTGAAGTCAGCATGTTTTTGGTGCTTGAATTTTCGATTATTCTTTGATCTTTTCTGGCCGCCAACAGGATTGACGATGGAAATGAGAAAGGTAAACGGAGGCACCATCCGCGCCATCGGCTACGACGATAAACGGCGCGTGCTGGTGGTGGAGTTATCGGTGGGGACGTTTGAATACGCGAGCGTTTCATCCGAAATTTGGCGCCGATTTTCAACGTCCGCTGCGATGAAAAGTTTCTATAGCGACAATATAGAGGATGTATTTAGCAAGCGGCGGATTAAATAACTTGTACCGAAGGCTAAGCAGGTAGGCATTCTTCGGCGAGGACGGGGTCTGCATACCCGCCGGTTGCGAGGGTTTTAAAAATGGCGGTCTCATTGGTCGTTAAGCCAGCCGAATCTAAATTGAAAAAAGCGTCGTCATCGCGACGCCGTTTTTTGAGTAGGCACGCTAAGGCAAAGGTCACGCCATGGCGCGATAAGCTGGCGACGTCAAAAATTCTTCGTAGTGGTCGTCTATCACGAGCTTTTCAAACATCGCAGCGCCTTCCACATATTTGCCTGCCGCGTACGTCGCTTCGCCCGCAATCCCGGGTGTCTTGGTCAGTTCATCAGCGATCAATGCTTTCACCATTTCCTTGCTTATTTTGCGACCATCATCCAACACACCTTTGGGGGAGCGGATCCATTGCCAGATCTGGCTGCGCGAAATTTCGGCTGTCGCAGCATCTTCCATCAGATTGAAAATCGGCACGCATCCATTGCCGCCAAGCCATGAGCCGATGTATTGAATGCCGACTTGAATGTTGTTGCGCACACCAGCCTCGGTGATCGGCGCTTCCGGGCGGAAATCGAGTAAATCTTTGGCGGTGTAGTGCACGTCGTCGCGCTGCTTGTGAATTTGGTTCGGCGTTGGCATGTGCTCATCAAATACTGCCTTGGCAACCGCCACTAAGCCAGGATGCGCGACCCACGTCCCGTCGCAACCGTCAGTGACCTCACGGAGTTTGTCGAGACGCACTTTTTCAAATGCGGCATTGTTTGCGACGGGATCATTTTTGATTGGGATTTGCGCGGCCATACCACCCATCGCGAACGCTTGGCGTTTGTGACAAGTTTTCACCAGCGTAAGCGCATAAGCGCGCAGGAAGGGGGCGAGCATATTGACTTGTGCGCGGTCAGCCAAACAAAAATCCTTGTTCAAGCGGAACTTTTTGATTGCAGAAAAAATATAATCCCAACGGCCAATATTTAAACCCGCACTGTGCACACGCAGCTCATACAGAATTTCATCCATCTCAAATGCGGCGGTGATGGTTTCAATCAGAACGGTTCCTTTGATGGAGCCTTGCGGCACACCGAGTTCGTTCTGTGCCATGACAAAAATATTATTCCACAATCGCGCCTCAAGGTGCGACTCCATCTTCGGCAAATAAAAATAAACGCCACTGCCGCGTGCGAGCAGTGGTTTGACGTTGTGAAAAAAATACAGCGCAAAATCAAAGATACCACCTGATACGGGCTTGCCATCCAATGTCACGTGCTTCTCGTCCAGATGCCAGCCGCGAGGGCGTGGGAAGAGCACGGCGGGCTTATCGTTCAACTTGTAGGATTTGCCGTTTTGCTCCAGCGTGATCGTGCGCAAGTTCGCATCGCGTAAATTGATCTGGCCGTCAATCATGTTTTGCCAAGTCGGGCAATTGGCATCTTCAAAATCGGCCATGAAGGTGTTTGCGCCGCAGTTCAGCGCATTGATCACCATTTTGCGGTCAGTTGGGCCAGTAATTTCCACGCGCCGGTCTTGTATATCAGCCGGAACGGGTGATACTACCCATGCACCGTCACGAATGTGTTTAGTTTCCGCCAGAAAATCGGGCAGCACACCGCTATCGAATTCCGATTGGCGCGCTTCACGAGCGGCAAGCAATGATTGCCGGGTGAACTCAAACCGGCGAGCAAGCTTGACAAAAAACGACAGCGCGTCGGGCGTTAAAATCTCCGTGAATTGCGCCGTGAGATGGCCGGTAATGGCAAGGCCTGTCAGTGCAGAGACTGCCGATAGATTGGGCATGTTTTCCATAAAGAATTTCTTTCCAAAAACTGACTAATTGGTAACATTATTAAAAATAGTAAACTGCAGTGTATTCCCTTACTCTTTGTAAGATAATAATTAAAAAAGCGAAAAGGTTTAATACTTTTGCCATGTTTAAGGAAGCGTCGATTGAACTGGACGAAGTTAAACACGAAGCGAGCTCACACGCACTTTTTAAAGCGCGTTTAATGATTTCTGGGTCGGCTCGGTTTGATATGCGATTTGCAAACCTAGAGAAATTTTTGTGTAGTTGCTGGCACCGCAAAAACGGATGGCGTTGAAATCGGCTTAATGCTTAATTAGAGCATCCTAGAGTAAACATAAATGGTCTTGTCATAGCAAGTTGGCAAAGCAAGCTAGTGAGTTTTGACGAAAAGTGCGGAGGAGAAATCATGGATAGATTCAAAGCGTTACAAACGTTTCTGGATGTTGCTAAGTCCGAAAGCCTTTCCGTCGTGGCGCGAGGCGAAGGGGTAACGCCCGCGATGGTGGGGCGACGAATTGATCAGTTGGAAGAGCAGCTTGGCGTAAAACTGTTTAAACGTTCCACGCGGAAAATTACGCTGACACCAGAAGGGACGGTGTTTTTTGAGGATGTTCGAAATATCCTGAATGAATTGCGCGCGGCCGAAGAATCGCTTTCAGTCGGCGCCAAGAACGCGACTGGGCGGCTGATCGTATCGGCACCGACATCGTTTGGCAGAAAACATATCGCGCCGTATTTGCCCGCGTTTGTGGAGGCGCACCCGAATTTGACCGTAACGCTGAATCTCTCGGAACGCATTGTTGATCTCAAGAACGAGCGGGTGGATTTGGCCGTGCGGATTGCGGACTTAAAAAACGCGGATCTGATCGCCAGTAAATTGGCGCGGAATCACCGCGTAGTGGTTGGCTCGCCCGACTATTTTAAGCAACATGGCAAACCATCCAGCTTGGACGATCTGGCGAAGCATAATTGCCTGATGACGGCCACCGAGAGCGGTTTGGCCGACAGCTGGACGTTTCTTTCCCCCAATCATCCGGGGCAGGCAGCAAAGGGTGCTAGGCCCCTCGCTCCTGCAACCGTGACTCTAAAAATTACCGGCAAGATGCACTGCAATGACGGCGAAGTGTTGACCCGGTGGGCACTGGCTGGGCATGGCTTGGCGTGGCGCAGCGCATGGGAAGTTGCGGAAGAAATTGAGCGTGGCCGCTTGGTGGAAGTGTTGCCCACTTTTGCCGCGCCGGGCAATGATATTTTTGCCGTTTATCCGGATCGGAAATTTTTACCAGCCAAGGTGCGGTTGTTTATTGATTTCCTGAAAAGCACGTTCGGTGATCCGCCGTATTGGGAGCAAACCGGCGACCTAAAAGGCATCGTGTCAGCAACCAACAGAGCACAATCACTTAAGTCGGAAGCAAATCGCCGGGCAGCAAACGCCAAGCACAGCAACACTACAGCTTAATCGGCAGCCAAGATTTTAGCTTATGGCTTGCCGCCTATCGGTATCGCTGAAACATCAATCAATGGACAACGTTTTTTTAGCGATTTTCTAGTTTGCCGCGTACTTCCGGTTCACGTTTTTCAGATTTTTCGGGGCGGTCGATTTTCTCAATTTTTTCATGTTGCAGTTTTACGGGTTTTTCCATTTGCTCAGGCCGTTCGCGACGCTCAACACGCGGCGCTTGCGATGGCGTCGCGAAATTGCGACCCTGAATTGCGCCCTCGGCGGCGGGTTGGGAAGCTCGGCCCTCACGTTGCACGTTCTGCTTATTATGATAGGTCGGTGTTGGGATTGAATGGGTGCTGTCGGCATTGCCCCCGTTCGGTAAGTGCGCGACGACTTCTGATGCAGCGCTTGGCGGTTTGCCATAGGCTGGTTGTGGTGCGGGCTGCGGCATCGGTGGTGATGTGCGTGCGTTAAATTCTCTTGGCATAGCCGGTATTGGCGGAATGCCGTTGTTATTCTGAGCGCCGCCGGAGATTGGCTCTGGTAGTGGCTTTCCGGGACGTTGACTATTGCTGGGCAGATTGTTCTGTGCGCTGCCTAGCCCGCCGTTTGTTCCATTCGGTAGCGCATTTGGGTTCCGCGCATTTGGCAGGTTGGGCGGCGTCGCTTGCGCACCGTTTGCCTGTTTATTTTGTGGAGGTTGTGTTTGCCCTTGCGCGGGTGGAGGTGGTGCGTTGTTCTGCCCGCTCTGCGTGCGCGAACCCATTTCTTTGGCGAAGGGTGCAGCGGTCGGCGTTGCCGGGGCGACCATCGTTGGATGTTCCGCTCGTTCTTTTGCCGACACTTTGATCGTGTTGTTTTGCACCGGACGCGCATTCAAAAAGGTTTGTCCATTGACGAACGTCGCGCCGGGGATTTGATTTGCGTACCGCGCTGGCGGGTTAATGATGGTGATGTTGTTGGTGATGTGATTTATGTTGCGGATGTAGGTGACGTTGTTTGTGTAGCCGGGAATAAAGTGCTCGCGCGGCGCGAGCGGAAACCAGCCAATCGAAGGGCCCAAATTGCGTCCAGCGCCGCCATACCAGCCCACTAGCGCCGGCGCGTAAATTGGGCGACGTGCGTAGGCACCCGGCCACCATGCCCAACGCGTTCCGGCGTAAACCCAGCGTCCGTAATGAAACGGAGCAAAGCCCCAAGCGGCATCATCTACCCAAGTCCAGCCCCAAGGCCTTACATATGCCCA
Organism: Burkholderiales bacterium; assembly: GCA_025360815.1. Lineage (GTDB taxonomy): Bacteria > Pseudomonadota > Gammaproteobacteria > Burkholderiales > Usitatibacteraceae > UKL13-2. The sequence goes on from JANYBL010000109.1 coordinate 122,316, forward strand.
TGACCCATAGCGATATGGTGCCCAACCCGCCACCACCACGCGCGGCGTCCAAATGCGACCGTATTCGCGATCCTCAACCCAATCGCCATTCGCATCTAGATCCTCATAGCCAGTCATGTATGGTGAAATCGTCTGCTCACGCACATACCGAGTGTGGGTTTCGTCCCAGCGCTGGTCGCGAGAGTTTGCCCAGTGATCAAGCTCGGATTCATTAGCAGGCTCGAATCGGAAATCCATCGATCCCCCAGAAGCCCTGCCAGCACTGGGGTTTCGGATGATAAGCATCTTGCCGGGTTCAATTGTTAGGCGATTATCGACGCCGTTGCCACCTTCATAACGGGCACGGCCGCCGAAAACTGAAATGCGGCTTTCCGCGCCGTCTTGGGCGGCTTCGATACGAAAGCGTCCACTCCCTTCCATGAGAAAGCGTCCGTCGTTGGTTTCAACACGAAAGCTATCGCGGCTTTGGTTATCAGCACGGGTGCGGATAATGAGCGCACCACGCTGCAAAAAAGTATCGGTGCGGTCATCACTGATCGTTAAAAAATCGAGGATTGAATTTTCGCCCAGCCGAACCGAAGATCCGCCAATCCGGACCTCGGCACGCGATTGGTTCTCGGTCCAGACCGAGTTTTCGTTGGTGACGGGGAAATTGACCCGCGCTTTTTGCCAGCCTTCGGTGCGATCCGCATAAAACGATACGTCCCCTTCAATATAGCCAACCCGACCTACTCTCGACGGGGGGTCCGCCAGTGCGGCTGTTGACAGCATTGCGGAGGCAGCAACGCTAACGGCCAACAACGCAGTGCGCCAAGAAAAGCCGATGCGCGAATATTGAAACGAACGAAGCGTGGGGCATGAGGATTCGGTGGTGGTTTGCACTGGGTACTCCTGATTTACGGCAAAGCTCGGATGGCTAAAATGACCATCAAAAGTAAGAAAACACGATACGTTGTGTTGGATAAACGTCAATTTTGAAAATGCGTTGACGAGAACTGCCTGAGAACCCATCCAGAGTTGATCAATTTCCTCAGCAGCAAGCTGAGTCGAATGAGCCATGAGCCGCGTATGGATGAGCAATTGCGCGAAAAAACCCATTCTGTGAGAATATATTAGTCACGGGGTAAGCGGCTTGCAGAGATAATGCTTTTGTTTGGCTTGACGTTCGTTTTAAAATAAGCAGAAAAGTGAATGATTTTTCTATGGTGCGTTGCATGCGTGTTATTGCCGAAAATAAAAATTCAAGCGCCTCACTTTTGACCTTATCGAAAGCCGTGCGATGGATTTAAAAATTGTTTTCACCAAAACTGCCAAAGGGCTGACGCAGCTCAATCAAAAAACCCAATCGCTCTCGCGCGATTTGACTAAGGCGCTCAAATTAATTGACGGCAAGTCTACCGTCGAGCAACTTTCCGATAAAACTGGCATGGCGTTACCCGCATTGCAAAAGGCGCTCAATGAGCTCAAGCGCGAGGGCTTTGTCAAAATTTTTGAAGTGAAAGTGGAAGAGCCGCTGACAGATTTTGGCGGCGATGATGATTTTGATTTCACCGCGCCAACCAAAATGGCTGCCGCGCAATCATCACCAGGCGCGTCAGCGACATCCCGCGTCCCGGCCATGCCCGCGTTCGGGCCATCACCGTACCGGACGCCGGCCGCCAACGATCAAGTTGCGCGAGTCGAAGTGCCGAAAGTAGCGGCAGCACCAGTGGCCGCCGCCCCAGCGCCAAGTCCCGCTCCGAAACCAGAGCTGCCGAAAGCACCCGCCGCGCCTGAAGTTGATGAGGCCGCTTTAATCGCAGCGCGTATCAAATCCCAAGCTGAAGCTCGGGCGCGCGCCGAGCGCGAAGCGCAAGTTAGAGCACGATTGGAAGTCGAGGCGCGGGCACGCAAGGAAGCCGAACTAAGGGCGCTGGAAGAGGCGAAGCGCGCCCAAGAGGCCGCTGAACACGCCCGTGCAGAGCTCGAGTTGCGATTGGCCGAGGAAAATAAACAGCGCGAAATTGCCATTGCTACCCGCGAGAAAATGACGCGCGACCAGCTCGCAGAGCAAGCCGAGCAGCAAAAAGCACTGGCCGCCGCGCGTGCCAAAGCAGAGGCGGAAGCGCATGCACTTGCGCGTGCACGCGTCGCTGCCGAGTCCGAAGCAAAATTATTGGCTGAAGCGCGTTTGCAAGCCGATGCGGCCGCCAAAAAACAGGCGGTTGAATTTGAGTCGGCGCAGCGTGATCTGCGGCAACAGTTGAAGGCGGAAATCGAAGCGCAAGTACGCGCTGAAATGGAAGTCATGCTCAAGAGCGACATCGAAGAAAGTGCGCGGGTCGAGGTCGAAGCGGCGGTTCGGCAGGGTGCACAAGAAGATGCGCGTCGCATGTTGGAAGTGCGCTTGGTTGAAGAGCGTGGCCTGCTTGAACGGGCGGGTGCCGCCGCCACACAACGCGCCGAAGCGGATGCGAAGAGCATGTTGGCCGAGCAAGAGACCAAAATACGCGCTGAAATGGAAGAGCGCATCGCGGCACTCAATGAAGAAAAGAAAGTTGCCGAGGCCACCGCACGCGAAATGGCTGTCGCGCAAGCTGATGCAGCCGCAAAAACAGCAGCCGAGTTCTCAGCGCGCTTAAAAATTGAAGAGCAGGCACGCCAAAAAGCGCAAGCTGAAACTGAAGCGCAGCGATTGCGTCTGGAAGAACTTGCACGCAGCGAAGCTGTAAAACGTGCCCAAGTTGAAGCCGAAATGGTAGCCAAATTGGCGGCGGAAAAAGAGGCCAAAATTCAGGCAGAGGCGCGTGCGCTGATTGAGCAGGAGCTACGCGAAAAAGCACATCAGGCGAGCCTCGCCGCGCTGGCAATTGAAAAAGAAGCGAAAGCCGAGGCCGAAGCCCGCGCCCACGCCGAGCAAGAGTTGCGTGAAAAAGTATTGCAGGCCAGTCAAGCTGAATTAGCGGCTGAAAAAGAAGCCAAAGCGCAAGCTGAGGCGCGTGCGCTGGCCGAGCAGGAGATGCGGGAGCAAGCCCTAGAGGCCAACCAAGCCAGTCAAGCGCAGTTAGAGATTGAACGCAGGGCGCGTGAAGAGGCGGATCGCAATGCGGCAGCGCAAAGGCTCAGGCTTGAAGCGCGTGCCCGTGAAGAGGCCTTGGAACGCGAGCGGGTGGAAGCCGAAATGATCGCCAAGCTCGCGGCTGAAAAAGGCGCAACGGCGGATGCGGAAGCACGCGCGAAGTCCGAGTCCGCCAAACGTAAGCAAGCCGAGCGGGCAAGCCAGACTGAACTTGAAAGCGAACGGCGCGCCCGTGAAGAAGCAGAACGCAAAGCAGAATCCGAAATGGCGGCGCGGGAAGCCACTTCGCGTGCCGCATCGCAGCAGGCGGTGGAGTTGGAGCGTTTTGAGCAAGAAGCCGAAGCGCGGGTGCAGCATGAGCGCGCCCTACGTGAAAAAGCTGAAGAAAAATCTAGGCTGGAGGAAGAAGCCGAAGCCGCTTCTCGTGCTGGGCAGGTTGCCCGTCTGCGAGAATTGCAAGAGCAAGCCGAGCGCACGCAGATTGAGCAGTCGGAAATCGCCTCTGGCAAACGGCGTCGTCCCGTCAAGCGTGAGCGCCATTTGCTGCGGTGGACGATGGTGGGCCTGCTGGGTTTATTTGTATTCGCAGTAATCCTGATTCAAGTTGTCCCATTGCGCACAGTGAATACCCGTTTGCAGGAGGCGTTGGCGGGCTGGGTTCACGATGATGTCTCATCGAGCGGTCTCCGGATCGGCCTATTTCCGCGCCCGCACGTCAAGCTCGATCAAGTGGCATTGGGTAAATTATTTGATGCCAAGGCAACCAGCGGCAAAATTTATATGGACATGACGGCGCTGTTTGGCGACCGGTTCATTATTGATTCGTTTGAACTGGAGAACGTCACCATCACCGACGAGGCGCTCGGTCGCGCAGCTCGATGGGGTGATCCGGAAGGGCGCTCAAAAACCATTGAGATTAGCAAAATCGTGCTCAAAAACGTCAAGCTAGAAATTAAAAATATCAACCTCGATCCGTTTGATGCAGAACTTAAATTCGATGCCAACGGTGCCGTCACGAACGCATCGATGCGCACCAAAGGGAACAAATGGACAGTGGACATTGCGCCCGCTGCTGCAAGTACAACGGCAAGTGGGCCCGCGGCAGCGCCCAGTGAATTTAAGATTGATGTCAGCGCACGGGAGATCGTTTCACCAATAGGCGCGGCGGTTCCGTTGGATTCGCTTTCGGCCAAAGGTACGTTTGCCAATCAACAAATGATTTTGCCCGACGTAAAAGCCAAGTTTTTTGACGGTAGCGCGACGGGCGCGCTGAAAATCGATTGGAAGCAGGGCATCAATGTGTCCGGCAATCTCAATGTGCAAAGAATTAAGCTCGATCAACTCACCGAGGTATTTACCCGTGCCGTCAGTTTGGGCGGGCGACTGGACGGCGAGTTCACCGTGGCCGCGCTTGCTGGTTCAGTTAGCGCAATTTTGGATCAGCCAAAAATTCAGGGGAATTTTGTCGTCAAAGAGGGCTCGATTGGTAATGCAGATTTAGTCCAGGTGATGCGTTCAACGGACGGCAACGCAGTGGGCGGGCAATCCAAATTCAGCGATTTAACCGGACAGCTGAAGGTTGGCGACGGCGTGATTCGCTACGAGCGCCTTAAACTGGCTGGCGGCGTGCTGCTGGCGAATGGCAATGTGAATGTAGTCTATTCGACCGGGGCACTCTCAGGCTCGGTAGGCTCGGAAATTCGCTCCAATGTGGCGCAAGATCGGGCGATTTTTTCAGTATCGGGAAATGTAGCGCGACCTGTATTAAAGCGTGGCGGGCTGTAGCGGATTGACGCTGATGCCCGTTGACCGGCGGGGAAGGTCAAACCCAGCTTCAGCCCCGTCTTTTGTGGGCGGTGCCGGGGTGCATACAAGCGGTACAATGAGGCTGTGCCATTTACAGGTTATCTCGTGTCCCAAACCTCATCCCAATCCCCGTCGTCGCTTTCATCGCTTCCGTCTGCCGCATTAGCCCCCGTAGCCCCCAGCGCTGATACTGTTCCCCCACCCGCGAAATCCAGTGCCCGTGACCTCAAAAAATTAGCGGTCTTAGTGCGCTATGTCGCGCCGTACAAAATCCGGTTTGCGGTGGCAATGCTGGCTATGTGCGCGTCTTCAGCCTCGGTGTTGATGATTGGTCCCGGCCTTAAACATGTAATTGACCAAGGGTTTGCGTCGGGCGATGCCTCAACGCTAGACGGTACATTGCTGATATTGGTCGGCATGCTTATGCTACTTGGGGTCTCCACTTTTTTTCGCTCGTACAATATCACATGGATTGGGCAGCGGGTCGTGGCCGATATCCGCCATGCGGTTTATTCCCATTTGCTTACGTTGTCACCGAGTTTTTTTGAGAACGCCCGCACCGGCGAAGTGATCTCGCGCTTGACTAACGATACAACCCTGATCGAATCCGTGGTTGGCACGATGGTCACGATGTCGCTGCGCAATATCGCGTTTTTTATTGGTGGCATGACGCTGCTGTTTTTTACCAGCGTGAAACTAACATTGTTTGTGTTGGCGGTGATCCCGCTGGTGATGGTGCCGATACTGGTGCTCGGTCGCCGCGTGCGCAAGCTCGCCAAACAAATCACCGACAACACCGCCGAAGCAAGCGCCTACATTGATGAATCGATACACGAAATCCGTACCGTCCAAGCCTACGCGCATGAGGCAGCTGACCGCAGCCGGTTTGGTGATCGGGTTGAAGCAATTTTTAAAGCAGGCGAGACCAAAGCGTTTTACACTGCCGGCCTGATTGCGGCGGTCATCACGCTGGCGTTCGGTGCGATTGCGGTCATCTTGTGGGTGGGTGGACGCGACGTCATTGCCGGGCGCATCACAGCGGGCGAACTATCTGCCTTTGTGTTTTATGCGGTGATGGTGGCGAGTGCAGTGGCGGCAGTTTCAGAGGTCTATGGCGAGCTGATGCGCGCTTCGGGCGCGTCGGAGCGGATCATGGAATTGCTCGCCACAAAATCTGATATTGATGTGCCAAAAAATCCGGTTGCAATGCCGCAGTCAGATAGAACAGGACGATCCGGGCGCGTTAAATTTCAAGACGTGACATTTCACTATCCGTCGCGGCCTGATTCGCCCGCGCTGAAAAACTTATCGCTCAGCATTGAGCCTTCTGAGGTGGTCGCATTGGTGGGGCCAAGCGGGGCGGGCAAAACCACTGTTTTTCAGTTACTGCTGCGTTTTTATGATCCTACTTTGGGCTCGGTGTGGCTTGACGGTGTGAATGTCAAAACTGCCGACCCGCGCGAAGTGCGTTCGCGTATCGCCTTGGTGTCGCAAGATGCCGTGATATTCGCTGCCAATGTGTGGGAAAACGTGCGCTATGGCCGGCCAGAGGCCACGGATGCCGAGGTGCGGGCTGCCTGTGAAGCCGCATTTGCGCTGGAGTTTATTGATTCTATGCCGCAAGGGTTTGACACCCAATTGGGAGAGCGCGGTGTAAAGCTTTCCGGTGGACAGCGCCAACGAATCTCTATCGCCCGAGCGTTTTTGGCGAATCGCTCCGTGTTGCTGCTGGATGAGGCAACCTCCGCGCTGGACGCGGAGTCCGAGCGGATGGTGCAATTGGCCATGGAAAAATTAATGCAGGGCCGTACCACGCTCATCATTGCCCACCGCTTGGCCACCGTGAAATCGGCGAATCGGATCATCGTGCTCGAAGATGGAATCATGGTAGCCGAAGGCACGCATGATGTCCTAGTGGCGCAGGGCGGCCTTTATGCAAGGCTGGCAGCGCTACAGTTCAACACGCATTGACGAATAACAAAAACCAAACTACCAATTGGATTGGTTCATTTTTACTATGTCTGCCGCTAACGAATCATCACAAATTACCACGCCAAAATACACCGACGAGCCCGTCGTGTGGGTCCATCACTGGAACCCCGGCTTGATGTCGTTTCGCATTCGCCGCGATCCCGCTTATCGCTTCATACCCGGCTTGTTTGCGCGAATCGGTTTGACCAAAGAGGATGGCGAAATGATTTGGCGCGCCTACTCCATTGTCTCTGCGCCCAACGAGCCTTTTTTGGAATTTTTTTTAGTCGTTGTGCCCGATGGTGAATTTTCAAGTCGCGTCGCTAAATTGCAAATTGGCGATCTCATCCACGTTGAAAAAATGTCGCAGGGATTCCTCACCACAAATCGTTTTAAAGACGGCCGCGATCTATGGCTCATCGCTACCGGGACTGGAATGGCGCCTTACATTTCAATGGTGCGCGATAGCGTTGTGTGGACGCAATTTAAAAACATCATCGTCGTGCAATCCGTACGCCAGTTGCAAGACTTGGCCTATACCGACGAGCTTGACCAACTGGCAAGACACCATCGACAAGACGCAATATCAGGCTACGCCAAACTTACCTTCGTGCGCACGCTCACCCGAGAACCTGCCACCAGTAAGAGCCCGCTGGCATTGACATTGCATGGCCGCGTCACCACGCTAACTGAATCTGGCGAGCTCGAACGTGGGTCAGCTTTGCCGATGACGGACGAGCACTCCCGCTTCATGCTCTGCGGTAACCCGGAAATGGTGGAGGCGATGCGCGCGTTGCTGAAAGCCCGTGGCTTCCGCATGAACCGACGCTTGGAACCAGGGCATATTATTGTTGAGAATTACTGGTGAGGTGGACGCTCAGTTCGGGTTTATCGGACAACTTGCCCTTGGCATATTTGACGGCGCGACCGATTGTTTTGCGACCATAGGGACTTACTACTGTTCGTGGTGATCGGCTGAATGGGAACGATATATGGCGCAGTGATGGCTGTGGTGCTGTTCATTGTCGCGCAAAGCCGCAAAGCTATTCGCAGGATTTGCTACGAATTCGCATTAAAGCGGCAAGCGGTCTGCCGTGGTTGGGCGTTATGGTCGTGCTGTCCGTGTATTACTTTCCAACTGGTATTGGCGGCTATTTGCGCGCACGAGTTGTCACGAAACGAGGCGTCATCAATGCCGCCACAAACCGAGACGCCATCGAAGCTGCGGTAAGCGCCACCACAAAATAACAATGCAGTGGCGAAGGCTAGTCAGGGTGGGCGTTTTCACGTGAATGCGCTTGGGGACACCCATGAGACGACGATCTGCAGCGATTTTCTAAAAATAATGGGCGCACCCAATCGTTATTTGAACGGCATGAGGCTTTGTCGGGATCTCCGCGGTATCCACAAATCAATTTGTCGTCAGGGGGTGACAAAAACCAGTTTTAAACGCAGGTTTTGCGCAAACCGCCCACAAATGGCGTGGCGCGTGTTAGTTTTCGAGATTGCATATTTCTACATTGCTCGGAGATCCCATGACATTACCTTTCACATCCCCCTCCCATCGCTATACCGGTGTAAAGCATGATCCGACCCTGTATGCAGTCCTAGGTGTTGCGTTCGCGGTGAAAGTCGCGCTCACCGCTTCTGTCTTCTTTCTGCTGGCATCCTGCGCTGCGCCGACTCAAGAAGCAAAAACAGCAGCACCAGCGGTTGCAACGCTCGAGCCACCGCTTACGCGTCGCACTGGCCCAACGTTAGCGGCCGTCAATAACGCTACCGAAACATTTTTTGGCCAATCGGTGACCGACCCTTACCGCTACATGGAGGATGTCAAAAGCCCAGAGGTGATGGCATACCTTCGTGCGCAAGGCGACTACGCGCGGACCGCGTTGGACGCGATACCCGGCCGTGCCGCGATGGAAAACCGCATCAACGCACTATCGGAGGCTGGCGTGCAAATCAGTGGCGTGCAAATTGCCGGTAGCAATGGCGGCACCAATGCCTCATCCAGCGGTGCGCAACTCTTTTATTACAAAATTGCGCCCGGCGAAAAATCGCGAAAGCTCTACACGCGCGATAGTTTAAAAAGTGCCGAGCGCTTGTTGTTTGACCCACAGGCGATTTCAAAATCAGGTGAGCGCTACGCACTCGATTCTTATGTTGCCTCACCGGACGGCCGTCATGTGATCGTTGGCGTTGCAGCTGGCGGCTCGGAGGAAACCTCGATCCGCATCATTGATGTGGCGACCGCCAAAGATACGGGACTTGCGATTGAGCGCATCGGTTTTATGGAAGGCACGCACTGGGCCGCTGACAGCCGGAGCTTTTTCTATAACCGCCTGCCCGCTGTTATTGCCGGCGAAAAGAAGAATCAGTATTTGCGCAGCCAAGCCTGTCGCCATTTGTTGGGGCGCAACGCTAGCGGTGATGAGTTGGTCTTTGCGAACGACATGCCTGGCGTGAGTTTGACGAGTATCGATATCCCCTCGGTCTCACCGACCGCTGACGGTAAATATTTAGTCGGTAAAATAGAACACGGCGATGCGCGCGAAATCAGTTTGTATCTGGTGGAAACAAACCCACAAGGCTTGCCCGGCGGCACCTGGCGGCGAGTGATCGAGCCGAAGGATCAAGTCACGAACTTCGCGATTAACGGCAATAGTTTTTATATACTGACTCATCAAAATGCACCGCGATACAAGGTCGTGCGCACCAGCGTATCGCGGCCGGATTTTGCGATGGCGACGACAATTGTGCCGCATGGCGACTACGTGATTGCCGAAATGAAGGTGGCGCTTGACGCACTCTATATTCGCGACGTCCGAGCCGGTTATGATTTTTTACAGCGGCTCAATTTTAGCAACACGGTATTTAGCGGCGGTAAAATGGAATTTATTCGCCTGCCGTCAGAGGGCATTCGCCAGATTATCACTGACCCGAAGCGCGCCGGGGCTATTCTGCGGCTGGAAAGCTGGACTGAGGCACCCAAGTATGTTTCAGTCGAGGAGCGCTCCGCCAATATCGCTGATATCGGCTTGCAGCCAAAACCGGCGGTCGATTTTTCGGCAATTGATGAAGTCAAATTGACGGTCACTGCCAAAGATGGCGTGAAAGTCCCGATCTCGTTGATTTATAAAAAAACGACCACCCTCAACAGCAATAACCCGACCCTGTTGCGCGCGTACGGGGCCTACGGCATCACCCAATCGCCGACATTTTCTCCAGCCACGCTGGCATGGCTGGAGCGGGGTGGCATATTGGCAACCTGCCATGTACGCGGCGGCGGCGAGTTTGGCGAGGAGTGGCATCGTGGCGGCCAGAAATTAACCAAGCCCAATACTTGGCGCGATCTGATTGCCTGTGCAGAATATATGGTGGAGCGCAAATTCACCCGCAAAGAAAAAATGGCGATAACCGGAGGAAGCGCGGGCGGTATCACCGTTGGCCGCGCACTCACCGAGCGCCCTGATTTGTTTGCAGCGGTGGTCCCACAAGTTGGTCTGTTGGATGCGATGCGTGCTGAATTTACACCGAATGGCCCCCCGAATATTCCCGAATTTGGCAGCGTGAAAACCGAAGACGGATTCAAAGGACTATTCGCCATGAGTTCATTCCATCAGGTTAAAGACGGGACGCGCTATCCGGCAGTGTTGTTGATGCATGGTATGAATGATCCGCGCGTCGAAGTGTGGCACTCGGCAAAAATGGCCGCGCGTTTGCAAGCTGCGGTTGCAGGCAATGCCAACGCCAACCCGGTGCTACTCAGATTGGATTACGATGCAGGTCACGGCATTGGCTCAACACGTTCGCAGCGCAACGCTGAGCTGACTGATATCTACTCGTTCTTGTTATGGCAATTTGGGGATGTCGAATTCCAGCCAAAGAAGTAGCTGCAACGCCAATGCGAAGCTATAGGTAGGGAAGTATTCGCAGATGCCAGTTGCCGGTAAGTGCTAAGGCAAAATACGTACGACGAATCGCTTCGAAAATCCGTCGAAAAATCCACAGCAAAAATCCGTATTAAAAATCCAGCTTAAAAATGGATAAAGGCCGGAGAGACTAAATGACAATTGTGCGCGATTTTAATCACACCTTATTGTGGCCGGTGCAACTTCGCTCGCTTCGCCGGGGGGCTGGCGGTGGAATCGCCTCGTCACAGCCCGGCGTAAAAAATATTCCCGATACCAAAGCGACGGCGAATCTTGAACAATATTGGGACGTACTCAAGAAGAATTCGGGCGCCTGGCAATATGTTGAAGATGCGTTACTGATCGAGGATGAGTCATGCCAAATTGGCTATGAAGAGTTTGTTTATTTTTTACCGTATGTGCAGCGCTTTTTGTATGGCGTGGGCGATGAGGGCCGT
>JANYBL010000006.1 GCA_025360815.1 Burkholderiales bacterium
GGCTACACCTCAGGTACGGGCACCAGCATTTTGCGTCCGACTGGTTTTGCGATTTCGACCGGTAGTTTTGCCACCACCACGCTATCGGCCAATACCAACATACAAGTTTGTGCGTACCAGCTCAACCCCACCAACTTTAACGTTGAAGCGCAAAGTACCTTGCGGTTTGGCGTCACCCCGGTATCGATTGCGATGGTCAGCGGCAATGCCCCGGCCGGTGTTATTACCAATTCACCACTCAGCATTGCCGGCAACCAAAGTTGTGTCAGTCAGAACGGTCCGCAATTTATATTTGCGCCTGCCGCCGCTGGCACGACCAACCTGACGATGACGCAACCGGCCACCTACCAAACACCGGCCAATATTGGGATCACTATTACGGCCACGGTTAGCGCACCTTCCATTACCATTACGGTCGCTAACCTCGGGCGCGATTTGCAAAATACCGGGACCATTGCGTTGAGTGTCGGTGCGCCCGTTGGCGGGCTGGCAGTTTCGATTGCCCTAGACGACCCGACTCGCTTGGCGCTTGCGCCAAATGCCACCACGGTTGGCGCGTCCAGCTTGCTGGTGAACATACCAGCTGGGCAAACCAGCGCCACCTTTACTTATCATGCGCTGCAAGATAACGGTATTGTGACGTTAACGGCGACGGGCACAGCCTTTACCACCGGAGCGGCAACCACGTCTCTGCGACCCAGTGGCTTTGCGATTTCAACCAATAATATCAACACCACCGTGGCAGCGGGCAACTCGCCAGTACAAGCTTGCGTTTATCAGCTGGCGCCCAGCACGAACGTTAGCGAAGGGCCGGGAACGCTGCGCTTTGGCATTACACCGGCCGTCGTGGCGCTCACCAGTAGCGTAACTAGTGTGGGTACGATTGCGACCTCGCCGTTGCAGGTACTCGGCAACCAGCAATGTCTTGCCGTACCGTTCCAATTTACGCCGGTTTCGATTGGTTCAACGTCGCTTACCCTGAATCAAGGTGTCACCTTCACGGTGCCGAATGGCTTGTCACAATCCATTACGGCGATTGTGAATTGACGAACGCATAAATTGATCCCGACCCCGAACCCAACCCTGAAGCTGCACGCTGATACGAGTCTGCGATGATAATAATCACCCAAAAAAATAGTATCCATACTGAAACGCGGAGAAGTACAGCACTGAAGCTGGCCGCCACAGCGCTTATTGCCTTGCTCATTTCAACTACATCGCGGGCTGGTCCGGAGCTTGATGTATTACGCCGTGCACAGCAGTTATTAGCTAACGGCAATTCGAAGCAGGCGTATATGGATCTCATCGCCGCGCAAGACCAGCTAGCGGATAATGTCGAATTCAATTACCTACTTGGGGTAGCTGCTTTAGACAGCGGCAAGGTGGATGAAGCCATCATTTCGTTTGAGCGTGTGTTGGCTGCAAATCCGAATAACGCAGGAGCCAAGCTTGATTTGGCGCGTGCCTATTTTGCGGTGGGCTCGTTCGATTTGGCCGAAAGTTCGTTTCGCGAATTGGCCGCCAGCAATCCGCCAGCCGAAACGCGCGCGTCCATTGATCGATACCTAGATGCCATTGCTGCCAAACGCAATCAGGGTAAGCAAAAACTTTTTGCTTGGGGCGAAACCTCGCTGGGCTATGACACTAATATCACTGGCGTACCTGCTGATTTTAGCAGCGCGGTGCAATCGGCTTTCAATTTGGTCGGTGTGAACCCAACGGGCAACTCGATCAAACGCAAAGCACCTTATCTGGCTGTGGCGGCGGGCGCTGATTATGTGTTGCCACTCAATGCCAAATGGAGCGCATTGCTGGGCGGTGAATTGCGCGGACGTGCTTATCGGCGCGAGGGAGATTTTAACTCGAGCTTTGGTGAAATCCGCGCGGGCGGTGCCTGGGTTTCGGGACAGCAAAATTGGCGCGTGACGGCAAACGCGAATCGCTTCGATCAGGACGGTGCTGCGCCCGGCGATCCTAAACCGACCAACGCGCGCACCGCCGCGACCGTGAGCGCTGAGTATCGGTACGCGTTTTCATCAGCGAAGCAACTCAGTATCGGCCTCAGCGGCGGGCAAACGCGATTTCCGAAAAATAAGGTTGAAGACTTTAATTCCAGAACCGCAATTTTGGGGTGGAGCCAAGTGTTTGAGGGCAACTCATCCCCGCTATGGATATTGAACGGCTTTTACAGCGACGATAAAGCCGTCCGAACCTTAGCCGATGGGGTGACCGAAAAATCGAAAAATGTGAGCGGTATTCGCCATACCTTGCAATATTCGCTGACTGAAAACCTGTCAATTTTTAACACGCTTGGCGCGACCCTGCGAAAAGATAAGAGTGCCTTTGCAAGGGCGAACACCGTTGAATTCGGCCGCGACACCTTGGCCGATGCCGGTCTTGGCGTTAACTGGCGTTTCCAATCCAAGTGCAGTCTGCGCGTGCAATGGCTGGGCTCGCGCAATGATTCTAATATTGCAATTTACGACTACACAAGGCATGAGGTGTCGTCGAATATTCGTTGTGATATTGAGTAACTGGCTATTTTGGTGGTGTTGAAGTGTCGAAGATCTACGTTGCAGTGCTTCCAGAAATACAACAGAAATTTTGGAGAACATGATGGTCACCACTAAAAATATTTTGAATCGTCAATTTCTGTATCGGTGGATAAAGGCATCGATGCTGCTGCTGGCGGTGACCGTTGTCCTCGTTGGCGCACTGATGGGGTCGGCGGCGTTTGCTCAGAGCGGTAAGTTTTCTTACGTCATCGGCGGCGTCTATGTTGAATCCAATGGCAAGCGTGTCAACGCGGCACGCGGCATGAATGTGAACGCCGGTGATCTTGTGGTTACGCTGTCTGATGGTATGGCGCAACTATCAATGATTGACGAGGCCAAGATTTCGTTACGCTCGAATTCACAATTGCGGATCGAGCGCTATGCGGTAAAAAAAGACGGCGGCGATGGCGCGATTTTATCGTTGCTAACCGGCACCTTGCGCACTTTCACCGGGTTATTGAGCAGCGCCAATCGCGATAAATACCAAATGAAAACCCGTACCGCGACGGTCGGAATTCGCGGTTCCGGCAATATCTTGCAGCATAGCGATGACGGCATTCCCACCACATTTAACTACACGATTGAAGGTAGCCATGTGGTTGCAACTATTGGACTGGACGCACCAGGATTGATCACGCAGCCAGATCAAACGGTGCGCGTGCAGGCGGGCAAATTGCCCGAGTTTATTCCCACGCCTGCCTCGATATTGTCAGCGTCAGCAAGAATGTTCAGTGATGTTGATTCGAAAGACCGCGACCCGAAAGAGGGCGATAAAATTTTTGCCTACAAAAAAATCGATCTGACTCTACCTGCTAGCGTTGGTACCACCGGTAATGCGGGGCAGGGCATGACGGGGCCGGTCTTGCCGCCGCAGGTGTTGGGTGAAGCGCTCATCGCGCCCAATGAGCCTACAGGGCTGCGCGACTTTGCGGTTGCTGTAGCGGGCAGTACGTATAGCAGCCAGGCGCTGCCTGCCGATACACGTTTGGAAAGTGCTGCTTTGCGCGGCTTGCAATCCTACGCGGGCCTACAAACCGCCCAAACATTTGGTATCCAAGGCGGCACCGCAGCAGAGGTCCAAACCGTCGACGTCGGCAACAACACCCTGATCACCGTCGGGCGCTGGGCAGGCGCGAGTAGCTTTAGCTTTACCGGGTCCAGCTTTCAACCTGCGGGTGGCGTGCATTTTGCCTACGGCGGCGCTGGCTATCCTTCGTATTTATCCGATGTCCTCACTGGTACGGTTTCGTATACTCGGGTGGCGGCAACGAGCCCGACGAATCAATTGGGCACTTTGGGCTCGTTGACCAGCAGTATTCTTGATGTTAATTTTACCCAGCGCACGTTGAACACCACGCTCGGTATCAGCATGCCGGGCGCAGCAGTTGGCGCACCCGCTGAGACGTGGACATTGCAGGCAACCAACTTGCCGTTTACAGCTAACCGATTTTTTGCAGCGACCGGATTGGGCTTAACCATAACTAATCGTACGGGGCAAAACTCGAATACCAGTGACAATCTGTTCGGCTCACTGGAGGGAAGTTTCGTCGGCTCGGGGTTGAATGGTGCGATTATTGGTTACGGTTTTGTGGATGCCACTAACTCGGCGAACACAAATACGGTCAACGGTGTTGTTGCATTCCGAGGTCCGGTACAGAGCATCGCCGAGCCATATCGGACTGGCCTTGTTTCTGACCCAACGCTGGCTTTGCTGCCCGATCCCTTCGCCAGATCGTTTCTGACGAGCAATCGGCTTGCCGAGGTGGCTACCGATACGCTTGGGCGAGTAACGGCATTTGCCGCACCTTATGTGATTGCCAACAACAAGCTCGGCCATCAAAGTTATCAAATCGGCACAGCGCAGGTGGCGGACGCGGGATTTGATGCGGTCACGGGTCTGGTATGGGGGCGCTGGTCAGGCGGCAGCGCCACGATTGCTGGACAAAATGTCCCGCTGGCAAATCGCAGCCTGCACTATATTTTTAGTAGCGCTCAGAGCGGCCCGGTCTCACTACCGCTGACTGGAACGGCAAACTATGACGTCATTGGCTCGACGAATCCGACGGATTTATCCGGCAACACTGGCAGGCTAAACAGCGCGGCACTCAACGCAAATTTCACGGCGCGTACTGTGGACACCAGCCTGAACCTCACCATTGCGGGACAAACTTGGAATGCCTCAACAGTTGGCGCACCAATTAATCGTGACCAATATTTTTCTGCATTTGCAGGCGGTCCAAACTTCCCCGGATTGCCGCGACCAGCGCAGCTGTTATTGAGCTGCACGCCAAGCTGCACGCCGACCAATCCCGTCGGCAGTCTTGATGGATTTTTCACCGGACGCACTGGCAATGGCGCAGCAGTGATGTACAACTTGAACAATGCGATTTCTGGCGCAATAGCGTTTAAACGCCGTGGCGGTTGATGAGCAGTTCTGCACGGCTGTCGTGGTGCAGCCAACTAAAGCGTATCGACACGCGAGCCGACTTGCATTGAACCTTAACGTCGACAAAAACGTGAATAAAAACACAAACAAAAATTCAAACGCAAGCACTGGCGCAGCATTTCAGTGATTTCCACTTTATGACCGAATGATCATTTAATACCGGTGAGGCTGGTCCCATTTGTTAACTGACGGCTGCAGGGCCTTGATTGTGCCACTTGGTCATGTGATTAGATTGTGTCAGCAGATTGTGCCACCCGGTTGCGCCGGCCCATTGTCCGAATCGGTTGTCAGCCGCCGATGCGCCTGGCTGATGCGCGTCCCATCTCTGGTTCGGTTAAGCTCATGTTTTTTTATATTTGTGATATTTTGCGCAAATCAATCATTCGAAACGAGTTAAAACATGACCCAGCAGATGACCCAATCCATGAGCCAAGCCCACATCCTCGCCATTACCGGTAGCAACCGAAAGGATTCCATGAACCGCAAAGCACTTTCAATTGCTGTTGCGGGCGCACGCGAGGCAGGTGCCGTTGTCACCGTAGCGGATCTGCGCGAATTTGCCATGCCGATCTACGATGCCGATTCGCATGAGGCAAATGGATTGCCGGAAGGCATGCTGGCGCTGCGAAAGCTGGCAATGGCCGCAAATGGTTTGTTGATTGCCAGCCCCGAATACAACGCATCCATCACGCCGCTGCTCAAGAACACGATTGACTGGCTCTCACAATCGGTGAACGGTGAGAGCGGTAGCGCGCCGTTTGCTAATAAAATATGCGGGCTAATGGGCGCATCAAACGGCGCGTTTGGTACCATTCGCGCACTGCCACATGTGTCTTATATTTTATCGAATCTCGGTGCGTTCGTGCTGCCCGTCGTCGCTGTCCCCAGAGCGGGCGAGCTGATGAACGCAGACGGCACAATCAAAGATGAGCGCGCCGGTAAGATGCTGCATCAGTTGGGTAAAAAAGTGGCCGAGACGATAATAAAATTGTCGTAAGTCTTTTGCGCTCACAGCGACTACCGGTTGATGGCAACCTCTAAGCCGCGATCACCGGTCAATTTTCGCTGGTCAATTTTCACTCTCTTTTTTCAGCGCACCGCTCCGCATGTCCGCCTCCAACTCTGCGATTGATAGTCACTATCGAACCGATTCAAACTTTTAATTTGAGTTTGCTCCACACATCAGTGATACTAATGTCTCGTAAAATTGTGTTTCAACGGTATATTGCCGTCAGAAACAGTTAAACGTTTGCGCTATTTAGCGGAAAGAAAATTTCATGTCCAAAACTAAAAATGATCTCCCCACAAAAACCCGTGATGCGGTTGTGAAGGTACTCAACGAACGCCTCGCCGATTCGATCGATTTGATGATGCAGTCCAAGCAAGCACATTGGAATGTGAAGGGTGCCAATTTCATTGCGCTGCACGAATTATTCGACAAGATCGTCGAGAGTTCGGAAGAATGGATTGACGACATCGCCGAACGGGCTGTCGCGCTCGGCGGCGTGGCTCACGGCACCGTGCGTGTTGCCGCAAAAAAATCAAATCTCAGCGAGTATCCGCTCAATATCAAAGCCGGCGCAGATCACGTGGAAGCGCTGTCGAATGCGCTGGCAACGTACGGCAAAGCCATTCGCGCCGCCATTGATGCGACTGACAAACTAGGCGATGCTGGCACCGCGGATTTGTTTACGGGTATTTCGCGCGATGTTGATAAATACCTATGGTTTGTTGAGGCGCACGCGCAGGGCAAGTAGTTTTTCACACCTTAACCGCAATCTCCGAACACTTAATAATCACGCAATGCCCACCCGCGCTACACGAACGAAATGCACCTTTAACAATAAGCAACTGCCATTTTCATCACATCACTATTAACGATCAGGATTTCATCATGTCGGCTTTAGAACTCACCAGCAAAAACTTCAACGCCACCATTGAAAGCGGCAAGACCGTCATCATCGATTTTTGGGCGCCGTGGTGCGGCCCATGCCGTGCCTTTGCTCCAACGTTTGAGGCAGTTGCCGAAGAGTTTCCCGATGTTGTTTTCGCCAAGATCAACACCGAAGCCGAACCGGATTTGGGTGCAGCGTTCAATGTTCGCTCAATCCCGACGCTGATGGTGTTTCGTGAGCAAGTCATCATTTTTACGCAAGCGGGTATGTTGCCAAAATCGGGCCTGCAACAAGTTGTCCACAAATCGCTGGAAGTGGACATGGCAGTCGTTCATGCTGAGATCGCGCAGCAGGAAAAAGTGCTAACTGTTTCGTAATTTTTTATCGGTTTCCCGGTGGATAAGCCGCTGAAAGCCCAGCGCTGGAGCGCCTTTCCGACGCATCACCGAACCGGGAGCTGGGCGGCTACCTGAAGCAGGACGCGGCGCGACATGGGGTTGACGACGCCCGAAAAATCGTTAAAACACCTACCAAGTAGTCGGTAGTGAAAGTTTTAAATATTGATGGAGCAACGAATGCATTCGTTAAACACAGATTTTTCGCAGCGTGCGGTTGTCAACACAGCTGATGCCGTATGGATATCTTCGCCTGAAGCCAATGTGCTGCGCCGCTTGATCGAACGCGATGGCGGTGAGGTGGCGCGTGCAACATCAATTGTCCGCTATGAGGCCGGTGCTTGTTTTAAATCCCATCAGCATGATCTTGGCGAAGAAATTTTGGTGCTAGGAGGGATTTTTTCCGATGAGTTTGGCGACTACGGCCCTGGCACGTACCTTAAAAATCCCCCCGGCTCGTCCCATACGCCGTTCTCAGAGGACGGCTGTACGCTGTTTGTAAAATTACGGCATTTAGCGCCCAGTGATCAAGACCGGGTGGTAATTGATACCAGCATTGCAGATTGGTATCGAGGCATGGTGGCAGGGCTGACGGTGTTGCCGCTTGATGAGCATGGCACTCAACATACTGCGATGGTGCGCTGGGCACCGGGCACCTACTTTAATCCGCACCGGCATCAAGGTGGTGAGGAGATTTTCGTGGTCGATGGTGTGTTTGAAGACGAACATGGCCGCTATCCTCAAGGTACGTGGTTGCGCAGTCCGCATATGAGCCAACACCAGCCCTTTAGCCGCGAGGGCTGCACGATTTTTGTGAAGACAGGGCATCTGCCTGATGTGGATTATGCGGCTAAAAATGTGCAACGTCCTATACGAAATTAACACCGGCCATGAAGCATTTTTCGCAGATTACTGATTGAGCTGAGCGGGCCGTTGATGCCGCGGAAGATCTCACTCAGCAGCATGGTTATAACGGATTTTCTTACGACGATATTTCGCGCGCAATTGGCATCAAGAAGCCCAGCATTCACCATCATTTTCCGGCGAAAGCGGAGTTGGTGGCGGTCGTCGTCCAGCGTTATACACACCGGTTCAGCGAATGTCTCGCGCAAATTGCGGCTCGAAAGTTGCCGGTATCAAGTCAGTTGGAGGCTTACGCCGCCCCGTTTGAATCAACGTATAAACGTAACCGTCGAATCTGTGTATGCGGCATGCTGGGTGCGGAGGTTGAAGGGCTTCCGCTTTTGGTGGCCAAGGAAGTAAAGCGTTTCTTTAAGAAAAATATTGATTGGCTTGTCGGCGCGATCCGCGAGGGGCAAGGGGACGGTACGATCGAAAATATCGGCACGCCTAAATCCCTTGCCGCGATGTTTCTTTGTTCACTTGAAGGTGCGATGGTGGTGGGGCGCGGCCTTGCGCAAGACGCAGGCCTGCACAAAATTGCCGCGACGCTGATTGCGGTGATTGTTATCGCCAAGCTTCAGCGGTGACAGGCGCAATTCTGGGTGCAACTGGCCGCGCCACGGCGGTGCGTTATTAATAATGATCAGATCTGCC
>JANYBL010000010.1 GCA_025360815.1 Burkholderiales bacterium
GTTCAAATCGTTGCTCACGGTGTTGAACACCACGGCGTTCGTCAGCACGACATTCATGCCGATAGTTTGAAGCTGGTTCGTGGCGTCGTTCTGCACCGTGCCTTGCAGCAGAATCCGGTTGCCGCCCAGAGTGAACGGTGAGGCGGTGGGAGCAAAGTTGAGGTTGTTGAACAACGTATCGGCGGTCAGGTCGTTGTTGGGGCTGGTCTGCGTGCTGCCGTCAAAGATGAGGTTGTCGCCGGCACTTGGCACGCCGGGCGACCAGTTGCCAGCCGTGGACCAGTTGGCATCCACGCTGCCGTTCCAAGTGTCAGTGGTTTGCGCGAAGGCCGGCAGCGAAACTGCCAGCATGGCGGCGGGGAGCGATTTCAGAAGACAAGACAAGGCTTTCATGTTTGTGTTTTTGTTTTGGGCAATGTCGATAACCCCGCCGCCGCCCCCCCCGCCGCAAAACCCACTGACAATGCGGCGATAAAAACCGCGGGTGGTTTGCGCGATTCCGAATGGCTTGGTGTTCCCATTCGCTGGGTCACCGGTGCATTGTTTGCGCTTGCCTTGTTGGCGATTTTATTTTTTGTGGGACGTTTATTGAACAGTAAAAATCGCGAAAAGCGTTTGATGAGTGATGACGATATGCGGGTGCTGGCCAAAGAGGCCGAGATGCGCGCAGAAGGAAACGCAGCCGACTATGATGCCCGTCAAAATGATGCCGCCGGCGATGATACGCCCCACTATTCCGCAGCTGAATTGAAGACCCTGTCCGAAGCGCATGCTGCTGAACAAGACGATGCAATGTTACGCGCGATCAAACAACAACGCACGGGACAGTTCCAAGCCTCTGATTTTGTGTTGCCAAGCGGAGGAGCCGGTTTTGTTGCCTTGCCGGATACAGCGGCCTCTACATCAGATGCCCCAAACGCCGCATCTGGCGGGGCAATTGGGGTAGTTCAAGAGACGGCAGAATCGCAATATGCGCCCGCAACCTTGCCAGATTTATTGTTGTTCGACGCCGAGAAATTTGTTGTGCATCCCCCGGATGCAGACGGCCGCACGAAAGCACCAGCATACCCAGTCACCGATTTCTCAATGGATTTCCCGATCGAGTCGCCGCTTGCTTCTGCGGCCAGCATTCATCTTGGCGAGCCGTTGGACGACGATAGCAATCCCTCGTCCGCGCGGTTTGATTTGGATACCTCGCCTACCACCATGGTTGATTTTCTCGTTGGCGGCGATGAGGGCACAGACGACGAGCGTGTGCGGCGTTTGAAGTACATGTTTGAGCGTTACCCCGAGCTGCAATCTAAAACAATTTCGATTGATGATGCCGATTCGGTGATAAATGCAGCACGTTTGTATTATGAGGAATCAAAAACTGACTCTGCACGCGACAAAGCCTGCGAACTATTAACCTTCGCGGTTGAGGAGCGTCCACAAGAAACGAGTTTTTGGCTTGCTCTTTTCGAGATTTATCGCCTGGATCGGCTTGCCAAAGATTTCGCCGAATTAGCCTCAAAATTCCATGTGTTTTTTGGCAGTACTGAAGCATGGCCAAAGGTACGTCATATTGGCCACGAGCTGGATCCGGCGAACCCGCTGTTCGCAGCAGGCGGCACGTCGTCCGGGATTGATCGCTTTGATCCGCTCGCAGAAAACTGGCTTCATGCGCCAATTGACAGTGCGCCAGATTCGCTGGCGACCGAGATGCGTCAATCGCTACTGACGGCACACAAGGTGGCAGCCACTGAATTTGCACAAATCATGTCGAGGCTTACCTTACTTGATCAATCGTCCCGCGGCGCTGTCGCGCGCACCGGTGCCACTATCGATAATACAAACACCCCCAACCGCTGACGAAGAGTCGAACATGGACAATCAAATTGGCGATTCAGCACTTTCAATTGAAGCCGTAGACAACAGCAATTCGCATGGCGAGCGATCCGCGACCCCACCCAGCGAAATGTCGGTCAGCTCGCTCAAAAATCGGGAGCAGCGCACCAGCCTTATTGCCATGGTGAAGTCGCTGGCCGATGCCCCTGCGCCGATTGCTTCAGAAAAATTGCGCGAGATTATCGCGTTTGAAAACAAACTGTATCCAATTATCCAAGCTGATAAAAGATGGTTTTTTTCACGCGCCAGCAAGATCGAAGCGATTCAGTTTTCGCGGGATATGTTTGTGTTGCACAGCGTCGCCGCGCAAACGTTGGCGACATTAATTGAGCGTCGTGCCGAATGGTCATACACCAACAGTGATCAACTACTCCAGCAAATGGTGGCGTTTGCGCTCTACCACCACTGCGCTGCGATTAAATGGTCTTTTTTTCGGCATGAGCCGATCAAACCAACGGTCTGGCCCGAACTGCATAAGCTTTTTCAATTTGCCGAGAGAAATGGCTTTGCCACAGCAGCGGTGATCTTGTTTGATGAGGTGCCGGCCACATACACCGATGGTCGTCCCAACTATATTTCTGCGCAGGCGCTGTACATCCGTGCACTGTTATTGGATGTTTTGAACACGGGCAGCCTGACAACCGAGCAGGTGGAAATCGCCGATGGCTGGCTGGCCGAATGGACGTCAAAATATTCGTTTGAAAACTCTTATCTTCCAAACGCGCACAGCCTGTTTGTGGATTTGCAAATGCCAGCAGGCCTACAACTTATCACCGGCCGTTCTGCGGGCAATCATTACCGCTATTTACGTCAGGATGCACTCAAAAATCAGGTTGAAGCGGTACGCAGCGAACTCCGTGCTGGGCGAACCTATCAGGGGCGAGGCGCCCCCTATGCGTTCACGATGGAGCAGCACGTGGCGCTGTTGTCGACGATCGAACGCCTGTATCAAACGCTGCTTAACGCCAGTGTTTCCCGCATTGAAGAACGAACCGAAGTCGCCAATCTATCGGCAGAAATTTGCGTGGATTTTGAGTCTGTTCGCCGTGCGGTTGCTGGAGAAGCGCCGCCGTTGCCGACTGAAAATAACGGTGCAATAAAATTTGATGCGAACGAGCTGTCGTTGGAACCTAAAGGAGGAGAGCCCAACGCGGCGACCGCGCAAAACCAAGTCGATCAACTTGTACGGCCGCGCTGGAAAATTTACGACATCAGCTCAAAGGGCGTTGGGTTGTTGGTTGATCGCGCTGCGGGTGAAGAGGTTAGTGTTAGCCAGATCATTGCGATCAAACCGGATAGTTTTGCACATTGGATGGTAGGCGTGGTGGTGCGCAAAATCATGCAGCCAACAACCGGTCAAACGCTGCTGGGTGTGCAGATCCTGTGCTATCGACCGTTGCCGGTATCGCTAACGCGAACCGTGGCTGCGACGGACTCAAAGGCGGAAACGGAAACTGCGGGAGCAACACCGGCTGCGACCGTGACGATTGCAGCGCTTTATTTGCCAGATATAAACCAAGACGGTAAATCAGACATCATGATTTTGCCTGCATCGGATTTTCAATTAAAAAACGTGTTCAGTTTGGTTGCCGAAAGTAGCCAATTCAGCGTGCGAATCAATCGGGTCTTAAGGCAAGGCCGCGATTGGGTCGGCCTGCGCTTTGAGGTGATTGGTAAGGCTTAAGGTGGTGCACAGGGCTACACCTGAATCAGCATAAAACTCGCGCCAAAGTATCTTGCGATGCGCTTGGCACGGTTAGGCCCAAATGCAAGATGTCCGTATTCGTTTTGAATCGCCGATCCGAAATCCCAGTAGGGACGGGCATCTTCAGGCATTTTAGCTATTAGGTGTGAGCGCTTTTACGATAGCTTTTAGTCGGTACTTTTGCACGGCGAGCGTCTTTTGGATCGGCTTGAAGCGGCCGATAAATCTCTACACGATCACCCTCGCGCAGCACAAAATTAATCGCCCGAGCTTTCCCCCAAACGCCGCAAGCAATGTTCGACATTGAAAAATTTTGGATATGTTCGGCGATGGCCGACGCCATAATCGCATCAGAAATCGTTGCGCCAATCGCGACCTGAACAAGTCGCTCGCCTGCCCATTCGGGGCATGAATACGCGACAGTAATATTTAGCAGGCTCATCGTTTTTGCCCAGCCGTCGCCCAAGATAAGTTCTCAGCCCGCGCCACAAAACGATCCATCATCGTCTCTGCAATCATGCCAAATACGGGGCCGACGGCGTGCTCAAGCACGATATTAGAAAATGCATATTCAAGCTGCAATTCAACTTTACAAGCTTCTGCGGAGAGTGCTAAAAAATGCCAATGCCCTTGCAAGTTTTTGAACGGTCCATCACGTAGCGTCAGACGCATCCACTCGTGATTTTCTTTGGTGTTTACGGTGGTAAACGATTGCGAAACCCCCGCATAGCGAATCGCAATTGTCGCAACGGTCTCGCGCTCATCCCGTTTTAACACCTCAGTTCCGCCACACCATGGCAAAAACTCCGGGTAGCGTTCAACAGCATCGACCAACTGAAACATCACCTCAGCGGCGTGGGAAACGAGTACAGATTTGGATACGGTTGGCATATGGATTCGTCTGAATGGTGCCTTCATTTTAGCCGAGCATGCGGCTAATTCGCGAATCGATGATGAATGGATGGCGGCTGCTAGCCCGCATCGGTTAAAATCATGATTCATATGAAAAAGTGCCGAAATCAACAATGACGATTGCCGACAATAAAAAAGCGTTTTTCGATTACTTTATCGAGGACCGTTACGAGGCAGGATTGGTTCTGCAAGGATGGGAAGTCAAAGCCATCCGCGAAGGCCGTGCGCAAATTAAAGAGGGCTACGTGGTGCTGCAAAACGGTGCGTTTTATTTGATCGGCGCGCACATCTCGCCGCTCAATTCCGCTTCCACCCACGTCACGCCGGATAGTGTGCGAACCCGCAAGCTGCTACTCAACGAAGCTGAAATCGACAAACTTATCGGCAAAGTGGAACAACGCGGCTACACAGTCGTGCCGCTCAATTTGCATTATTCAAAAGGGTTTGTAAAACTCGAAATCGGTGTTGCCAAAGGCAAAAAACAATACGACAAACGTGCCACCGAAAAAGAAAAAGATGGCAAACGTGAGCAGCAACAGGCGATGAAAAAATTCGTGGAATAAAGTTTTTGAAAAATCTAGGCTGGACGGGCGTTTCAGGCCATTTTGTGCTCAAACGCCGCGCGGGGGCTAGCACTCAATGAATTCTCCCGATCACATTTGCTTGTTCTCAAGGTCGTGTTCGTTGCGTCTGATGCACCTCAGAACATACAATCAGATCCACAATCAGAACGCGCAAAGTACTTAAAAATTGATTTTTGCAGACGCAAAATAGGTTCTGCCTGGCAGTCGATAATACTGCCCTTCGCCTAGTTCACTGACGGCCACTGGATCGCGGCGGTTGGTGATATTGCGGCCATCAATCCGGAAATCCCAATCCGCGAAACGGTAGCTGAGACCGGCATCGACTGTTGTGTACGCGCCTGCCGGTGCCATATTTTCACGATCCAGAAAACGGCTGCCCACATAATTCCACACCACCGATCCGCCCGGACCATTGAGGGGCGCATAAATGATGCCGAGTGAGGCGAGCTTGTCTGGTGAGGCCTCCAGGCGGTTGCCGGAAAACGATTGTAGGCTGCCGTCTCCTTGTGCGACCGCATAGTCGGTATAGCGGGCACGATGATGTGCAGCGCTTCCTTTCGCCATCAGCGCATCGCTGAAACGATAGGCTGCTTCGGCCTCGACGCCGCTGAACTTTTCCTGCCCCGCATTGGCAAGGCTTGGCAAACCGCCGATATTTTCACGAATCACCAGATTTTTAAATCGCATACGAAAAAAAGATATTTCCCAGTCTAGCCGTCCGCCGAGCGCGCGCCCTTTGAAACCTACCTCAGCGCTCTTGGCAGTCTCTGGTTTCAGAATAGTTCCTTCTGCCTCCGGCCCGAAATCGATGGCTGCTGGTTTGTAGCTGTCGCGATAATTTGCAAACGCGGTCAGGCGATTGGCTTGGTCAATCCACAGCGCATAGCTGGCTGCCAGGGTGCCAGTCAGCCCCGTCTTTCTCGCCTTGGCGACAGCGATAAAATTTGGCGTTCCTGGTGTGGCGTGATGATCCACCGCTTCACCATCACGGCTTTCGCGCGTGTCGTTGTAGCGCAAGCCCAACAGAAAATTCCAGCGCCCATCAGTCTGCCCATCTGGCCGCCAATTAAGTTGGCTGTACAACCCCGCGAAATTTCGCCGGTCGCGGAGCATCGTTGATTCATCAATCTCCAGCGACGTGGAGAGTGGGCGATTGGCGCCGCTAGGCAAAACAGCGTACTCAAAATTGTCGCTTTGCTGACGACCATTCCCGTACAAAAAATCAAATCCGTTTGTCCAATTAACGGTTGCGATAGGTTTTGAGGCCAGATAAGTATCAATATAACCGTAGGCGGTGGTTACCGATTGCCGATAACCGTCCACATTGTGGATCACGCCATCATCCGAAAATTCAGGCCGAAGGTATCCGCGAATATTGTGATTTTCAGCGCGCGCAAATGAGATAAGTGTGTTCCAGATACCGAAGGGCAATGATTTTTCCAGCCCAATATTTAGCTGGACGCGATTCTGATCCGCTCTCGCATCGCGCGGGTTGGCATTTGCATCGAGTGGGAATCGCGGCGTCAGTAAACCCTCTTCTACCGGGTGCGGGCTGTACGGCCGTTGGCGCAGCGCGGTCGCATCGAAATCGAGATGCACTTTGCCCCATGCGTTATCAAAGGCAGCTCGATACAATAAGTGTGCGCGGCCAAGCTTGGCCGCATCTTGGCTGAATTGCTGGGTACTGACATTGGCGCTTAATGATTGTTGCAATGATTGGTTTGGGGATTGATTTCGGACTGCATGTGACGCGCTTTCAGCAGATAAATTGGTGCTGAACGACACATTGACGGTGTTGCGTGAGCCGATTGACAGGCTGGCTTCACGCGGCATTTCACCAGCCGGATAATGAATCACATTGATGACCCCGACAAAGCTGGTGGCGCCATACATCACGGGTGCTGCGCCGCGTAACACTTCAATTTGCTTAACGTTGTTCAAATCCAGCGTGGTCAGTGCTGGGTTGAATGCGCCGCCCGAAGGCACGCCGTCTACCACTAGCAAAAACGCATCAAATTCGCGTAATCCCCATAATCCGGGCACCGAACTAGCCGGGCCTGCGTCGCCACCAGGCGCAATATCGACACCTGCGACGAGGCTCAACGCTGTCCGCAAATCCCGCGCATTGCGGTCATGCAATTCCTTGCCGGTAACGATCGTGATCATGGCCGGGCTACTGTTAATGTCGACAGGTATTTTCGAGCTAATTACTTCCAGAACAGGCAGCGTGTCTGCAACACCAACGCTGCCAGCAGCGTTGGCGGTAGTTACAAATGGCGTAATGACTGTTGCCGCTAAGGCAGCAGTTGCCATCATGGTGGGAGAGAAAATAGCGGACAACACAGCGGACAACACAGCGATTTCTTTCATGACGAGATTAAATTTGATTGGATTGATCGTATCGCGAAAAAACGGTGCAAAAAAAGTGAATTTCTGCGCGGCCGACCATAACATCTAAACAAAAAACAACGAATAACAATTAGTCTTTTAGCGCAGATTGCAATGTCATTACTGGTTGGTTCGATGTATGTGCATCAATGCGCTTGCACCGATCTAGACATAGACATAGGCATTGATACCGACGCAGAAACAACATAAAAAATAAATAAAAGTAAACGGCGACACAGATTGCGATAAATGCCTTGAACAGCAAATTGGCCTGAAAGGCTCGCCAGTGCTGGGGCTTGGCGATTTTTTATCATGCGATGTAAATCAGTTGACGCGTCCGTTTGCCGACTTGAGCGTATGCAGCTCAACCGCAACCATGTCCGTATCGCCTGAAAATAAAATCGCGCCGTCCTGAATGCTCACACTAAACGACATATTGCGCTCAGCTAATTTTGCAAGGGCTTTGCTCGCTTCTTGCGGAATATTCATCACCGCTAAATTGTTCAGGCGCGCCACTAATGCTTCGTTGGCCTTCCACCACATCTCTGCCGCACTGCCGCCATAGGTGTAGAGCGTCACCGCTGTGGAGCGCCCACAGGCTTTGCGCAACCATTTTTCATCGGGCAAGCCAATATCGATCCAATCTTGAACCGCACCGGTAAAATCCTTACGCCAAATGGTTGGCTCATGATCGGTTGAAATACCTTTGGCGAATTCTAGATATTCTTCTGCATGCAGTGCGAACGCTAGCACCCGAACCATCATTCGCTCGTCCGTCTCGGAAGGGTGACGTGCAATCGTGAGTTCGTGCGTCGCATAATAGCCGCGATCCATATCGGAAACGGAAAGTTCAGCTTTAAAAATGGTGGATTTAATAGCCATTAGCTTGAATTTAGCTACCTTTTGGTGCCAACACAAAAATCCGCGCGTTGCCGTAACGAACAATTTGACCCGCACGAATTTTATTGCGCTTTCGGCTTTCTGGTTTGCCATCGACCTTAACCAAACCCTGCACAATCAGCGCCGAGCCGCCGCCGCCGCTAGAAGCGAAGCCTGCCAGCTTGAGTAGATGGTTCAGCTCGATGTATTCGTCGGTTAAAAAATATTCAATATCGTTCATGTGTTTGCCTTCATTTTTAGCTGCGCTATCGATTTAAATCAGCATTGCTTTAAATCACCATCGACATAAAACCAACGGCCATCTTCAAACAAAAACCGGCTCACCTCGTGCAAACGTTCTGCGCGCCGCCCGCCGACTTTGAAGCGAGCCGTGAATTCGACAATGGCCGTGGTAGGTTGCGGCTCAACTCGTTTGATGTCTAGCCCCAACCACTTTGTAGGCGCTTCTTCATTTTCTTTAATCTCTTTATTCAGCCCTAATGAAGCGGGTCGTTTGCCGACATGCCAAGTCGCCAACAAATAATCTTCCCTCAGCATCGTGTAGGCTGCGTAGCGAGACCGCATGAGTGCTTCAGCGCTTTGCGGGATGGCACCTTCGTCAATATAGCGTCCGCAGCATTCGATGTATTTACGTCCCGTACCGCAAACACAAAAGGCAATCACCATCTACTCACTTACCTAACGCAATCGCATGTTCGCGTGTGGTGTGAAATTTTAATTTTGGCCAGCGTTCTTCAGTCAATTGCAGGTTCACATTATTGGGTGCCAAGTACGCCAAATTATTGGCGGCATCGTAGGAAACATTGTGTGCGAGGGCGTCTTCAAAATCGGCCAGCATCCGTTTATCGTCACCCGTTACCCAGCGAGCGCATTGCGTACTAGTGCCTTCAAATACGGCATCCACCCCATATTCGTTTTGAAGGCGGCTCGCCACAACCTCAAACTGCAACACGCCGACTGCGCCCAAAATTAGATCACCACCACTCACCGGTTTGAATACCTGCACCGCGCCCTCTTCGCCCAGCTGTTGCAGGCCTTTGTGCAATTGCTTTACTTTCAATGGATTGCGAATCCGGACCGCGCGGAAGAAATCCGGCGCGAAATAGGGGATGCCCGTAAATTGCAGTGGTTCTCCTTCCGAGAACGAATCGCCGATTTGCATATTGCCGTGGTTGGGTAAACCAATAATGTCACCTGCGTACGCAACCTCAACTTGCTCACGGCTCGCAGCCATGAAGGTGACGACATTGCTGACACGAATGTCGCGATTCATGCGCAGATGGTTGATTTTCATGCCACGCTCAAATTTGCCCGAACAAACCCGTAAAAACGCGATCCGATCACGGTGCGCAGGATCCATATTGGCCTGAATTTTGAACACAAAGCCAGAGAAAGGCGTTTCAGCCGAATCTACTGTACGGATAGTTGCATCACGCGGACGCGGCGGCGGCGCCCAATCAAGCAGTGCATTTAAGATCTCGCGCACACCAAAATTGTTAATGGCAGAGCCGAAGAATACGGGCGTTTGTGTACCCGCCAAAAAAGCATCTAAGTCGTAAGGATGCGAAGCGCCCTTCACCAATTCGACCTGCATTTTTAGCGCATCAATTTCCATCGGAAACATCTCGGCCAAGCGCGGGTTGTCGATGCCTTTGATGATTTCAAAATCGCCGGTGTTGCGATCTTCGCCGGCTTCAAACAGCATGATTTCATCGCGCAACAAATGGTAAACGCCGCGAAATGTTTTGCCCATGCCAATGGGCCATGTCACCGGCGCACATTGAATCTGAAGTACTGACTCGACTTCATCGAGCAGATCAAGCGGATCTCGCGTTTCACGATCCATCTTGTTCATAAAAGTGATGATCGGCGTGGCGCGCATGCGGCACACATTCAGCAGCTTGATCGTTTGTGTTTCCACACCCTTGGCCGCATCAATCACCATCAACGCCGAATCCACGGCGGTCAACACGCGATAGGTATCTTCCGAGAAATCCTGGTGGCCGGGGGTATCGAGCAAATTAACCACGTGGTCACGATACTCAAACTGCATCACTGAGCTGGCAACCGAAATCCCGCGTTGCTTTTCGATCTCCATCCAGTCTGAAGTCGCATGGCGTGCGCTTTTGCGTGCTTTAACCGTGCCGGCTTGTTGAATCGCGCCCGAGAATAGCAACAGCTTTTCAGTCAGCGTGGTTTTACCAGCGTCCGGATGCGAGATGATACCGAAGGTACGCCGACGCGCAACTTCAAGGGTGATGTTGGCAACGCTGCGTGAGGCCTCTGATGAAGCGCTTGACGAAACCTCGGCGTTGGCTTGCTCAACAATCGGTTTGACAGAAATAGGAGAATCGGTGGACATCGTAGGCAATCAGGTAACATTCAGGCGCAAATCAACTGGTTAACCGGCGATTTTACTGCCTATGACAGACTAAGTCGAATCTGATTGAGTTTTAAACCTTTAGGCAGGATTGCAACCTTTACGATTGCCAATGCATTTCCCACATTTTTTTCTGATTTTTAAGTAAACCGGTATGCCAGTTTCCCGCGACGACGAAAATATCATTGCCATCACCAATAAATGGCTAGAGCGCGCCGTTATTGGCCTAAACCTTTGCCCATTCGCAAAAGCGGTACACGTCAAAAAGCAAATCCGCTATGTTGTGAGCGATGCCGACACAGCGGACGCGCTATGCGAAACGTTGGTGGAAGAATTAAAATTTCTGATTGCCGCCGAAGCAGAAGCCATCGACACCACTCTCATCATCCATCCCCATACGCTCACCGATTTTTTGGACTACAACGATTTCTTGGACCTCGCCAACCGAGTTCTGGTCGAGTTGAGATTAGACGGAGAAATCCAGATCGCGAGCTTTCATCCGCAATATCAGTTTGCCAATACTGCACCCGATGACATCACCAATTTCACCAACCGATCACCCTACCCGATGCTGCATTTGCTGCGTGAGGCAAGTGTGGAAAAAGCGGTTGCAGCATTCTCCGATGCGGCGATGATCTATGAGAAAAACATCGCCACAATGCAAACGCTGGGTTTGGCCGGCTGGGAAGCGCTGTTTTCACCGGACTCATAGCAATTGATTACTTGCCCAGGCAATGTCGGGGTGCGTTTAGCAACGGTAGCAAGCGCTTGATGCAGGCAACAAGCTGACGGCAACCTGAAAATTGAACGCTTTATAAGTTCAGGGGCCACATTTTCCGCGCGCCAGTTTGTACTGTTCGGCAAACAACGGAATTGGAAAATTGGGTCAGTGCGATAGGTTTATGAGTGGCCCAAAAAAATGGGGTGGTCTTTCGACCACCCCTCAAGGCGCACTCTCGAATACCAGTGGAGGAGAACCTCTGACTGTTTAATAAACAAACCGTCAAAGCGCCCAGGGAGGGAGGGCGTTCCACTAGTATTCAACAACATTATATGCAACCGCCGTGCCAGAAATCGTAAGATCATTAAAAACAAAGACTTATTTGTTCTGACCCGTGCCTGTAGTTGGTTTGAACCGGTGATGATTGTCGTGAATTAGCGACATTTTCGACGAGAGCCTATAAGTAACTGATTTTATTAGGTTTAATATGTCGTTATTTGGCGACAGTATGCGCCCCAAAAGCGACAACATTTTTTCTTTTTATCGGGCGGCGCCCGATCGCACATAGCGCCCAAACCTCAGCGGGACTAATCAGCGGTCGATTTAAAATGCGCAGGCTCAAGCCCATGGCGCTGTAGCAATTTATAAAATTCGGTACGATTGCGCTTGGCAATTTTTGCGGCTTGCGAGACGCTGCCCTCTGTCAGCTTAAGTAATCGCGACAAATAATCGTATTCAAAACGACGGCGCGATTCCTCAAACGAATCGACGTTATACATACCCACTTGCATCGCTTGCTCGACAATTTTTGGCGCGACAATCTCGCTACTCGATAGTGCTACCGCTTGCTCGGCCACGTTGTAGAGCTGGCGCACATTGCCCGGCCAAGGGGCGGCCACCATGATCTCCAATGCGTCCGGCGAGAACGTATTGACGTTTTTCTCATAGCGCACGGCGAGTTTTTTCAGGAAATGATTGAGCAACAGTGGAATGTCCTCACGCCGATCCCGCAGCGTCGGCATATTGAGCGTGACGACGTTTAAACGATAGTACAAGTCCTCCCGAAAGCCGCCATCCGCTTTGGCCTGCAGCAAATCGTGATGGCTGGCCGAAATGATGCGCACATCGATTGGTACCGTCTTGGTGGAGCCGACGGCGCGCACTTCACGGGCTTCCAACACGCGGAGCAGCTTCACTTGCAGTGGCAACGGCATATCGCCAATTTCGTCGAGGAACAAGGTGCCGGTATGGGCTTCCATAAATAAGCCGTTGTGATCCGCGCTGGCGCCGGTAAAGGCGCCCTTCTTATGGCCGAATAGCTCGCTTTCCAGCAATGTTTCCGGTATCGCGCCGCAGTTGATCGCCACGAATGGCTTGCCGACACGACGGCTGGCGCGATGCAAGGCTCGGGCGAGCAGTTCTTTACCCGTTCCGCTTTCCCCCTGAATCAACAGACTGGCGTCGCCTTTCGCGACGCGTTCTGCTCTTAATAACAAATCCTCCATCAACGGGCTTTGGCTGATGATTTCGGCACGCCAGGAGTCTTCTTCAAGGCTCGCTTTGCGGGATACCGACGCTTTCCCGTGCAGTGCCAGCGCCCGCTCAATTTGGGTAATCAATTCGTTGCCATCGTAGGGCTTGGTGATATAGCCAAACACGCCTTGGCGGGTGGCAGCAACCGCGTCGGGAATAGTGCCGTGCGCCGTTAAAATTATCACAGGCAGCCCCGTGTGGCGGCGATCAATTTCATGAAACAACGCCATGCCGTCTAAGCCGGCCATGCGCAAGTCCGTCACCACCAAGTCAGGCCGCTCTGCAGCGACCATCGAGAGCGCCTGATTGCCGCTACTTGCCATCGACACCACGTAGCCACTGGCCTTCAAACGGATGGACAACAATTTAAGCAAATCAGGGTCATCATCAACCAGCAATAAATTGCCTTTTTTGGCATGCATCGATTGAATTGCTTGGGTGACCTGCGCAGGATAGTTTGGATGCATTGGCTTTATTGAATGTGGCGCTTGAGAGGAGAATACATCCATGATTGACCGGTGGTTCATATCGCAACTCCAATTAATGTTTAAATGGAGAGCCGGAGAAAATAGGTCGCTAAAACACCGCTAAAAAACCGTTAAAACACCGTTAAACGACCGTAAAAGTGGCCGAAAGGGACGGTTATTTGATCCGCGCATCGCCCTTGGTGCTGACGCTACGCTCAATCGATTTCAACGCATCCAATTTTTTCTCAAGCTCTTCCACTTTTGCTCGCAAGATTCGTGCCTCAGTTTGTGAGCTGGCCTCGTCACGGCGCGTTGTTTGGGTTCGGGATTGTGTTTCCTTAAGTTGGTCGCGCAGTTTCTTGCGATCATGCACCAGCGCCTGAATAAGCGTTGCCAAGGCGCGGAGGTCGGGCGCAGGCGAACCACCGTTGGCCGTCACGCCATAGGTGATCGGCTCCAACAAACTACTCAATTCAATATCTTCAGAAATGCCAATGGCCGGATTGGGCGCCGAGTTTGGCAAGCTGGCTGGCGAAAGTGCAAGCAGGATTGCTAATTTCATCCGGTTAAATTCACTTTTGTTCAGCCCGAACTCCGTGCGGACACGCTCTTTTTCTGTCGTCAGATCAGCGGCCGACATGGCGCGAGCTTCTAGCGAATAATTGAGCAACAACTCACTCGCCAGTTTGGGCGCGGGCTCGACAATGCCGCGGGTTTCAACCGGCGGCGTGACAGCAGTCGGCTGAATCGCACAGCCAGAAGCTACGGCTAGCGCGACGATAAAAACCGGCAGAACTATTATTTTTTTCTTCATTGCAAGCGCCTTGTTGAGTGATTCGCACATGAAATTCGATCAATAAAAAAATGTTTCAAACACCGCAAATTATCATTTGCCCCGCTAATTTGTCACCGATTTTGCGGAATTTGTTTGGGCAAAATTACCCGGAAACGCGCACCAGCCGCTGCAATCACGGAAACCGTACCGCGATGCATTTCCACATAGTCGCGCACAATCGCTAGGCCCAGCCCTGTGCCTTTAGTGCCGCTACTCACGGCCGTCTTGCTGCGGTAAAACGGATCAAAAATTTTCTCGCGGTCCTCCGCGGCGATGCCGGGGCCGTTATCGATGACTTCTAATACCGCGTTGTCTTTATGTTTGCCCAAACGAATCGCAACCGTGCCGCCTACCGGCGAATATTTGATCGAGTTCGAGAGCAAATTATCGATCACCACTCGCAGCTTGGCCGCGTCGCCCTGCATGGTGGTTTTATCGCAATCTAGTTTAAGCGTAATGACCTTGGCTACCATTGCAATTTTTTGTGTGGCAACGACTTCGTCAATCAGATCTTTGAGCTGCAAAGGTTGAATGTCCAACGCCGTCTTTTGGTTTAGACGGTCCGCTGATTGTGCTTGCGAATAGGTAAGCAAATCTTGAATCAATTTTTCTAGCGTCAGTGAATTCTGCCGCAGAATTTCTGCCACTTCGCGTTGCTCACTTGTGAGCGGGCCAACCACGCCATCGGTTAGCAATTCAGAGCCTTCCCGCAACGCGGTTAGCGGTGTTTTGAGTTCATGCGAGACATGTTGAAAGAAGCGCGTTTTTTGGTCCTCCAACGTAATCAAACGCTGCCGGAGCCAATCCAATTGCTCACCGAGCTGTTCAATATCATGCGGCCCCGAAACCTGAATCCGGCGTGCCAATTTGCCCTCGCCGAGGCGATGAATTGCGATCCCCAATTCACGCACCGGACGCGCCAGCAAATACGTGAAACCGGCAATCATCAACAACGCGGAAGGAATAATCGCCAACAATTGCCACAGCACCTGGTTTTTTGATTTAGTCGCCGCCGCCCGCAAGGTGCCGACCTCTTGTTCCACTAACTGGTTCGATAACCCAGTGAGCGATTCCATGCGCATAGATAGCTCGGCGAAGTCACGCTCGAGTTGTTTTGCCAACTGCGGCGATGAACTCTTGGTTGTAAGGGACGTAAAGACCGCATTCTCGGTCAATTGTGCTGCCTCGGCGCTGGCCCGCAAATCAGGCGCTAAGGGTGTGGAGGGAAGCGCCAAAAACTGTGCCAATAGTGCTTGGAATGTCACACGTGATTTTTTATAGCTCTCAACCATTTCGCGTTCACCCGCGACGGCGTAAAACCGCGCCGAGCGCTCCATCGCCAAGCTCAGCGCGGCCAGCTGTCGTGCATTTTGCGTGGCAAGGGTGGCGTTGTACACCGCCTGCTGACTTTGCACTGATAAACGCTCAATCGATAGCGCGTTGCTCACCAAGCCTGCGATCAGCGGGAGCGCAACAATAAAAAATCCAATCAAGAGTAAAGCCAAAAACGAGCGCGGGTAGCGTAGTTGCATATATGACTTATTGGTTTTATAGGTTGATTTGCGTGATTCAGTGCGTCGGTGCAATCGTTCATACGGTAAAGCAATGCTGGATGGACGGCTATATTGTTCGCTACTTTCAACGAAACTAATAAGTAAGGCAATGAGCAAAAGTTATGCCACTATTATTTATTATTATGGACGCGTTGCATAAAGCCCGTAAAATCAGGGCATTGCTATAGATGTCCTTAACAACATCCAACCAAAATCTCATCATCACTGCCGCGCAGAAAGAAAAACATGGCCAATTACGAATCCGATGTGACCCAATTCATCCGCAGTTTGTTGGAAAAAAATCCGGCGTTGATCGAAGAGCAAAAACAAAACCGCGCAACTTGGTGGGACAAAAAGCAGGATTTGGTTCAGCAAAAATTAAACGAACAGTCCGAGGCGCCGAAAGCGCCCTATGCGTATTTTCCGTTACCAAAGGTTGGGGACGTGACATAGATTTTGGCATGGTAGCCTTTAAGTGCGGTGGATCGCTCTCAGTCAAGTAGCAACGTCTATTTCGTCACCTCTGCATGGAGATTCTATGATGGCAATCGCGAGCGGGGAAATTTCCTTGAAAACCTGCCAGCCGAAGCTGACTACGTAGAACTAATGCGAATAGCGCTGGGCGTAAAGGGTAGCCAGGCCAAATTGGATTAGATCGCAAATGAACGCAATGAACGGATCTGCTACAGACTTGGCTGGAAGTCGCCAAAACAGCGACTGTCTGAATTGACCGCCGCAACGACAGTTTGAACGCAAACCTACCTCTTTGCTTCAAGATGCCCGTTGATATGAGTGTTATTTGTGCGAATAGCGCTTCGTGGCGCACGGTATGAATGCTAGACAATCTGCACCACAGTCCCTACCGCCCAAGCTTTGGCAAATCTAATAACACCGAATATTTCTGTACCAATCTTCCATTCCCCGTGGTGAATTCAACGAGCAAATTGATTGATGGCTCGTTGATGGCGGTGTTGCTCGTGAGCTTTAATTTGGCTCTACTGCTTTTAACATCGCCGCTGCCATCGCGCTCGGTAGTGACGCGAATCAGGCGGACAACAGTGGGGTATTCTAGCTTGGCGGCCTCATAGGTTTCAGGGCCAGCAATACGGGTTTGGATTTGTGCGAACTCGTCACCTTCTAGGGCGCTGATGTCGATTTCGGCGGCAAACGGTTGGCCTAGTGCCGAAGTTACTTTAATGTTGCCGAGGATGGCAGCATCAGAATCTGCGGGGTGCACAATTGACAGCACAGCCGTGAAAAAAATGAAGCGCGCGAACAAGCGGGCGAATGAGGATGCCGGAAAAGCAAACACGCTGCGTATGTTTTTTGCGGGTTGTAAGGCAGCGTAAAAAGATAATTTTACGATCATTGACTCGAACAGGTTCATCATATTTCCTTTCAATTGATTTAAAAATCGTTTGAAAAACCGGCTACAAAAGTGTCTGGCGTTACCCAAAATCGACTGCGGCAATCGTCTCAAGGGCCTTATTCCGCGCGGCCTCCGGCAAGAACGACACGGCCGCCGCTTGTTGCATCATGCGCTTAATTTGCAGCTTCGACACGCCGTTTTGATCATGTACCGCTTGCAATTCGGCGCTCATCGTCACGCCTGACATGAGTCGGTTATCGGTAGAGCACGAGACCGATAGCCCCGCCTCAATCATGTCATGCAGCGGATGGGTGGCGAGCGATGCGACCGCGCCGGTATGCACATTGCTAGTCGGGCAAACCTCAAAATGAGTGGCTGCAGCGCGTGCTTGGTTCAACCATTCCTCCTGCTGCGCTGCGCTGCGTGCATACATGACATTGATGCCGTGGCCAATTCGCGTTGCGCCCAGCGCCACCGCCTCAAGCACGCGCGAACCATCATCGGCTTCGCCCGCATGGAAAGTAACGCCGAGCCCGGCATTCCGAGCAAGTGCCAAGGCATCCGCGAACAGCGCGGGCGGGAAACCACGTTCGGGACCAGCCAAATCGAAGCCAATCACGCCTTGGCCTTGATAGCAGGCGGCGAGTTTGGCAGCGCGCAATATTTTTTCCGGTGGATCAAGCTTGATTCCGCAAACAATCAGTCCGCACGCTAAGTCGCTGCGTTGTAGACCGGCAATGAGCGCCTCGACAACGGCTTCGCCGGCGAGGTTATATTCCTCCAGCAACAAGGGTGCCATGCGAAATTCAGCCAGTACACAGCCATCAAGCCTTGCATCCTCAGCGGCCTCAAAGGCAACACGTTCGCAAGCATCAAGTGACGCCATGGCGGCAACGGTCAAAGCAAAGCCATCTAGATATCGGACCAAGCTGCCGGCGTTGGCGTTGGCCAGCATCCAATCGGCCAATTCAGACGGCTTAGTTGCGGGAATGACAAGCTGCTTGTGTTGGCAAAGTTCAAGCAATGTTTGTGGACGAAGGCCACCGTCCAAATGTTCGTGCAACAGCACCTTTGGGAGTTGTTGCCAGTAGGTTGTTTGCGATGTTGCGTTCGATGTTGCGTTCGACGTTGCGGTGTAGGCTGAAATTGGCATATCGCTTCTTTTACGTTTTTTCGGGTGGTTTAATAGATAACTTATCGGATGATTTGAAATTATGTCGCAGTGGTTAAAACAGACTTCATGTTTTTCATTCAACCGTTTGCAATTCCAGCATTCGCCGTTGGAGCTGCCGCTGTTGCTGGACGCGTCCCAAATAAATACCGGCACTAATTGCCACGAGGCAGAGCGGAATAGCGGAAAACGCCATCTGCGCTGTGGTGATACCGAGGCCGCGCAATCCGGCATGGCTCCACGTTGAGACCACATCGCTTCCCCGCGAAATCACCGTATCAATCACGTTTTTAGCTTTGTAGCGTTCTTCCCGCGAGACGACGGTAAATAAAATTTCGCGAGTTGGTTTGCCGATCGCAAATTCGCTGGCGCGGCGGATCACAGTGGAAATGCAAATCACCGCCAACGTCGGCATGAGTCCGGTTGCGCCAAGCGTGAAGACCCCGAGAATGGGCAAAAAAATCAGACAAAAAACCAAGCCTGCGCGCCGCACCAAGGCGCTGGTAATCAACAATTGGCTCAATAACGTAATCGTGTTCACCGCCAAATCCAGCTGTGCAAAAAGTTGTGTGCGTTCGGCTGAGTTGGGGATATTTTCCGCAATAACACGGAGTTGTTCTAAATAAAAATAGTTGCCCAGTAGCTGCAACAGCGCCACATAACCGCAAATTGCTAGCAGATAAGGCGAGGCAAAGGCGAGCTTGAGCCCATCCAGAACGCCGCCACCCAATGCGTCTTCATCATGTTCGTGCCCGGGGCGGGTGGCAGACTGTGCGGCTGCCCAGCGGCCCAAACCGATGATGCAGGCAATGGCTGCACCCATGAGGGTTGCTGAAATTAGCAGCAAATTAGGCACGCCAACCGTTTTGACCATGAGCGCTGTAATCGCTGGCCCCGTCATCGCGCCAATGCTGCCCCCCGCCGCAATCGTGCCAAATAGACGCTTCGCCGAATCGCTGTCAAAAACATCGGTCATGAAGCTCCAAAACACGCTCACGACGAAATAATTGAATACGGATAGCCAAATAAAAAACGCGGCGGCGATGGCGGTTTTATCGAATGCATCAGATAGCATCGCCGCATAAAAAACGAGCAGATTGGTGATAAAAAATAAATATACCAAGGGCAAAAACGTCCTGCGCGGCCAACGTGATGATACCCAGCCGAATAGCGGCGTAACAATCAGCATGCCGACAAACGTGCCAGTGAATAGCCACGGCAAATTTTTTATTCCTCCCTGGATTCCCATTTCGTCGCGGACGGGGCGCAGCACGTAATATGCGCAAAGAAGAAAGAAAAAATAAAAAAACGACCACGCAAATGCCGGCCATTCGTCACGTTTGATATCGATGAGCTTCAACGGTGGTGTCCGCGCAAAAAAAAGAAATTCAAGTCTACTATAGATGATGCAAAAGCTTGATTCGCCCTTCATCAAAATATGCGCTAATTCTAGGTCCGGCGTGGCTGCTGCGCCTGCTGCGTAGGCCCAGCGGCCTTACTCCACTCCACTCTAACCGCTCCTCCTCCGCTGGTTGAGCAGGGCGGCCTAGGGCACGCCGGGACCGGCAGTCTGGGATAGGGTGTCCAATGTTGACATTGTTTGGCGGGAACAAATCCGTCGCGCAGATTGCGTGCGAGCCCGCAGGTGCAGACCGCTTTACTGGCGAACAACATGCCGTTTGAAATCCAAGCAAACCGTTCGCAACCTCTCTGTGCAGGGGAAGCGCGATCCGGCGAAGTTAGCTACCCACCGCGAACAACCCCAATACGCCATCTAATCCAACGTGGCTCAATGAATAACGCGCCTGCGCACGCACCACCGGTTTAGCATGGAAAGCGATAGAAGTGCCAGACGCCTGCATCATCAATAAATCATTCGCGCCATCACCTATAGCGATTATCTGTGAAGGCTCAAGACCCAGCACCGATGCGGTGTTTCGGACATGCGCTGCCTTGGCACGCGCATCGCACAGATCGCCCAAGACACGACCTGTGAGCACGCCGTTTTCAATTTCTAGCGTGTTCGAGAAAGCATAGTCAAGTCCCAAACGTGCTTTCAGCTTATCGGTAAAAAACGTAAATCCGCCGGATACCAAGAGTAATTTTATGTTGTCGCGTTTCGCCGCCGCGATGAGTTGCTCCGCGCCTGCGGAGAGGTGCAGGCGTTGTTGATAAACCTGATCCAGCACGTTCTCGGATAAGCCTTTCAGCATGGCCACGCGTTGCCGCAAGCTGGTTGGCCAATCGATCTCGCCGCGCATGGCGGCCTCAGTGACAGCGGCAACCTCGGCTTTTCTACCGGTAAAATCGGCGATTTCATCGATACACTCAATGGTGATCAGTGTGGAATCCATGTCCATGGCGATGAGCCCAAGGTCGGACAGCTTTGCCTGGTCAGCAACAAACCCGAAATCCAGCTTGTGATCTTCACAGTAACGCCGTACATCCTCGTTCGTCGCGGGATTGGCGTTCAAGATACGAAAAGCCTGATGTAGAAAATAGCGATCACCGTCTATTTTTTCAATTCCCCGCCCGTCAGCGCCCTTGGCCTGCGCGATGCCGTATAGATTTTTTAAATCCTGCGTCTCAATGTCGCCAGCCTGGATAACAA
Source organism: Burkholderiales bacterium (assembly GCA_025360815.1). Taxonomy (GTDB): domain Bacteria; phylum Pseudomonadota; class Gammaproteobacteria; order Burkholderiales; family Usitatibacteraceae; genus UKL13-2. The sequence continues at coordinate 21,017 of JANYBL010000010.1, forward strand.
GATTGGTGGTCATAAAGCTTTTATAGCTTCAGCAGGCGCGGGCGTCAGTTCGCGCAGAATCGTTTTGATTTCCGCCACGCGCAATTTAATATCGGCAATCGGCTTTTCGATCCGGAGTTTGTCAGGGCCAGCAAGCTTGTAGTGTCTGCGTTGCTGCACAAGGTGGATCACCCGATGCGGGTGAATGGGGGTGTCGGGCCCAAATTGCACCGAGATTGATTGCGCGCTGGCATCGATTTTGAGCAAATCCAGCGGCTTGCCCATAATACGCAATCGATGCGAATCGACCAATGTTTGCGCAGGCTCCGGGATGATGCCGAAGCGATCGACAAGCTCTTCCTGCAGCTGGTCAAGCGCATCCTCTCCCTCACAATTGGCGAGGCGTTTGTAAATCACCAAGCGCTCATGTACATCCGCACAATAGGTGTCAGGCAAAAGTGCGGGTTGATGCAAATTTATTTCAGTCGCCACATTTAACGGCCGCATCAAGTCCGGCTCTTTGCCAGCTTTCAACGACTTCACGGCTGCGTTCAACATGTCGGTATAAAGCGTAAAACCAATATCTTGGATGCCGCCGGATTGTGAATCGCCCAGCACTTCGCCTGCGCCGCGAATTTCTAAATCATGCATTGCCAGGTAAAACCCTGCGCCCAAATCTTCCATCGCTTGAATTGCCTCCAGCCGTTTTTTTGCATTGCTCGACAACGCCTCGGATGGCGGCGTGAGCAAATACGCGTAGGCCTGATGGTGCGAGCGCCCGACGCGGCCGCGCAGCTGGTGCAATTGCGCCAAGCCAAATTTGTCAGCACGGTGAATCAAAATTGTGTTCGCCGTCGGCACATCGATACCGGTTTCGATAATGGTCGAGCAGAGCAAAACATTTGACTTTTGATGATAAAAATCTCGCATCACCCGCTCCAATTCCCGCTCAGGGAGCTGGCCATGGGCAATCGCGATGCGGGCTTCAGGCAACAGTCTTTCGAGCTTTTCAAGCTGGTTTTGGATCGTTTCCACTTCGTTATACAGATAATAAGCCTGCCCACCGCGCTTTAGCTCCCGCAATACGGCTTCACGTACGATGCCCTCAGACTGCGTATTGACGAAGGTTTTAATCGATAAACGGCGCTGCGGCGCGGTCGCAATCACCGAAAAATCACGCAGCCCCTCGAGCGACATCGCCAGCGTGCGCGGGATCGGCGTGGCAGTGAGGGTGAGCACATCGACCTCAGCGCGCATGGCTTTGAGCGATTCCTTTTGCCGCACACCGAAGCGGTGTTCCTCATCGATAATCACCAGCCCCAAGTTCTTAAACACCATGTCTTTTTGAATCAGCTTGTGAGTGCCAATCGCAATATCGATGGTGCCGTCAGCCAGGCCTTTCATCGCGGTGGTAGTTTCTTTTGCCGAGCGGAAACGTGAGAATTCAGCCAGTTTTACGGGCCATTCGGCGAATCGATCCGAGAAATTTTGAAAATGTTGTTCCGCCAGCAGGGTGGTCGGCACCAAGATTGCGACTTGCTTGCCGGCACTTACGGCAATGAACGCGGCACGCAACGCGACCTCCGTTTTACCAAAGCCCACATCGCCGCAGACTAAGCGATCCATCGGCTGACCTGACGTCATGTCAGCCATCACTGCGCGAATGGCGGTGGCTTGATCGGGTGTTTCTTCAAATGGGAAGGTGGCTGAAAATGCATCAAATTCATTTAACGCCAGCGGAAACGCAAACCCCTTGCGTGCAGCGCGGCGTGCATAGAGATTGAGCAATTCGGCCGCCGTATCGCGTACCTGTTCGGCCGCTTTGCGCTTCGCTTTTTCCCATTGTCCAGAACCGAGACGATGCAGGGGCGCGTTCTCTGGGTTCGCGCCGGTATAGCGCGAGATCACGCTGAGTTGCGAAACTGGCACAAACAATTTTGCGGCTTCTGCGTAATGCAGCTCCATGAATTCCATTTTGCCATCACCGAAATCCATATTAACCAAGCCCATATAGCGGCCAATGCCGTGGTCGTTATGGACAACCGGATCGCCGATACTGACTTCAGCCAAATCGCGCAGCATGCCTTCAGCGTTGCCATTGTTGCGCTTATCGGTGCGGCGTCGGGTTTGTTTTATTTCGGACGCGTAGAGTTCGTTTTCGGTGACGAAGGCTTCGTTTGAATCCAGCAAAATGAAGCCAGATTGCAACGGTGCAGCGACGATATTCAGTTGCTCGATGCTTTGTATAAATGCCCCAAAATCTAGCACTGGCGCGGTTTTCAGGGCATGTTCCGAGAGGAATTGCGCTACCGTTTCGCGGCGGCCGAGGCTTTCGGCGGCGATTAAAATTTTGGCCGAACCCTCATCCGTAAAGACGTTAAAAAACTTTTTAAATCGCGCCAACGGATCGGCTGCTTTACGATCTACCTCGATTGCGGGCAATGCCTTTGTGGGCGAAAAAATATCGGCTGCAGCTAATTTTTTGAACGCGTTGATGCCGGAAAATAATTCATCCGTTGGCAGAAAAATGTCTTTGGGCGGCAACAGTGGGCGGTCTTTATCGCCGCGCAATAATTCGTAGCGAGATTTTGCGTCCAGCCAAAACGCATCGGCCTTAGCCGAGATGCCGCCAGCATCATTTTCTGCATCGCCAGCCGCTTCCTTGCCGCTGCTGGCATGTAGAAATATTTCCGTCTGACGTGGTAAATAATCGAACACGGTGGACGTTTTTTCAAAGAACAGCGGCAAATAATATTCCACCCCGTTAGGCGCTAAACCGGCTGAAACATCCTTATACAAGCGACTCTTGGAGGGGTCGCCCTCGAAACGGTCGCGGAAATTCTCGCGAAATGTGTGCTGCCCCAATTTGTCCATCGGAAATTCATGGGCAGGCAGCATGCGGATTTCGTTCACCGGATAAATGCTGCGCTGGGTATCGACGTCGAAGGTGCGAATTTGGTCAATCTCGTCACCAAATAAATCGACGCGATAGGGAACAGTTGATCCCATTGGGAACAAATCGATCAGCCCGCCGCGCACTGCATATTCGCCGGGCGCCATCACTTGTGCGGTGTGCGTGTAGCCGGCAAAGGTCAAACTCTCGCGCATGGTGTCGATATTGAGCTTGGTCTTGGTACGCAAGAAAAACGCGCGACCGGCCAAATATTCGAGCGGTGCAAGGCGCGTCATCGCGGTCGTCACCGGCACGATGCCAACATCAAATTTTGCATGTAAAAATTGATATAGCGTTGCCAATCTTTCCGACACCAAATCTGGGTGGGGCGAGAATTGGTCGTAAGGCAATGTTTCCCAATCGGGCAGACGGTAGATGCCTAAAGTGGGTGCGAAAAACGCGATTTCATGTTGCAGGCGCTCGGCGTCCTGCGCGCTCGCGGTGAGAATGAACAACGGTTTTTGATGTGCGCCGTGCTGTGCAGCGTACTGGGCAGCAAGTTTGGCAATAAAGTAAGCGTCGGCGGAGCCGTGGGGCAGCATGGGGGTGACCAAGTTTATAAAATATTAAAATATAGTGTGTTGAATAGACTAGAACGCTTGCTGCCGGGTTATGCGTCCGCTAAAAAAGGTGCAAGCGATTCGGATAATTCTGTCGCGGTTGCATAACGTTCCTCTGGACGCTTTGCCATCAGACGATCAACAATCGGCTGAAATTGGCGAGCCCGTTTTGGCAGAAGGGGGATTTCATCATGGATATGTCGATACAGCAATTCGGCATCATTTTTAGCCGCATAAGGCTTTTCGCCCGCAAGCATTTCAAAAAATATCGCACCCAAGCTATAGAGATCACTGCGGCCATCGATCGGCAAGCCTTGACCCTGCTCCGGACTCATATATGCGGGTGTGCCCAACACCGGCGCGCCTGCACCCTCGCCGCCGCCCAACAGATTCGTGGCTAATGTGCTTTTAGCGGTGCGACCGAACGGGGCGGAAATATTAAAATCAATCAGCACGAGTTCACAGGGGCTTTGTGAGCTGCTCTGCGCATGGCGCAGCGTGATTTCATTTTTTCCGGTGCCGCCCACGCGAAAAAAAACATTTTCAGGTTTCAAATCGAGATGGGCAATATTTCCTGCATGGACAGCAGAAAGCGCCTCAGCCAAACCGTGCATGATACGCACCGTGGCTAGGTCGTCAGCTGTCGTGGGATCGACGCTCATGATTCGCCGCAAATTCCCGTCGGCAAGGTATTCGAGTACCGCGTAAGGCCAAGCCCCGGCAATGCCCATGTCTAGGTAGCGAACGACGTGGTGGCCTTGCAAGCTGTGGATAAATTGATAGCGCCAACAAAAACGGGTAATGCCGTCAAAATTATTGGTGGGCGATGCGGTCAATACTTTAATCACGGCGCGTTGATGTGCAGAGCGTTTGTCGTGTTTCTGGTGTTCGTCGGGGTGGCCGGGTTTCGGTATGTCGCGCTTGTCTGTGCCCTGGGCGATTTGTTCGGCAAGGAATACTTGCGCCATCGGGCTTGATGCGAGTGTTGCTATGTATCGATAGCCTTGGATATTGACGCAAATGGTTTCGCCACTGATGCCTGCTTTGACAAAACTAAAGGTGCCAAAGGTTTTAGGTTTGCTTGGCTTGTGGTTTGCTGGGTCGCTTGGCTGCCCGCCCTGCTCGGTTAGGGTAACGGACATTGGTGGCGGCGAAAATAACGGCAAATCATGTAACAAAAGGCGCCCTACCAGCCGACAAAGGGCCGCTTGTGAGAGTGCATCCTTGAACAAAACACCGGCAGCCCCGGCGGCAATAAATTGGTCGACATCATCAGCCAGTTGTTGTGCGACAAGCAGCACGACAGGCGGGCATTGCGGACGATTGCGCAGCCTATGCAGGATGGAAATACCTTCTTTGACGGTGCCAATACCACCCATCACGACGACATCGCCCGAGGTCCCGAATACGATTTCAGGGCCGAGCAGGGTTTGCGAAAAAGGGTCTACTTCCTCGACGGTCGCACTGGGCCATTTTGCGAGAAGATACGTCGCGATCAGGCGACGAAAACCGTTGGCACCATCAACAACTACAATGCGGGGGGCAGTCTTGGTATTGGACGACATTGACATCAATTTTGGATGGGGCTGATCAGGCGACGGCAGCTTCAGCAAAGGGGTCAACAATGGTCGCGCCGCTGATCATAAAGCAGATTCATTCTCGTATTCAGACAACCACGACAGGAATGCTGTTGACACTACTTTTGCCAGCAGCAATTTTTCCGCGCCATTCAGCGGGACCCGACTTATGTACCGCGTTGCCGAGCGAATCCACCGCTACAATCACCGGCATATCGACAACATCAAATTCATAAATTGCCTCCATCCCAAGATCGCCGAATGCAACCAAGCGTGAAGCCTTAATGGCCTTTGAAACCAAATAGGCAGCACCGCCGACGGCGATAAAATAAGTCGCGCCGGCGCGCTTGATTTCTTCAACGGTCGCTGCACCGCGCTCGGATTTGCCGATCATACCAATTAGTCCAGTTTTCTCTAGTAACGGCGCGGTGAACTTGTCCATGCGTGATGCGGTGGTCGGGCCGGCTGGGCCAACCACTTCGTCGCGTACGGCCATGACCGGACCAACGTAGTAAATCAAGCGGTCGGTCAAATCCACTGGCAATGCCTCGCCGCGATTCATCATATCGATTAAGCGGCGATGTGCGGCATCGCGGCCGGTAAGGATTTTACCGGTCAGCAGAACACGGTCGCCAGCGCGGAGCTCGCCCAATTTTTCACGACTAATGCCATCGATATTAACGCGCTTTGAGCTTGAAATATCCATCGTGAGCGTTGGCCAATCGTCCAGCGATGGCACCGCCAATATGGCGGGACCCGAACCATCAAGGGTGAAGTGAATGTGACGCGTGGCTGCGCAATTGGGTAACAGTGCAACCGGCTTGGAGGCTGCGTGAGTAGGATAGTCTGTAACCTTGACATCAAGTACGGTTGTTAAGCCACCCAACCCCTGTGCGCCAATGCCAAGTGCGTTTACTTTTTCAAACAATTCTAGACGCAAGGTTTCGGCACGCGTTAGAGTAGCGCCAGTTCTCGCATGGGCTTGCAATTCGTGGATATTCATCGGCGCCATCATCGCCCATTTCGCCATCAGCATCGCTTTCTCGGGCGAGCCACCAATGCCGATCGACAAGATGCCCGGGGGGCACCAATCAGCGCCCATGATCGGCAATTGACTCAGCACCCAGTCCACCACGCTGTCCGAGGGCAGCAGCATCGCGAATTTTGATTTGTTTTCTGACCCGCCACCCTTTGCTGCAACGGTCACTTCCACCGTATTGCCGGGGACCAACTCGACATGCGTTACGCCTGGTGTATTGTCGCCGGTATTTTTGCGCACGCCATCGGGATCAAGCAACATCGAACCGCGCAGCGGATTGTCCTTATCGGTATAGGCGCGCCGAACGCCTTCGTTGACCATTTCTTCCAAGCTCATCAGAGCTGCATTGGCCGCATCAAAGCGAACATCCATTCCCACTTTCACAAACGCAATGCAAATGCCGGTGTCCTGGCAAATTGGGCGGTGACCCTCAGCCGCCATGCGCGAGTTGATGAGGATTTGCGCCATTGCATCTTTCGCAGCGGGCGAGGCTTCACTGTCGTAAGCCTCGTGCAGTGCTTTGATGTAATCGGGCGGATGGTAGTAGCTGATATATTGAAAGCCATCGGCAACAGATTGAATGAAGTCTTCTTGCTTAATGACGGTTTGGTTGGGCATGATGCGCTCCTTTATTTCGACTGATGGTGACTACGAGCCACTAATGGGCGCTGTTAGCGGATGGTGGCTTACTATGTTGAGTCATGATGCGGTCGCAATACGCGATGGCTAGCGCCGACAGCAGAAACGTAATGTGAATAACCGTTTGTGCAATCCATTCACCGTTATCCATATACGCCTTCGCATTGATAAACGTTTTCAGTAAATGAATGGACGAAATGCCGATGATGGCAGTGGCCAGTTTTACTTTTAACACCGACGCATTTACGTGAGATAACCACTCTGGTTGATCCGGGTGATTGCTTAAGTTCATGCGCGAAACGAAGGTTTCATAGCCACCGACAATGACCATAATGAGCAAATTTGAAATCATGACCACATCAATCAACCCCAGCACGACCAACATCAGGGTTGTTTCGTTGAGCTTGGTCGGCTTGACGGCGGCACCTTCAACGGTGACCGCATCCAATATATGTTTTAAAGCGGATTCGTTGCCCATCGCGGAAAGAATCAAATAATAGAGTTCCGCCCAAAAGAGGTAAACATAAATAACTTGTGCAGCGATAAGCCCAATATAGAGCGGTACTTGCAGCCATCGGCTCATGAAAATCAAGTTGGGTAACGTTTTCAGCGGTTTGTGTGGGCGGGGTTGGTTGTCCATAGCGGTCTCAAAAAAGCCACAAGAAAAAAGAAAGAAAATAACGAAACCCGGCAAAATGATTTTGCCGGGTGTTAAAGAATGCTTGATGACACCAACACCGCTAGTGAAGCGCTAAGCATTCCGACAAAGCTTCAAACGTTTCACGCCGATTTTGCAATTGCCGTCGCCGGTGAAATTTCTCTGCGTAGAATTTTACCATTCTTGGTGCGCGGAAAATCCTTGGCAAGGTAGATCCGCTTGGGCGCTTTGTAGGCGGCGAGATGTTGTTGGCCGAATTTGAGGAGTTCATCGGCAGAGACCTGCTGGGCCTGCTGCAGGATGACGTAGGCCGCAACAATCAATTTATCTTTCTCTATTTCTTCACCGATACAGGCGCAGTCGGCCACGGCAGGGTGCGATTTGAGCACGCGCTCCACTTCGTACGGTGAGACGCGATAACCAAAGCTTTTGATGATGTCATCTCGACGCCCCAAAAACCACAGATAGCCCTCAATGTCAATTTTGGCGTAATCGCCAGTGAAGAAATAGCCGTCATGTTTGTATTTGGCCGTTTCTGCATCAAGGTTCCAATAGCGCAAAAACAAACCGGGATCTGTCTCTGGAATGGCGATCATGCCCTCCTCGCCAGCTGGAACCGGCTGCATCGTATCGGGATTGAGCAATTGAATATCATGCCCCGGCTGCGCAAAGCCGGCTGAGCCGGCGCGAATCGGGCGATGAATAGATTGAGATAAATAGTATGAAAATTCGCTCATGCCGACGGCCTCATAAATATCCATGCCAAAGCGCGTGCGCCATGCTGTCAGCATATCGTCGGACAGATGCTCACCGGCACTCATGCAAAATCGAAGCGTGGGCACGTCGGCCTTGGTGGTCGTCGTTTTTTGTAGAATTTGGCGGTAAATAGTAGGCACGCCGATGAAGATGGTGGCGCCATGTTTGGCAATGAGCCGCGTCCAACAGTTCGCGTCATTTTTTCCCTCATGTACGATGACGGTTTTGCCCAAATAGAGTGGGTCCATCAAGCCGGACCCGAGCACATAGGTCCAATTAAATTTGCCTGAATGGAGGATGCGATCAACTTGTTTATCGTCGAAATTAAACCAATATTTTGAAGCCGGTTCGCGACCGAGAAGCGCCCGGTGGGCGTGCAAAACACCTTTTGGATAGCCGGTTGTTCCCGAGGTGTAAACGAGGTACGCGGGAGCATTGGCGTGGGTGGCGTGTGGTGCTGACCATGCGGTGATTTCCTTTAGTGCAGGCGCCAAATTCACGACATTGAGTGCGTTTGGCGTGCCCCCAGATGTCTGTTGACTTTCGCCTGATAGGAGTACGAGGTTTAGACTCTCCGCAAGACCGACACGCTCCGCCATTTGCAGCCACGCCGCGGAATCCATCACCAGCACTTTTGCGCCGGAATCTTCGGCCAGGTATAAAACTTCCTCCGCGGTGAGCAATGTCGAGGTCGGCACAGCGATGCAGCCTGCTTTCATCGCGCCCAAAAATGCGGTCGGATAATCGATGCTGTTGGGGAGGCGAATCAACACGCGGTCGCCTGGTCCAACGCCAAGCTTCCGCAACAGCTGTGCAAACTGGCTGGTGCGCTCGGCCAGTTCTGCATAAGTAATTGAACGGGTACCAAGTGCATCGTCTTCGACGATCATGGCGATGCGGTTTTCAATATCCGTACCAAGATGCGCGTCGGTGCATGCTACGCCGATGTTAAAAAAATCGGGAACATTCCATGTCCAAGCGGGGTAGGGTTGGAAAGAGGGGAAGCGGACATTTGCGTTCATCATGCGATCACAATTTAATTAAAACACTAGGCTGGACGGGCGTTTCGAGGGTGTTTTGTCTGAAAATTCCCGCCGAATGACTACATCGCTTTTTTATAAGATGACACCGTACGGCCAGTTTTCACGCACTACCTGTGCAGGCAATTTACGTAAAACCTCAACTGCAAACGCGGAATCGTCAACCGACAACGCGTGCAGCGCATGAGCGCGCAACAGCGTTTGCAGCGCTTTACCAAACATCGGCGGGTCGAGCATTTCACCGTTGAATTTAATCGCGCCGCCAAGCAGGGCATCGGCTTCAATCGCCGCTTTGAGGATGGCGATTTTAGTTCTGGTGTCCGTAGGCGAGGGCGTATAGGCGACCTTGCACGGGTGAATGTGATACGGATGAATCACTTGTTTGCCAGTCATGCCCATGGCGGATTCTTCACAGGCGTGCTTATAAACAACTCGTGATTCTTCATCGCCATGCAGATCGAGCCACCGGCGGACATCGTCAGGCTCGACAAAATTTTCGGGCATCATTGAATTGCCGATCAGCGTCTCGACGCCGCCGATGACACCTTTACCGGCGATACGTGCCTCGAACAAAATTTGGTTCATGAAATACGCAAGTTCATTTGTCCAATTACGCGGCGTGATTTGAATGCCCATCGCTTTCGAGAAGTCATGAATGCCGAACACCACGTGCTTGACCGTCGCGTATTGCATCAAATCGGGTGCGATTTTGAGCGATTTCGGGTGCTCAATAATCGGCTGGATCGTCATCTTGTGGTTTAAGCCAACCAGCACTGCAGAAAGATCACGAATCTCTGGCGAGCCGTAAGCCTCGCCCGCTTTAGCGAGCATGACGACATCGATATGATCAGATAAATCACGAATCAGTTGCAGGTCTTTTTCATACTCATCCGTGCGAAACGGATTTATCCGGATCGCCACCTGCACTTCGCGCCGCTTGGGCATATGTGGCAACTCCATTCGTAGCAATTCGCGCGACATTTCTTTTTGGCGGCAACCGTCTTCCAGATCAAAGATAAGGGTGTGTGAATTGGTGCCCCAAGCATGCTTTTTAAACCGGAGCGATGCTTGCTCTAAATCTTCGTACAAACCCAAAGCCGGCGCGTATTTCACCGGCGGGTAATAAATTTGAATACCTGGCCAATAATCGCCTAGTACGGTTGCCGTGGGTATATGGATATCGAATGGATTGCTCATGAAATGGGCTTTGGCAAGTATTGATAAGGATGGTGCTATTAGGATGATGGATACGGTTAAAGCGTAATAAAGCAAACTGACATATTGGGAAATTACTCTTTTTGTTGCGGTGCGTCAATAGGTCTTATATAAGATATAAGATATTGTCGTTTAAATTCATGCCGCCATGATCCGATGGTAATTTCGGCTCAACTGCCCCTGTCGATAGTCGTAACGTCAACGCAGTTTTTTGCGTTTCATGCTATACATCGTACAAATAAGAAATTTGTAAACTCAAAAACAAGCAACGAGGAGAGCAGCATGTCGAACATCGAATCGATGTCGCAGGAGAGTCGCCTTTTCCCACCTTCTGAGGCGATGGTGCGTCAAGCCAATATTTCGGGCATGGCGGCCTATAACGAGATGTGTGCCGAAGCTAGTGCCGACTATCGCGGTTTCTGGGCCAAGCATGCCCGTGAAACCCTGTCGTGGCATACGCCGTTTACCGAGGTTCTAGATGAATCAAATGCGCCCTTTTATAAATGGTTTTCGGATGGTGAATTAAACGCGTCCTACAATTGTTTGGATCGTAATCTTGTCAACGGCAATGCCGATAAAACTGCGATTGTGTTCGAGGCCGACGACGGGGCGGTAACGCGGATTACTTATCGCGCGCTCACGTTGAGGGTCTGCAAATTTGCCAATGCGCTAAAATCAATGGGGATCAAAAAAGGTGATCGCGTCATCATTTATATGCCGATGACGATTGAGGGCGTGGTTGCGATGCAAGCCTGCGCGCGCATCGGCGCGATTCATTCCGTTGTGTTCGGCGGCTTCTCAGCCAAGAGTGTGCACGAACGTATTGTCGATGCCGGCGCATCCGCCATCATCACAGCGGACGAGCAAATGCGCGGTGGCAAAGCATTGCCGATCAAAGCGATTGTCGATGAAGCGCTTGCCATGGGTAGTGGGGAGCATATCAAGGCCGCTATCGTTTATCGTCGTACCGGCAATCCCGTCAACATGACTGATGGCCGTGACCATTGGTGGCATGAGCTCGAAGTAACACAAAGCGAAATCTGTGAGCCGGAGTGGGTCGACGCGGAACATCCGCTGTTTATTCTTTATACCTCGGGCTCAACCGGGCAGCCAAAAGGAATTCAGCATTCGACGGGCGGCTATTTGCTCTGGGCGGCGCTCACGATGAAATGGACGTTTGATAGTAAACCCGATGACCTTTTCTGGTGCACCGCCGATATTGGCTGGGTGACCGGGCACTCGTACGTTTGCTATGGTCCACTGGCGGTGGGCGGTACCGAATTAATTTTTGAGGGTGTGCCGACTTATCCGAACGCAGGACGTTTTTGGGACATGGTCCAAAAGCACAAAGTTACTGTCTTTTATACCGCGCCAACCGCGATTCGTTCGCTCATAAAAGCTGGCGAGGTTGATCCTAAAGTGCATCCGCGTCACTACGATTTAACCTCGCTGCGGATTTTGGGTTCTGTTGGCGAGCCAATCAATCCCGAAGCGTGGATGTGGTATCACGAGAATATTGGCGGTGGGCGATGCCCGATTGTAGATACGTTCTGGCAGACCGAAACCGGTGGACATATGATCACGCCGCTGCCCGGCGTCACAACGCTCATGCCGGGCTCTTGCACACTTGCACTGCCGGGCATTATGGCTGCGATCGTTGATGAAACTGGCCACGATGTTGAGAACGGGAGCGGTGGTATTTTGGTTGTTAAACGTCCGTGGCCGTCAATGGTCCGTACCATCTGGGGCGACCCAGAGCGATTCAAAAAAACCTATTTCCCCGAAGAGTTAGGCGGCAGGTTGTACCTCGCTGGTGACGGCGCAGTGCGCGATAAAACGACTGGTTATTTCACCATCATGGGGCGGATTGATGATGTGTTGAATGTATCGGGGCATCGGCTCGGCACGATGGAAATTGAATCGGCGTTGGTCTCAAACTCGAGGCTAGTAGCCGAGGCTGCGGTCGTTGGCCGCCCAGATGATTTGACGGGTGAGGCGATTGTTGCCTTCGTGGTACTCAAAGGTACACGACCGATAGGCGACGACGCAAAAGCGCTTGCCAAAGAATTGCGCGATTGGGTCGGCCGTGAAATCGGTCCGATTGCCAAGCCGAAAGATATACGCTTTGGCGACAATTTGCCGAAGACCCGCTCCGGGAAAATCATGCGGCGCCTATTGCGATCCATTGCCAGAGGCGAGGCGATTACGCAGGATATTTCTACGCTGGAGAATCCGGCGATTCTGGAACAACTCAAACATAGTACTTAGCGTTGAATTTGATCGTAAGCGCGTATTGAATGGAAGGTGTGGAATGAACTATTTTGTGGTGCGTTGCAACATAAGTAAATGTTGATTTAAGAGTAAAATTTTGTAGAAAGTAAGGTAACTTTGTTGAATAAAAGCGCAGTACACTTTGAGCGGGAAACCCAATAATAAACCGCATTCGAAACTTAAAACTTTAACAGGAGGTCGCATGGCTACAGCAGCGAATGGTTTAGAAGTATCCCCGCAGGAAGAGCGAAAAGTTATTTTTGCTTCATCGCTGGGGACGGTGTTTGAATGGTACGATTTTTATTTATTTGCGGTATTGGCCGTTTTCTTTGTCGACAAATTTTATCCTCCAGGGAACCCGACGGTTGGCTTGCTGGCATCACTTGCCACATTGGCAGCCGGTTTCTTAGTCCGGCCGTTTGGAGCCTTGTTTTTTGGCCGTTTAGGCGATTTGATCGGTCGTAAATACACTTTCCTGATCACTATTGTTTTGATGGGCGGCGCAACGGCCGCATTAGGTTTCTTGCCTACCTACGGGCAGATCGGCGATGCCGCTTGGATTATCCTGTTGCTGTTGCGTTTGCTGCAAGGTTTGGCGCTCGGCGGCGAATACGGTGGCGCCGCGACCTATGTCGCTGAGCATGCCCCTGCGGGGAAGCGTGGTTTGTCGACAGCATGGATTCAGACGACGGCGACACTTGGCTTATTTTTGGCACTGATTGTGATTTACCTTTGCCGTACTTCTATTGGTCTGAGTGTCGACGAATTTAAGCAATGGGGCTGGAGAATTCCGTTCTGGCTGTCGATTGTATTGTTGATTTTCTCGATCTACATACGATTGAAATTGAATGAATCACCGTTGTTCCAACGCATGAAGGCTGAAGGCAAGAGTTCCAAAGCCCCCATCACTGAAAGTTTTTTCAAGTATCCAAACAACAAGTTCGTTTTGTTGGCCTTGTTAGGCGCAACAGCTGGACAAGGTGTGGTTTGGTACACCGGGCAATTCCAAGTGCTGTTCTTCTTGCAAAATGCGGTTAAAGTTGATTTTAAAGACACCTATATTTTGTTGGCGATTGGATTGTTGTTGGCTACGCCGTTCTTTATTTTCTTCGGCTGGTTGTCCGACAAGATTGGCCGCAAGTGGATTATTTTGGCAGGTTGCCTGCTTGGCGCGGTTACTTATTTCCCGCTGTTCAATATGTTGGCTGATGCGGCAAACCCGGCGTTGGGCAGAGCCACCAAATCTTCACCAGTGGTCGTGATGGCTGATCAAAGCGAACGCAAATGTGAGTTCAGCTTCGTTGCTTCGCTTATTCCGCAACATGATGATCACAAAAAAGATTGCGTGAAAATTAAGAAGCTGTTGACGGGGGCAGGTATTAACTTTAGTTATGAGGCGCCGTTGGCTGACGCACCGGTTGCCGTCAAAATAAAAGACACCGTCATTAAGGGCACGGACGACGCTGCGATAAAGGCTGCTCTGAAGGAGGCAGGTTATCCGACGTCTGCCAATCCTGCAGAGATGAACAAGCCCATGATCGTGTTTGTCATCTTCGTGCTGATGCTTTATGTAACGATGGTTTACGGCCCGATTGCGGCGATGCTGGTGGAGTTATTTCCAACCAAGATTCGCTACACATCGATGTCGTTACCGTATCACATTGGTAATGGTTGG